>CAUTUR010000009.1:0-25499 GCA_963541585.1 uncultured bacterium | reverse complement strand
TACTTGATTTTTGAGTCAGCTTTTTTATACTCCTTGTATTTTACTTTACAAGAGCGTTTTGTTCAAAAAGCAGCAGAGATTACAAGGGAAAGAAGTGAGATTTCTCACCAAGAAAAGGCAGGTATTCGCTCGCTGACTTTTTGCGATTTTTTTCGTAGAACAGTATCCCAATCGTCCTTTTCATCAGCTTTCTTTTCATGTTCCTTTGCTGGTTTCCAAAAGAGCAGTTGTCAGGCATAAAATCAAAAGAATACTGATCCGTGCCTCAGAAACTTTCCTCGCTCAAAAAGGACAAGCTCCTTACTATAAAGCTTTTGTGACCTTACATAAAATGAAATTAGCGCCTTTGCTTTCTCTCCTTGAAGCCAAAAAGTGGGAGGAAGTAGAAGCGATGCTTAGCCAGCAGCGAACGCAAGTTTTTAGTTCTTTCCTCCACTATGATGCTAAATCCTCCTCTCAAAAAAAGTCCCACTTTGCCAAATCCTCAAGCTCATCGCAATAGAAAGCTACTTTCAAGTCCCAGTATATTTTCTACCAAAATGATCGTCAGATTTTGGCTGATTGGAGCGCTTTTTGTCTGTTTGGGCTATCGGTTTTATCAGTCGCTAGAGGTGGTGTATCTGATTATTTCAGCGTTGATTATCGCGATTTCTGCTGAGGGGATGATTCTCGCTTTTCAGAGGAAGCTTAAGAGCAGGTGAGTTGCGATCGGAATGAGCTATTTTGTGCTTATGCTTTTTGTCTTTTCTGGAGTTTTCTTTGTGGTTCCTTTCTTGGTTTCTCAGATTTCGCTTTTAGTATCTTGGGTATCCAAGGTGGTTGTAGGGATTAAAGATTTCGTGGTGAGCAATGCCCGACCTGATGCGATCTATCAGCTTTCTTTTCTTCCTGATCTTGCTAAAGATTATCTCGTGACGCATTGGGAGAATTTTAATTGGTCAAATACTGATTTTCAAGCTTCGGTTTTGTCGGTTCTCAATGCGATTTTAGAATCATCAACAAGCTATCTCAAGCAGTTCTCTTCAAGTATTTTCTCGGTGATTGGTGGATTTTTCGGAATCCTTGCGAATCTTGCGATAGTCTTTACGATGGCGATTTTTTTCTCTATTGAAAAGGATTATCTCGTTTCTCTGCTCGCGAAGCCCTTTGCGAAGCATCGTAAATCTGAGGTCAAGGCTAAAATTGATGATGTCTATCGCAAGCTTTCGCTTTGGCTTAAGGCGAGGGTTTATCTTTCGCTCTTTATTTTCTTGGCAATTTACCTTGCTTTTTGGGTGATGAAGTGGCTAGGATTCGCTTTGCCAAATATGTTTTCTCTTGCTTTGATTACGGGGCTTTTGGATATTATTCCGTATGTTGGACCGCTGTTTGCGATGATCCCGATTGTGATTTTGGCATGGATTCATCACGGAATTTGGGGAATGCTAATTGTAGGTGGAGTCTATCTTTTGCTGCAGTGGGTTCAAAATAATGTGATCCTTCCTTTACTTATGGAGAAGCAATTAGGTGTAAATTCAGTTTTGGTCTTACTTTCAGCGCTTCTTGGCGCAACGGTGATGGGCTTTTGGGGAATCGTGCTTTCTGTGCCATTAGCGGTAATTGTTAGCCTCTGGATTGATGAAAAAGAAGATTAAAAGTCTGATTTTAGCCCTTTTTTCTCCTAATGTCAGAGATAGAAAAGATTAGAACTGAGCTCTTGGCTCTTCAAGATCAAAAAAATCAAAAATTCGTGGCTAAGCTGATTCCTACGCTTCGTCTAGAACAGATTCTTGGCACGAAAATTCCCCTTTTGAGGAGCTTTGCCAAGCAGCTTTTCAAGCAAGATAAAGCTGATGAGTTTTTGAAGACACTTCCGCATTACTATTTGGAAGAAAATTTGCTTCATGGCTTTTTGATTGAGCAGGTCAAGGATTTTGCTTTTGCGATGGAGCTGACCGAGGCTTTTCTCCCTTATATTGATAACCGAATGGTTTGTGATACTTTTTCTCCAAAGATCTTCAAGAAGTTTCCAGCTCTTGTATATCAAAAGATTAAAATCTGGCTTGGTTCCTCAGATCCCTATACTCTCAGATATGCTATTGGCCTGCTTCTTTCTAATTTTCTAGATGAGGAGTTTAAACCTGAAATGCTCAATCTCGTTGCTTCGGTGCAGAGCGAGGAATATTATGTACAGATGATGCAGGCATGGTATTTTGCAACCGCCCTTGCCAAGCAGCCGAATGCAACGCTTCCTCTCATTCAAAGTCAGACTTTAAGTCCTTTTGTGCAGAATAAAACGATTCAAAAAGCGAGAGAAAGTAGGAGGATTTCCGCTGAGATGAAAGAGGATTTGCTCGCTTGGAAGTTGCAAAGTAGCTAAGAAAAGCTTGTTTTTCTAGGAAAAAATCCTATCTTTAAGGTAAATTTTTACTCTCCTACTTTTTTTATGAAAACAAAACTCCTTTTTCAATATTACCGCTTTCTTGGGCGATGTGCGAGGCATTACCTACAAAAATATCAGATTTTTACTATTGGAATCAATGGAAGTGTAGGGAAAACCTCTTGCCGTATGATTATTCATCAGACTTTGCAAAAGGCACTTCCGGAGCAGAGAATCTATACTTCTCCCAAAAACTTTAATGGAGAACTCTGAATGTCGCTCTCTATTTTAGAGGTGGAAAGCCGAGAACCTCAGATTTTTACTTTTCTGAAAACGGCACTTCTTGCTCTCAAAAAAGCTTTTTTCTCAAAGAAGAACTATGATATCATTGTGCTAGAATACGGGATTGATAGACCAAAGGAGATGGAGTTTCTTTTGACGATCAATAAGCCCCATTTCTGAGTGTTTACGGCAATTGATGCCGTGCATTCTGAGCAGTTTGGGAATCCTGCGGAAATTGCCAGAGAAGAAGCGAAAATGGTCAAATCTACTAGAGAAATTGCTTTCCTCAATGCTGATGATGCCTATGCTCAAGAGGTCATGGGGGCTTTGGAGATTGATGGTTTCAGTTATCAGACTTTGGGCTATGAAAGCAGTGCTGATCTGCATTTCTCTGATGAAAAGATAGAAATCTGAATGCAAAACGAGCATTTGGCGCTTACCAATCTTAAGCTTCATCTCAAATCCCAGTCCTATTCTCTAAAAACTAACCTCCTCGGTAAACCCAACTACGGATATTTGAGTGTTGCTTTGGTAATGGCTCAGATTTTAGTACTTAAAATAAAAGGTAAAGAGCTTGATATGCAGAGTTTCCTTGCTGAACCTTTGATTTTCCAGTTACAAGCAGGGAGATGTTCGCTCTTTAAAGGGAAAGAAGAGAGTATCCTTGTGGATTCTAGCTATAATGCTTCGCCGCTGAGTATGAGGAAGCTGATTGATACGACTTTGATGCTCAATAAGTCCCTTCCAGAGCAAAGAAAAGTGCTACTCGTGCTTGGAGATATGAGAGAGCTCGGTGATTTGACTGAAAAAGAGCATCGTTTACTCGCAGCCTATGTCCAGCAAAGTGCGGATTTCGTTGTTCTGCTCTGAACTTCAATGCATCACTTCCTTGCTGATGAATTAGGAAAAATCTGATTTCCTTTATCGCAGTTTCAACTCTGTCATTCGGCTTCTGAAGTCGGAAAATTTGTCCTTGAATTTCTCAAGAAGTCTGATGAAAAATGGATCCTTCTTTTTAAAGGAAGCCAGAATACGATTTTCCTTGAAGAAGCAGTAAAGATGCTACTTAAAAATCCTTCAGATGCGAAATTTTTAACGAGACAATCAGACTGGTGGCTCCAGAAGAAAAAGTGAGCTGTTCAAAAGAAAGGAGCGTAGTGTTTTTTCTATTTTATGTTGGAAAAGAAAAACTGGAATGATCATCCAGTTTTTTAGCTTGTTTTTCTTTTCCTTCTTTGAAGGATTTTGGCTGCATTTCTTTCTTGTTTCTCTTGGCGGGCATTTTGTTCTTTACGAAGCGTTTTAAGAGAAACTCATGGTGCAGATCTTTCTTCTTGTCCTTCTCCTCTTTCACGAAATCTTAGTACTAAAGGTACTCCGATAAATCAAAAATTTCTCCTCAATACATTTTCTATCCATTTTTTGAATGCAAAATTGACTCTGGCTTTGTGATTGACAAAGATCATAAAGGTTGGTGCATCTACTTCAATTTGCGTGGCATACATGATTTTGCAGATTCTATTTTTTGGGAAGCGAGCAGGTTTTTGGACTTGTTCTTGGTTGAGAATACGATTGAGTTCAGTGGTTCAGATTCTTTTCTGGTTTTCTTTTTGTAGGAGAGCAACCATTTTGAGGAGATTTCAAATTCCTTCAGCATGGAGCGCAGAAATTGGAACAATAGGAATGTGCTTGGCAAAATCAAGATAGCTCTGGGCTCCTTTTATCATCGCATCAATCGCCTTTTTCTCTACCAAATCAGCTTTATTCAGAGCAAAAATCGTAGGAAGTCAGAGTTGAACGATTTCTTGGAGTAAGGTCATATCTCTATGGGTGATTCCTTGTGTACAGTCTACTAAAAAAATTACGACGGGTCTCGTAAATTCCAGCATTTTAACAGTTTTGTCATAGGCAATCTTTTCTATTCCGTGAGTTTTCCCTTTTTTTCTAATCCCTGCAGTATCGTAGACGGTATATCGTTTTCCTTGAGATTTAAATTCTCAGACTAAGTAATCCCTCGTTGTACCTAGTTTGTCTTCTACTTTGGCAAGCTCCTTTCCGACAAAGGTATTGAGGAGGGTAGATTTTCATGAATTTGGTTTTCCTACAATTGCAATTCAGATTCCTTTTTGCTCAGGGAGTTCTTCTTTTTCTTCGTCGTGGGTAGCGTTTCGTTTCCTAGCGAAGTCGAGAACTGCATCTTCTAGCTCTGCAAGGTTTCTCTCTTTTTTGGCACTAATTCAGATTACTTTTTCTAGTCCTAAGCTGTAATAATCGCTGACTGCGAGGTCTCCTTCGTTTACTTTTCGCTTCACATCCAGTTTATTTACAATTAGAAAAGTCTGATTTTTTTTGTTATTCTCCATAATAAGAGAAAGAATATGCTGATCTTTAGCAGAAACTCCTACGGTATCATCAATCAAAAACAAGAGTAAGTCTGAATTTTTGACGATTTTTTCAATAAACGGCACTTCATCTGAGAAATCCAAAAGTCCTGGACTATCAAAAAAGGTCAAATTTCCGACTCCATCAACCTGCATATTGTGGACGATAATATCTGTGGTCGTCCCATGAATGTCGGTTACAATCGCTCTGAACTGTCCGATGAGACGGTTGAAAAGCGTAGATTTCCCTGCGTTTGTCGCTCCAATAAGTCCTATTTTCATTGGTTTGCTCTCATAAAAAGAGTAAAAATAATCAAGAATTCAGAATATATTTTCTATTTCAAATTCAATATTCAGCATAGAATATGGAGTATAGGGAAAAGTATTAACCTTTGCAAGAGAGATTTTTAGTATCTCTTGACATTATATTCAAAAAATATATTATCCTCTTCAAAATAAAAAAATAAAGAAGTATGAATAAAAGAAAAATTTTAAGAAGAAGAAAGATAGTAGGGAGGCTTCTATTCTTGTTTTTTTCACTCCTTATTGGAGTTTTAGTTTTGATAACTATACTCCAGGAGTCGTCCTCTTCAAAATCTCTTGAAGAGCGTTTTCAAAGTGAGCAATTAAAAACAAGATGTCATCAAATAGATGTAAATTGTTTTTATTTTGAAGCAATGGACAAAGAACTTTTTGTCCTTTTGAAGGCTTTCAAAAGACAGTATCCGGAATTTCAAATTAAAGATATAATTCCTTCAGGAAATGGGACGTTTGTTACTTTCTCTTTACAAAAAAGAGAGAAGAAAAAAGAATTAATCAGCTCGAATTAGAGCTGGTTTTTTTTAATTTTCTGATCGGAATTTTCGCATCATTTCTGCTGCTCCACTTGGTCGCATATGTCCTCCTTCTGTGTATTTGCAGAATACGACAGCTGCTCAGGGTAAACATTTTGTGTAGCGTAGACACTGCATACCGTGGGCGTTAGGGTAGATTTCAGTTTCTGGTCAGCATTGATTCTGTTTAAGGATTTTATCACGGATTTGTTCCCCTCATGCGAAAGAAGCTAAAGGATCTGATGGATTATGAAAAATGATCGTAGCAACTGGCGCATTACACTGTGGGAAAAGCATCGGACTTCCCGCTACAATTCCAATTCCATGTAATTGGCTTCCTCTCGAACATCCTAGCATGCTGGTAAACCATCCCCCGAGTGAATGTCCAACGGCGTAGATTTCTCATGGATCAATACAATACTGTTCTGAAATTTCTTTTATAATTGCATCAAAAAACTTATAATCCCTTAGATTTGAAACCTTATCTCACGGATCTCTTCGGTTTCTTTGTGGTCCTTCTTCGGGTAAACCAGCAGGATAGACAGTAATAGTATTCCCATCACTAGCTCATTCTATACCATAATATCCAAGTCCATTATTTGAGCTGGTACGACCATGAAAGGCGATTATGAGTTTTGCAGGTCGAGAAGAAGAATAATTTTTTCCAATGCTCGTCATAAAATGCCTTTCTATTCCGTTTACTAGTACGGTGTCTGGGGTAGAGGAGGCTTGATCTTTCCCACAGCCTGCCGAGTACATTTTACGTTGATAGTCCCGACTTCATGATTGTCATTCGAGGAGTTTTGCGGTGAGATGTGCCATCATACCACGAGTGAGTTCCTGCTCTGGATAATAAGCATATTGAGAAAAAATTGAATTCTGATGTGCAAAATACAGATATTTCTCGTATCGAAAGTCAGATTTTTTTTCTTGGGTCTGAATTTTGAAGCCCTCAATAGCCATTTTTAGTCCTTCTACCAAGGAAACTTTTTGGTTTGGTTTAAAGGTCCCGTCATCATAGCCTTTTACGATTCCTAGGGCTTTTGCAGAACAAACAAAATTAAAAAATCGCTCCTCTTGAGGCACATCAGGGAAACATTGTTCATGTCATTCAACGAGATCAAGGTTCGCGGCGAGAATGATTATTTTTATCATTTCGGCACGAGTAATTCATTGATTCGGCTTGAAGGTCCCATCAGGATAGCCTTTTACGATGTCTTTTTTTACGAGCTCATTTATTGCTTCTTCATATTCGTTTCCGTTAGTGTCTGAAAATCCAGCCTGACTTATTCCTAATCCCAAGATGAGCCAGAATGAAAGAAAGAATGCGAGTTTTTTCATTATATTATTCAGAGTAAACGGAAAAACTATACAGATTTTTTTTTATTTTTCAATGAGGGATATAGAATGGCTTGAAGCTGTTTTTTAATATCGATTTTTTGAATGATGTGTTAACTTTTTCTTTTTGTATTGTTGGTCCTACCTGGTGTTTTAAAAAACTTTTGACATTCATCTTGAGAATCGTACAATACTTCTTCGTGTAAAAAATTTGTTTTGTATTTTATCGCTTGAGCATGCTATCGTGCTTGGGAGATATTCCTTCCTATGAAGGGTTTCGATGAGTAAGACGGCTTGAATTTTGGGCTTTGTCTTCGTGTTTAAAATATTGATCGTAGGATGAGGATTTTTATTTGTTTAGAGATAGTATGAAAAAGTCATGAATTCTGATTCGAGGAGTAGCGATTTTATTTTTTTCTCTCCACGTTTCAGCGTATAGTGATACTACAAATCAACTTATTACTACTGTAGAAGAAAAACTTACACCAATGTCTCCTTCTCAGCAGCAGGATTATTTGCAAAAACTTGCAACAACAATGCATACTGGAGCCGTGAGTTCTCTTAGTGATGAAAATCAGGTTTTGTATGCTGAAATACAGGATCGAATTGCTCAAAAAACTTGAGCTCTTGTTCAAATTCCGCTTCCTGATTCTCTTGTAGAGGTTTCTTATCAAGATATGCCGAATATTGATTTTGATAAGGTAAGGCAAACTTGGCTTGCTTGGCATAATGAACTTAGAATTCAGCAGGGATTGGAGCCTTATACTTATCATAGAGATTTGGAAAAAACAGCTAAAAATTGGGCAGATTATTTGGTTTCTCTCAAAAGGTCTACGCATAAGAGAGCTTCAAGCGATGGTTATTATAATTATTGGGGTATTAAAAAATGGTTTGCCAATTTGGGAGTTTCTTTTCTCAAAGAAACAGGCTGAAAGAATGCTTTTTCTGAGAGTATTGGATATAGATCATATCGTTGTACGGCAGGAGATTGTACTCAAGAACTTATTAATTCAACAAGGAAGATTTTTGATGCTTTTGTATCAGAAGGGAAATGAGGGGTTCATTACAAAGCCTTGGTTATGCCTCATTTTAGGCAGATGGGATTAGGATTTCAGTTTGATCCGGAGAAGAAATATGTTTATACCGTGATTCATTATGCAGAGAAGGTATTGGAAGATTAGCTTTTAGAGAGCTTTATTCCATTTTTTGTGAGAAGAATAAGACTTTTTTTCACTTCCTCTTGAATATTATTTCCCAATCCCTATATTTGCACACAGTCGTTTTATCTTATTTGAAAAGCTTATGGCACACAAGAAAGCCGCTGGTTCGGTTAAAAATCTAAAGGACTCACAACCAAAATATCGTGGAGTCAAGGTCTTTGGTGGACAACCTGTTCTTGCAGGGAATATTATCATTAGACAGAAAGGTTCAAAATATGAATGCGGAAAAAATACTTATGAAGCTGCTGACTTTACTGTACATGCTGCAATTGATGGAGTAGTTGCATTTAGGAAAAAGAATTGTAAGAAATTCAATGGAAGGACTTATCTTAAAACTGTTGTAGAGGTTCTTACTCCAGAGGAGGCTTCTTCTAAGGCTTCTGAACTTTCTTCTAAAAAAGTATCAGCTAAGAAAGTTTCTGTTCCAAAGGCAGAGAAGGCTCCAGCTAAAAAGGCTGCAACCAAAAAGGAAACTGCTCCAAAAGTAGAGAAAAAAGCTCCAGCTAAGAAAGCTCCAGCTAAAAAAGTAGAAAAGGCTGAATAATCAGTATTGGTTTTAATTTACTAAAGCTATCAATCAAATGACAATCGGTCCAAAGAAAAAGGTCAGTAAAGTTCAGACTCGTAAAAGACATTCAACTTGGAAGTCTATTAATCTTAAGAGATTAGCACAAAAATATCAGACAGCAAAATGTCCGAACTGTGGTGCAAATAGACTCAATCATAGGGTATGTCCGTCTTGTGGATATTATAATGGAAAGCAGGTGCTTACTATCAAAGCTAAAAAAGATGCAGCGGTAGTAGAAGTATAGTTTTTGTAGTGTCTATGTTTAAAATTTCCAGAGATTTCATATCTTGGAGGAATATTTTATTTTGAGCATCCTTAATCTTACAATGGATATCAAGAAGAGAATCAATGCTAGAAAAATCGTATTATCGTATTTTTATCAGCATTGTTTTTTTTCTGTTTTGAGCAAGAAGCCTTTTGTAAGTGAGAAGGTTCAGAGTGAAAATGCTAGTCTTGAAGAACTCTCTTCATGAGATAAGAAATCAGGTTTTTTGGATGAAGATTTTCTTAAGGTTGTTGCTCAAAAAAAGCAGGCAGAACTACATATTGATGACTTTGTTCAAGCGAAACTTAATGAATATGCTTCAGATTATTCTGTAGAAGAGGAGTTTGATTATATGCTTCGTTATTTTTTTGATCAGTGGAATGCTGATGAAGTGGATGTGGAGTATGTGCTTCAGGTAGGGAACGCTCTTTCTCGTTATGAGGCAGAACTTATTCAAAAAGTTAACCAGTATGCAGAGAGTTTTTGATATGAGAGGATGGATCCTATGGATCAGGTTTTGTTGCTTCTTTGATATATTGAATATAAAGTTATTGCTACACCAAAAGAGGTCGTTCTCAATGAAATGGTAGAACTTGCAAAAAGATATTCTGATGAGTGAGCTCCGAAGCTAGTCAATGGTGTACTTCAGGCGATTTTGAGTAAAGAAGAGTAGACGAGAGCTACTCTTTTTTCTTACTTGGGGTTATTCTTCGTGAGTCCTTTTTTGTTAAATACATTTGAATTTGCTCTGGAGTCAGCTTTTGATTTTTTACGAGAGTATTGAGTTTATAATAGGGGATTTCTATAGCATCTTCCAAAAGTCCTTGTTCTGCTAGGAATTTCTTTAGCTCATCTTTGTCTTTTGCAGAGTAAAAATCACTTTTACTTATTCAGATTTTGCTTTGCTCTCCAAAAAGCTGTTCAAATCCTCCTTTCTCTGCATAGGCAACTAAAATCTCTTTCAGACTTTCTTTTTCTTTGCTGAGTTCGGTGCTTTCACGAGCAATTTTTGCATACTGATCTACGAGTTTTTTTATGGTTTGTTCTCCAAGTTCTCCTCAGTCTACCGCTTCATCTCCATAATTCAAATGTTTCCAGAGAGGGCAAAGCTCTTGGTATTCACAGTATTTGCAATAGGCATTTTGTTTGGTTGGAAAGGCTGTTGAGATTCCCATATTGTAGTCAAATCTTGCTTTTTCTATGGCATTGATGGCTTTACGATATTTCTCAATGATTGGTTGGAGGAGTTCATCAGTAATCTCCCGTTCATCAGTTAATTCAAAATGAAGATAATGAAGTCTGGCTTTAAGTTTTTGAAAATATTTACCATATTTTTGCTTCACTCCGAGGGCATAGAGCGTGAGCTGTTCTTTGTATTCTTCTTTTTCCTCGGGAGGAAGCTGTTTATTGGTTTTGTAATCGTTGATGACGAAGCTTTCTCCTTCTTTATCTAATCTATCAATGATTCAGCGGAATTTCTGCTCTCATCAGTCTTCTTTTTTTTGCAAATCAAAGTTCATCATTAGTTCAGTAGCAATGATTTTGCTGTCCTTAAAAGGAGCGTACCTTTCATAATACCTTTCTAAATACTGTTCTCCTCTCCTGAGATAATCATCTTCGTGTTGACCTCCCTTATAAATTAGCTTTTCTCCAGCGTCGGCTCCGGCATTTTTCCGTAATTCGTGAAACTTTCCCAGAAGATCCGCTTTGATGGGAATATTGAAGATATTAACCTGTTGATAGAGCCATTCTAAAGCTCCATGAACGCTGGTTCCAAGAATGAGATCAGGACTCGTCTCAAAAGCTCTTTCCAGCTGATCAAGATAGCGATACTGATACTTTCTTGGACATTGCTCGTAGAGATTGATCTGAGAAAAAGAATAAACGACCATAGCTATAACAGAAAAGATAAATCTGATTTCTTTTGTTAGTATAGAGTTTATGAAAAAAGAGTCAAATCAAAAAAATTGTACATTAGTGAAAATTTTGTCTGTTGTGTTATCCCCTCTTTGGAATTAAATAAAAAAGGAGTCTTTTACTGATTATAAGATACCTTCAAGGGGCTTGATTTTAGCGTAAATTGAATGATCTTTTAGAATTTTATTTTTAGAGATTTAAAAAATGCCGAGTTTCTCCATCACTTTCTACATAAAAAATTAAGTGAGTTTTAGGGGTTCCTTTCTTCTTTGTGAGTAAGGCATTAAGCATCGCATCTGGAGGAATAACCGTTCTTAGGAGTGTTTCTTCACTTATAGGGGAAAAACCTCGCCTGATAAATGTTGGAGTGAGTAATTCTGAGCAGTACAGTGTTGTAGCATCTTCGGTATTAAAATCAAAGTCATAAGCTTTTCCAATCTGCTCGGTTAAAAGTTCTATCCCAGCTCTCAAGGTTTTCTTGGAGATTTCAGGTCTGATTGCAAGAAGCGCCTCACTTGGTTTTAGTGTCTCAAGAGGAGAAATCTGAACTCCACTAAAAGTACTTTCAATGATAAGAGGTGTTTTTTGAGGGAAATTCAGATTTTTTATTTTTTGATAAAAGGGGGATTTCTTGCCCATTACATTTTTTAGCTGTTTAGGCGTTCAGAGATAGAGAGCAATATGTTTCCATTTTCCGTTGATGAAAGTACTCCCTAATGAGTCAGTATTGGAGGTAAAAATGAGATCTCCAGGTGTGAGTTTCTTTGCGGAGAGGAGTTTTGAAATTATGACTGGGTGATTGATTTTTGAGCGGTAGCGAAATTCAGCGATTTCGGTGAATAAATATTTTTGAAAAAAGAGTCTAATATCATCTAAAATAGGTCGTGTTTTAGGAAAAATAGCAGAAAGCATTAGAAAAATCAGACTACTTCCTAGAAATATTCAAGAAAGGAGTTTTATTTTGAGAACTTTTTTTAACTTCATTGAAGCGTTCATAACCTTGCAATTTTTCCGAATAAATGAGAAGAATTTTAGAAAACAGCCTCTAAAAATCAAGCTTTATCACTACCATTTTGCCTTAATCTTGATTTTGGTAGCTTATATCAGTATATTTAGTCAGTTTTAGTTTGGTTAATCATTATGGAACCAAAGAAAATTTTGATTACGGGAGGATTGGGATATATTGGTTCTCATACTGCAGTGCTTTTTGCTAATGCGGGATATGAGCTTGTTCTCCTAGATAATCTTTCCAATACCCACAAAGAGTCTGTTCTTGCTGGGCTTAAGGAACTTACGGGGAAAGATTTGCCTTTTTATGAAGGGGATGTTAGGGATTTTGATTTTCTCGATCAGCTTTTTGAAAAGGAGCAGTTTGATGGCGTGATCCATTTCGCAGCCAAAAAGGCAGTAGGAGAGAGTTGTCATGATCCTTTTCTGTATTATGATAATAATATTACTGGAACTACGACACTTTTGCAGGTGATGGATAAACATCAGGTAAAAAAGCTGATTTTTTCTTCTAGTGCAACGGTTTATGATGCAGAAAAAAATCTTGCACCGTTTACAGAAACGGATCGTCTCAATACTACGAATCCTTATGGAACGACAAAACTGGCAATGGAATTTTTACTCAAAGATATGGCTCAGCATAAGGGGTTTTCCATAGTGTGTTTGAGATATTTTAATCCTGTAGGAGCGCACCATTCAGCCTTACTCGGAGAAAATCCAAAATGAATTCCAACCAATCTTGTCCCTTTTCTCCTAAGAGTTGCGAAAAAAGAGATTGAAAGTATTACGGTTTTTGGAGATAATTATCCAACTCCTGATGGAACCTGTATTAGAGATTATATTCATATTGAAGATCTTGCACAGGCGCATCTTCAAAGTTATGATTATTTGCTGCAGCAGGAAGTAGAAGCACAAGCGAAAGAAAACTGATCTTCAGCACAGTTTGAGGTCTTTAATATCGGGACATGAACTGGAAAGTCGGTTAAAGAAATATTGATGATTACTGAATCAATTGTTTGAGAACCGATTGCTCATACGATTGGAGAGAGGAGAGATGGTGATGTTGCAATTTCTGTTGCTAATCCTACTAAAGCGAAGCAGGTTCTTCATTGGGAGCCTCAAAAAACGATTGTTGATGCGGTCCAGGATGCTTGGAATTTCTATAGTAGAGCATAAATCTTTGCTTTTGGTTCATTCTTTCTTGATTTTAAAAGCTGAAAATTCATAATGATTCAGCTTTTTTTATTTTTTGAATACGGTGATAGTTGATGCATTATGAAACTAAAAAAATCTGAGGAATAGATTGTATTTTTGCTCCTATGCAGGAGGGAAATTCGCTTACTATAGATATTTCAGTGAAAGCTGGATCTGAATATGAAACGAGAGCTGAGGCCGGAATATCTCATGTCTTGGAACATATGTTTTTCAAAGGAGGGAGACAACGAGCGACTCCTAAAGCGGTAGCCACGGAAATGGATAAGATTGGAGCAGAATTTAATGCGGCAACAGGAGGAAGTCTGACTTCTTATTATATCAAATGTGCTCCACAGTTTGCTCAGATTTCGCTTGAACTTTTGGCAGATATGATGCTGGATGCTCAGTTTGCAACAGAAGAACTTGAAAGAGAAAAAGGAGTCATTATTCAAGAACTCAAAATGTATGAAGACAATCCAATGTCGCTTGTAAACGAAAAATGGAGTTCCTTTTTTTTCTGAGAGAATAGTTACTGAAGACCTACGATTGGTTATGAAGAAACGATCAAGAGTTTTACTCGTGAGGATCTTTTTGCTTACAAGAATGCTTTGTATACCAAGGATAATATTCTGATTACGATTGCTGGGAAAATCCAGGATCAAGCTTTACTAGAAAAACATATTGAAAGTTTATTTTCTGCACTTCCTGCTCAAAAAACGAGGAATAAACCTGAATTTAGATGGCACTTACCAGAAAAGAAATCAGATTTTTTTGTAAAAGGAACGGAACAGAATCATCTCATTATTGCGATGCCGGGGTTTACAGCTTTTGAAGAGGAGAGATATGCAGCTAGAGTCCTGACAACGATCTTGGGAGGGAATATGTCTTCTAGGCTTTTTCAAGAGATTAGGGAAAAATTGGGTTTGTGTTATTATATTGGTGCAGGTCATCGTGCGGGTTTTGAATACTGAATTTTTACGATTAGGTCAGGTTTGAGTAAAGAAAATTTTAGTTTTTGAGTCCAGGAAATTTACCGTTTGCTCGATTTTATTGTGCAGGAGGGGGTTGCTCAAGAGGAATTTGAAAATGCTAAAAATTATTTGAAGTGAAGTATTCAGATGTGAATAGAAAGCTCGGATGAAATGGCCAGTTTCCTTTCTTCTCAATGGCTTGTATATCAAAAAATCCAGACTTTAGAGGATATTTTGGAGCATTATGAGGCAGTTTCTAAAGAGCAGGTGAAGTCAATCTTGCCAAGACTCACCAATGATCAAAGACGAGCTTTTCATATTGAATAACTAAAAAAAATCAAAAAAGAAAAATCTGAATAAGCATTCCCATTCAGATTTTTTTAGTTTTTTGTTTAAACTTATTTTACAAAAGCTACCTGAGAAGCTGTAATGTTGGCAGATACCAAGTCTGTTTCAGCTTCAGTTCTGTCTGCTTCTGCAGAGAACACCATAAATGTCATTACTGCAGCGTAAACGACAACTCCAAAGAAAGCGATGTCTCTCACGATCTTTTGAGTTTTTGTTCTTTCAGCTTCAGCTTTGTGAAGACCGAGTTTTTTCACCATTTTTTTCATGTATAGTTTTGTATAAGAAATAAAGACAACATTATTATAACATAAATAATCTATTTGTCAAAAAAATGACGATTTTTTTCATATTTTTTTAAAATGCTAGTTATTAAGCTATAAAAATCTGTTTTAAAATAAGTTAAAGATGTGATATTTTTATTTTTAGATGGAAATGAGAGGGGAAATATCTATATTTTTCCATTGTTTTTATGTATAAAAAATAGCTTATGTATCTTCATGAAATGATTGTGTTCTGAATTATTGTTTCTGCTATGATTGTGCTTGATCTCGGGCTTTTTAATAAGAAAAGTCATGAAGTAAAAACAAAAGAAGCATTCATGTGGACCTTGGTTTGGATTGGGCTTTCAATGCTTTTTGCAGGATATGTTTATCGAGATTCTGGTGTGGAGAGGTTTTCTCAGTTTCTTTCTGCGTATTGGATAGAAAAACTCCTTTCTGTTGATAATCTCTTTGTCTTTGTGATGATTTTTAGTTTTTTTCGTGTTGAGAAAAATGCTCATCACAAAGTGCTATTTCGGGGAGTCCTTTGAGCTTTGATTTTTAGAGCAATTTTTATTTTTACCTGAGTAAAACTTATTCAGCTTTCCTATCTCCCAGAATTTTTTATAGGAGATCTTTCGATAAAAATCAATATTTTACTTATTTTATTCTGAGCTTTCTTGGTTTATGCTGGAGTAAAATCATTTTTTCAGAAAGAACAGGGAGAAGAACAAAAGAATTTCTCTGATACTTTGGGAGCAAGAGTGGTAAAACTGATTTTTCCAAGAATGACTGATGAATTTCATGGATCAGATTTCTTTGTGATAAAAAATGGTCTAAAATATGCGACGCCTTTATTGCTTGTTGTTGGGGTGATTGAATTTTCAGATTTGCTCTTTGCGGTAGATAGTATTCCTGCGATTTTTGCGATTGCTCCAAATGATCCTTTTATCCTCTATGCTTCGAATATTTTTGCAATTCTCGGTTTAAGAAGTTTATATTTTCTGTTAGCGAACTTTATTGATAAATTTGCGTATTTAAAGTATGGAATAGCACTAATTCTTACCTTTATTGGATTTAAAATGATTCTTAGTCCGATTCTTCATATTTCTTCGACTGCTTCACTCATCATTTTGATCAATATCCTCGTTCTTTCCTTGATTATTTCAATCGTTCTTGAAAGGAAGAAGAAAAAGAGCTAAAAATCAAATTTTTAATTTTTTTTCAGCCTTTTCTTTACTAAAAAACACTTGAAAACGGTAGGCGTTTTTTTATAGTATTTTTGGTCATATTTTTTTGAATTTTTGAGAAAATGCTCAGAGATCTCAAGAAAACGGCAAAGCCAATTATTTTATTTTAAAGTTTTATACTGATGGCAAACGACAAAAAACCTTTGGACAAGGTAAGGAATATCGGTATCATGGCGCATATTGATGCTGGTAAAACTACAACAACTGAGAGAATTTTGTATTACACTGGTAAAAAGCACAAGCTTGGTGAAACCCATGATGGAGAAGCTGATATGGATTGGATGGAGCAGGAAAAGGAGAGAGGAATTACGATTACCTCTGCTGCTACGACCTGTTTTTGGCATGATATTCAGGTAAATGTGATTGATACCCCAGGTCACGTGGATTTTACGGTTGAAGTAGAAAGATCTCTTAGAGTACTTGATGGTGCTGTTGCTTTGCTTGATGTTTCTCAAGGAGCAGAACCTCAAACTGAAACAGTTTGGAGACAGGCTGACAAATATGGAGTTCCTAGGCTTATTTTCGCGAACAAAATGGATAAGATGGGAGCAGATTTCTTTATGTCTTTGGAATCTGTAGAACAAAGACTCAGTGACAAGGTGGTTCCTATTCAGCTTCCTATTGGAAAGTCTGATACTTTTGAGGGAGTGATCGATCTTATCACCATGAAAGCTTATCATTTTGAGGGAGAAAAGTGAGTAGATGTTATTGAAGGAGAAATTCCTGCAGATATGCTTGCTCAAGCTGAAGAATGGAGAGAAAAAATGATTGATACGATTTCTATGTTTGATGATGAACTTGCTGAAAAATTCTTAGGAGGAGAAGAAATCAGTGTTGACCTTATTAAAAAGGCGATTAGAGAAGGAACAATTACCAATCAGCTTTATCCTATGCTTTGTGGAACTGCACTTGGAAATAAGGGGGTACAGCTCGTACTTAATGCAGTAGTAGATTTCTTGCCTTCTCCACTTGATAGAGGGGAAATAGTCGGACATAATCCTGATAATGAAGAAGAAGTAGTAGTAAGGAGAGCCGACCCTAATGAGCCTGTTTCTGCCATCGCTTTCAAGATCATGACTGATCCTTTTGTAGGTACTTTGACTTTCGTGAGAGTATACTCAGGAACTATCAAGTCAGGAGATACTTTGCTCAACTCTATTACTGGAAAGAAAGAAAGAGTAGGAAGACTTCTTTTGATGCACGCAAACAAGAGAGAAGAAATTTCTGAAATTTCAGCTGGAAATATCTGTGCTTTCCTTGGATTAAAAGAAACTCAAACAGGACACACACTTTGTGACGTTGCAAAACCTATCGTTCTTGAAAAAATGGAATTCCCTGATCCAGTGATCCATATTGCTATTGAACCAAAATCAAAAGCTGATCAAGAAAAGCTTGGTTTAGCTCTTTCAAAGCTTATGGCTGAAGATCCTTCTTTTACGGCTCATTCTGATGAAGAGAGTGGACAAACTGTGATCGGAGGGATGGGAGAACTTCATCTTGATGTGATCGTTGATAGACTTAAGAGAGAGCATAAAGTAGAAGTAAATACTGGTAAACCACAGGTAGCGTATAGAGAAACGATTTTTGCTACTGCAGAAGGAGAAGGACTCTTCAAGAAACAATCTGGAGGTAGAGGTCAGTATGGACACGTAGTTCTTAGACTAGAAAAACTTCCTGAAGAGAAAAACTATGAATTTGTTTCTGAAATTAAAGGTGGAGTGATCCCTAATGAATTTATCCCTGCTATTGATAAAGGAGCTAAAGAAACTATGGCTCAAGGTATCCTTGCAGGATTTCCTATTATCAATATTAAGGTAGTTCCTTTCTTTGGATCTTATCATGATGTGGATTCTTCAGAAGTTGCGTTTAAAGTTGCTACTTATAAGGCTTTCAAAGAGGCTTTTGCAAAAGCATCTCCTGCGATTCTTGAACCAATCATGTCTGTAGAAATCGTAACTCCAGAAGAATATGTAGGAACCGTAATGGGAGATCTTTCTTCTAGAAGAGGAATTATTCTTGGACAGACTCCAAGAGGAAATGCTACTGCGATTGCTGCTAAGGTTCCATTGGCAGAGATGTTTGGATATGCAACAGATTTGAGATCAAATACTCAGGGAAGAGCTGCTTATTCTATGGAATTCTCAAACTATGAAAAAGTTCCTGGAATGATTGAGAAGAAGATTGTTGAAGAAAGAGCAGGAAAGGTAAAGAAGATGGACGAAGAATAGTTTTGATGTAATGATTATCTTTTAAATATAGTGAAAAGACACTCTATTATTGGGGTGTTTTTTCTTGATTGCTAAATTCTTACTTGAAAAGCGGATTTAAAACTCTATAAGTAAGTCGTTTTTTATTTTACTCTGTAAGTATGTGAATTCATACGCGCCATGTCCCCACGAGAATAAGAGGTTAGAAAGAGGAAAATCTGATTTTTTATTTTTTTTGTATATAAAACTATCATGGCAACGAAATTGACTTCAAGAGCTGAGAACTACTCTGAGCGATATAATGACCTTGTAAAATATGCAGATTTAGCTGAAAACTCCTCTGTAAGAGGTTGTATGGTGATTAAACCGTATGGATACGCTATTTGGGAAAATATTAGAGATGTGCTTGATGCGATGTTTAAGGCAACTGGGCATCAGAATGCCTACTTCCCACTTTTTATCCCAAAATCCTTTTTTAGTAGGGAAGCGAATCATGTGGATGGGTTTGCCAAAGAATGTGCGGTTGTGACGCACTATAGACTCAAAAATGATGAAAATGGCAAAGGGATTGTCGTAGATCCTGAGGCGAAATTGGAGGAAGAGTTGATTGTCAGGCCGACTTCAGAAACGATTATCCGAGATAGTTATAGAAATTGGATTAAATCACATCGTGATCTTCCTTTGCTTGTAAATCAATGGGCAAATGTGGTGAGATGGGAGATGAGAACGAGAATTTTCCTCAGGAGCGCAGAATTTCTCTGGCAGGAAGGACACACTGCTCATGCTACGGCTGAGGAAGCTGATATTGAAGCGAGAAAAATGATGGAAGTGTATTCAGATTTTGTTTCTCATTTTATGGCGGTTTATCACTACAAGGGAGAGAAACCTGAACATGAAAAGTTTGCTGGAGCAGTTAAGACCTATACTTTTGAACCAATGATGCAGGATTTTAAGGCTCTCCAGGCGGGAACTTCCCACAACCTCGGTCAAAACTTTGCAAAGGCCTTTGATGTAAAGTTCACCAATAAAAATAATGAACTTGAGTATGTGTATGCGACTTCTTGGGGGGTAAGCACAAGGCTGATGGGAGGCTTGATTATGGCACATTCTGATGATCATGGATTGGTCTTGCCACCTGCACTTGCACCGCTTCATCTCGTGGTGGTTCCTATTTTCAAAAATACAGAAGATTTGGATCAGATTTTAGGGGCTTTGCAGCCTGCTTTGGATCAGCTCAAAGCTTCAAAATTACAAATAAAGTCTCATTTCCTCTGAACTTACGATCTCCCTTACAAAGTGAAGATTGACGATGATGATCAGAAATCCCCATGACGAAAATTCAATGAATGGGAACTCAAAGGAGTGCCAATTAGAATCGCTGTTGGGGAGAGGGATTTGGAGCAAGGACAGGTAGAACTTTTTAGGAGAGATACGATGGAAAAGAAACTCGTGAAGCTTGAAAATCTCGCTGAGGAGGTTCAGACTTTGCTTCTTGAAATTCAAGAAAAAATGCTCGCAAAACATCAGTTTTTCACTTTGGAGCATACTTTTACTGCAGATACTTATGAGGAACTTAAAGAAAAGGTGGAACAAGGTTTCGTGCTGGCTCATTGGGATGGGACGAAGGAAACCGCGATGAAAGTCCAAGAGGAACTCAAAGCGACGATTAGATGTCTGCCATTTGATATGCCTGAGGAAGCTTGAATTGATCCTGTGAGTGGGAAACCAAGTGTTAGAAGGGTAATCTATGCAAAGAGCTATTAATATTATCTTTTACATTCTAAAAAAAGCCTGAGAATCCAGGCTTTTTTCTGTTTAAAACTATTTTTAGTAGTTGAAAGAAGCAATTTCAAAGTAAGCTTGTGGATGATCACAGGCAGGACATCTTTCTGGAGCAGAACTTCCTTCGTGAAGATATCCACAATTTCTACATTTCCAGATGAGTTTTTCTCCTACTTGGAAAACTTTTCCTGATTCTAAGTTCTCATACAGTTTTCTGTATCTTTTTTCATGGGCTTCTTCAGCTTTTGCGATCATTGTAAATACTGCAGCAATTTCAGGAAATCCTTCAGCTAATGCAACTTCAGCAAAATGAGGATACAGTTCGCTTCGTTCTTCATTTTCTCCATCAGCTGCGGCTTTTAGATTTTCAAGTGTCGTTCAGATTTTTCCAGCAGGGTAGGTGGCTGTGATCTCAACCATGTTTCCTTCAAGAAATTTGAAAAATCTTTTTGCATGTTCTTTTTCGTTGGCTGCAGTTTCCTCAAAGAATCAAGAAATCTGTTCTAAACCTTCTTTTTTTGCTTGTTTAGCAAAGTAGTCATACCTCATTCTTGCCTGAGATTCTCCAGCGAACGCTTTGAGGAGATTTTTTTCTGTTTGAGTTCATGATAAGGTTGGCATATTTTTTTTGTCTAATAAATAAAATCATTCTCAATATAGTTAATCTATCTCCTAAATCAAGAAATTATTCCCCTTATAGAAAAAGTTTACCCTCAAGAAAATTACGGTTCAGAATTTCTTTTTTATTGTAAACCTTGAGCTTTTAATTATAAAGATTCTGTTTATTTGGTGTGGAAAGCAGATGAAGATTTTGGTAGGGCTTTCAGGTGGGGTTGATAGTGCAGTTGCAGCTTATCTCTTGAAAGAGCAGGGACATGAGGTCGTTGCTGGGTTTATGAAAAATTATGTTTCTGATACGGGGAACTGTACGACCTATAATGATGCCATAGATGCGATCAAAGTTGCGGAATTTTTGGGAATAGAAATCCGCTCTTTTGACTTCCAAAAAGAATATCAAGAAAGGATTATTGATTATATTTTCTCTGGTTATCAGAAGGGAATTACGCCAAATCCTGATGTCCTTTGTAATTCTCTTATCAAGTTTGATGTCTTTTTGCAGAGGGCTTTGGATGAAGGGTTTGATAAAATTGCAACAGGGCATTATGCAAGAATCGAAGAGAAATCCTCCCTTGTTAAGGGAGGTGCTGAGCATAGCGAAGCGGAGGGATATCAAGATGATTCTTATTTCAATATTCCCCCTACTCCTCTTGAAAAGAGGGGATTCCAAGTAGATTCTCCTATCATCCCCTCTATCTATCATCTTGTTCGTGGAGTTGATCATAATAAAGATCAATCTTATTTCCTCGCTGGACTCAATCAATTACAGCTTCAACATTCAGTTTTTCCTCTCTGAGGGTTTACGAAGCCAGAGGTGAGAGCGATTGCTGAGAAGATCGGTCTTCCTAATGCTACTCGTAAAGATTCTCAAGGGCTTTGTTTTATTGGAAATGTGCCGATTAAGCAGTTTCTCCTCCAAAAATTCCCTATCAAAAAGGGAGAAATCAGAACCCTTGATGGTAAAAGTGTTGGAACTCATGATGGAGCCTATTTTTTTACGATCGGACAAAAACAAGGTCTTGGACTGAATTTTAAGGCCTATGTCTATCGCATTGATATTGAAAATAATATCGTTTATGTTTGTGATAAAGAAGCTGAGGAATTACAGACCGAGGAAATCTTGGTGAAAGATTGGCATTGGATCGCTGAGGAAACAGAAATAGGGCAGTCTTTCACTGGAAAGATTCGTTATCGTCAAAATCCACCGGTTTCTTGCACACTTCTCAAAAAAGAAAAAACTGAAGTTTTGATCCGTTTCTCAGAAGCTCAACGAGCTGTTGCTCCAGGTCAGGTTTTTGTTCTTTATGATGGAGAAGTTTGTCTTGGAAGTGGAATTATTAGTTAGTTTTTTTAGAGATTTTTCCTGGCTTCTAGGAGCTTTGTTTTAATTTCAGTTGGGGTTTTAGGGTTTTTTAGGGTAAATTGGAGAATTTTTTGAAGATAAGGAAGGAGTGTTTGTAAAATAACCTGATATTTCTTTTCTTTTTCATTGAGCGTTTCTAGTTGTTGGTCTCGCCAAAGGGTAAGTTCAGAAATTTTCTGAATTTGAGCTCCTTCTAGTTGGTCATAAAGAGCTTTAGCAAGTAGGCTTTCTTTATCTGCTTCAGCGAGAAGTTGAACAAAAGAGAGGAGCTGTTCCGCTGCTTCGTAGGATTCAAGATAGTTCATAATCTGATTTTGATAGAAAAGTGCAACGAAGAGGAGCTCTCTCTCTAATTGATATTTTTCCTGTTGCTGCTCTTGTTTGTGTGTTTGCTGAATGACCTGAAATCTTCAGTCAGTATTTTTGTATCTTTTGAACTGGGCATCAAGGATTTCAAAAGCAAACCCAAGTTTTTCTGCTAATACGCCTTTATAATGCTCCTGAATCGTCAAACTATTTACCGAAAGAATGAGGTCAAAAAGCGTATTGATCAGTTTTTGCTTATCTACTGGAGAGCTCATATCCGAATGCAGACGAAGATGATCGTATATTGCAAGAAATCCATCTTTTGCCTCAAATAAACAAGTTTCAAAAACTGATTTTCCTTCTGGAGTATTTGCCAGATCATCAATATCTTTATTTCCTTCTGGGAGTTTGATGATTCTAGGAAAGAGATTCTCTTGATAGAAGAGTTTGAGTGCTCTTTGAGTAGCTTGCTGGCCAGCTCCATCATTATCAAACATGAGATAGATATTTTCGGTGTATCTTTTCAGGATTTTGACGTGATGTTCGGTAAGTGCGGTTCCAGAAGTGGCGATTCCAATCGGTAATCCCAACCTTGCAAGCCCTAAAACATCCATCTGACCCTCTACAATAATCAGCTTTTCATGTTCTCTGATTCCTGTTTTTGCGAAATTAAGTCCATAAAGGATTTTTGATTTTTCAAAGGCTTTGTGTTCCGCGCTATTGAGATATTTTGGTTTATCTTCAGGGTTGAGTACTCTGGCAGAGAAGCCAATCACATTGCTCATTGTATCAAAAATCGGGAAAGTAATCCTATTTCTAAAAAATGCATAAATCTCCCCATTAAGATTTTTTTTAGCGAGGGAAGCGTCTACAATATCTGCATCACTAAAGCCTTTTGATCTCAAGAGTTGAATGAGTTCGTAATGTTTGTCTGGAGCATAACCAAGTCAAAAAAGCTGAATGAGTTCAGGAGTCAGCTTTCTGTCTTTTTGTAAATAACTCATCGCTTCAGAACTATTCTTTAGCTGTTCTTTAAAGAAGTTTTGAGCTAAGCTGTGGATTCTCTTGAGCTTCCCTTTTTCATCACTTTCTGCGGTCATTTTTTTGAGGGAAGTATCGTATTTTTCTAGGTCAATATGCTGCTGTTTTGCAAGTTCCTTGACCGCATCTCGAAAATCAATTCTCTCGATCTCTTGGATAAAGGTTAGGACATTTCCCCCTTTCCCACACCCAAAGCATTTGAAAATTTGCTTAGTCGGGGAAACCATGAGGGAAGGCGTCTTTTCATTGTGGAAAGGACAACAACCAGAAAAATTACTTCCTGCTCTCTTGAGGGGAAGGTATCTTCCGATAACGTCTACAATATCGGTGCTTTGTAAAATTTCATCAATTAAAGGATTTGCCACTAAGGAAAGTACTATGAGAGTAAAAATCTGCTTTTAGCATAGAGATTTTGTTTGGTAAATCAAGAAAAGAAGTTCGTTAAATCTTGTTGATTAAAATCGTTTTATGAAAATAGGAATATTCTAAAGTGAGGATTTAGCTTTTGTTTTATAGAGGAAAGTGCTTTATGTGCCCGAATGTTTTTTGTAGGAGAAAGGTTGTTTTTCTTTATTTCTCTCTTGAAAATTTCTTAATTTTCTTTACTACTAGGCTGAAAAATCAGATTTTTGAATTTTTTTATCCTTTCTATTATAACTCATGTATCGTACACACACTTGTTGAGAACTGACAAAAGCACAGCTTGGAAGTGAAGTTATCCTTGCTGGTTGGGTGAACAAGACCAGAAACCTTGGAGGAATGACCTTTATTGATCTCAGAGATCGTTATGGAATTACTCAGATTACCTGTGATCCGTCCAAGATGAATTTTGAACTTCCGGAGATAAAGTCTGAATATGTGCTTCGTGTGCATGGAAAGGTGGTTGCGAGACCTGAAAGTATGATCAATAAGGAGATGGTTACTGGAGAGGTTGAACTGGAGCCGACAAAGATTGAAGTGCTTGCTCGCTGTAAGGAACTACCTTTTTCAGTAGATCATGAAAATGCTGTAGGAGAGGATATGAGGCTTGAATATCGTTATCTTGATCTGAGGAGAAAAACAATGAAGGACAACACGATTATGAGGCATAAACTCTATATGGAGACGATGAAGTTTTTTGATGAAAAAGGCTTTTTGCACCTGGAAACTCCGACCTTTATCAAGAATACCCCTGAGGGGTCAAGGGAATTTGTGGTTCCTGCGAGATTTGAGCCAGGGAAGTTTTTTGTGCTTCCGCAGTCGCCACAGCAGCACAAGCAAATGCTGATGGTAGCTGGGTTTGACAAGTATTATCAGATGGCAAGGTGTTATCGTGATGAAGATCCTCGTGGAGATCGTCAGCCAGAGTTTACGCAGGTGGACTTTGAGCTTTCGTTCGTTGAGCAGCAGGATATTTTGGAGTTGATGGAGGAGTATTGTAAGCTGCTTGCCAAGAAGTATTATCCAAATAGACCTATAAAAGCTGATCCTTTCCCTGTTTTGACTTGGAAGGAAGCAATGGATACTTACGGAATTGATAAGCCAGAACTGAGGATAGAGAATGTAAAGCTTTTAGAACTCACTGATTGGGCAAAAAAATCAGAATTTTCTCTTTTTCAAAATTCAGCATGTATCAAGGGAATGGTCGTTCCAAAAGAAATGGGAAGATCCGAGCTTGAAAAGAAATATGAAAGTTTTATCAAGAATAAAGGTTCAAAAGCCCTTCCTTGGCTCTGCTTCACCAAAAGCGAGGGAGTAAAAGGAAGTATCGCAAAATTCTTCTCAGAACCTGCTATAGAAGAGCTTAAAACTTTGACAGGAATCCAGGAGGGAGAAACAATCTTTTTCCAGGCAGATACTTGGCTTAATGCGTGTAATTATATGGGAATGCTCAGAAACGAAGTGATCAAAGAGCTTGAGCTTACCAAAGGGAAAGAGGAGGAATTGGCGTTCTGTTTTGTCGTAGATATGCCACTTTTTGAAGAGGGAGATGATGGAGAACTCGGTGC
>CAUTUR010000008.1:0-25954 GCA_963541585.1 uncultured bacterium | reverse complement strand
GTAAGGGATGTCGGAATCATGTTTTTTGGCTTCGCGATCGCCTATCTTTCGGTCGCAGGAGGAGCAAAGATTGGAACGCTGGTTGTAGCACTTTCATTGGCGATTTTTGATGCGATTTGGGTTGGGCTTTGGAGGATTTTCATCGCGAAAAAGAATCCGCTTAATGGAGATTATACGCATTTTCATCATAGATTGCTTGGACTTGGATTCACAAGAGGGGAAACCAGAGCTTTTATTTGGATTTGGTCGCTGATGATGATGGTGCTCATGCTTCTTCAAGGGGCAAATAGGCTTCACAAGATTATCATTTTCGTTATAATGGCATGCCTTTTCTTTGGCTTAAATGCCTATCTTTTCCTCTACAAAAAACTGCCTTGTGGTTTGCAGGTAAAAAAAGAGAGATAAGTCTGATTTTTTAAGGTTCTTTTAAGCTGGTTGATTATCTTTAAAACTCCTCGCCTAAGTTTTATTTTTCATGCTCAATAAGATGTTTAAAAGATTAAAGACTTCAACTCAGATCTCTCTCAAATTTACGCTTTTTTCAGCAGGGATTTTGTTGCTGATTTCAGTGGTGATGAATCTGTTTTTTTTCTTTTTTTGGTATTTTGACCTCAGAAAACCGCTTCATCCTACAGCTTTGAATAGTAATCAAAAACATGCTTTTTTGCCAAAGACGAGTTTCCAGCATCGCGAGCTTCGTTTCCCTCTCACATCACAGGAAGCTGTGGTTTTATTAGATGAGGAGCAGTTTTTTCAGATTGTGGATGTGGATGATTATTATCTCTATGTGGTCAAAGAAGGGGATGAACTTCGTGTTCGTAATATAAGTCAGCAGATGGAGCTTCAGATCTTGCTTTTCTGGATTTCGCTTGCCGTGGTTGCAGGAGGAACGGTGCTTTCCTATCTGATTTCTCTTTTTTTTGTAAAAACAGCCCTCAAAAAGCTGAATGCACTCAATAAAGCGCTTGAAGATATAGATATTGACCGTCTTGACTGCAAGATTCAAATCACGGGGCATCCTCAGGATGAAATCAATCGCGTGAGCCAAAAGTTCAATCAAGCACTCGTGAAAATTGAGTCTCAGACTCGTGGACTCAAGGATTTTGTGAGAAATGCCTCGCATGAGCTCAAGACACCGCTTATGGCGATGAGTTCCTTGCTTTCCCTTGCTCGTAAATCCAAGGATTACGAAAATACGCTTGAGCAGATAAAAATAGAAATCAAAAGGATGGATAATCTGCTTGATACCTTACTTCTTATTACTCAACTTGAAGAAAAAACTCAGCTCAGCAAAGAAAAAACTGAACTTACAAGAACAATCAGATCACTTACTGAGCAGTTTCAGCTTCAATATCAGGAAAAAAAACTGACCCTAGAGCTTGATTTGCCTGAATCTTTAGAAAAAGAGATCAATTCTCAAGGGCGGAATAGTATTATCAGCAATCTTATTGGGAATGCCTTCAAATTTGTTGAGCAAGAAGGAAGGATCAAAATTTCCCTTTCATCAAACGCTTTTCAAGTGCGAAATAGCTGATCCAGCATTTCTCCAGAGCAAAGAGAAAAAATCCGAGAAAGATTTTGGCAGGCAGAAGCTTCCCACAGCGATAGCAAAAGTTTCTGATTAGGACTCTATCTCGCAAAACTCTTTGCTGATAAACAGGGTTTTAAACTGGAATGTGAGTCTTGAATGGCATCAGGAGTCAGCTTTCTTTTGACTTTTTCATAATTTTATCTTTTTTCCCTTGTTCTTATGGCTCTTTCTCTTCTCCTCGTTGAAGATACCAAAACCATTGCTGAGAGTATCAAACACTATCTTGAGCTGGATGGACATCGTGTTTTGCGAGTTGAACACTGATGATATGCAAATGAAGTCGTAAAGCATCAGACTTTTGATATTGTTTTGCTTGATTTGATGCTCCCTTGAGTGGATGGCATAGCAATCGCTAAAACGATCAAGCAATATCAGCCTCAGACGCCGATTTTGATGATGACAGCTCGTGGACAGCTAGAAGATAAGCTTGAAGGTTTTGAGGTAGGAGCGGATGATTATTTGGTGAAGCCCTTTGATTTGGAGGAACTGGAAGCTAGAATTTTTGCGCTTACCAAAAGGCTTGCTCCCAAAGAAGAAGTAGTCTTTCAAGATCTTCGCTTGGATTTAAGTCAAAAAAAAGTTTTTAAAGCTGGTTCTGAACTCAAGTTTTCACTCAAAGAATTTCAGATTTTAGAGCTTTTGATGCGGAATCAGGGAATCGCAGTTTCTAGGCTCAATATTATTGAAGAAATTTGGTGAGGAGAAGCGGGATTTGAAGAAGATGGGAAACTTGATGTGTATGTTTCTACGATTAGGAAAAAGATTGGGAAAGAGAGAATAGAAACGATTAAAGGCTTTGGCTATAGGATGAATAAAGACTAAAAGTTCGGGAAGTCAGCTTTTTTTCTTTTTTAAGATAAATTTAAGGTTGATCACTATACTCGCCAACGCTTCGCTCCAGAAGCCCTCAAGAGTGAGGTTTTAACCTTTAATACAAGAGATGACACAAAGAAAAAAACTGCTTGTAGCTTTGATTGGAGTATCTGCAACAAGTTTTGCAATTGGAACTGGAGTTTTTGCTGCAACGACAAGAGCTTCACTCCCCCCTCCTAAATTAGATTGCCTTGGTAAGGAATTTCATGTTAGAAGTGGAGCTTTGCAGAGCCATCCGCTTGAATCCTTTCTTTTTCAGTTAAGTCTTAGCAGTTCTGAAAAGGATCAGCTTGATCTCCTCCTAACAGAACTTAAATCCGCGAGAAATAACTATCAAGAAGCGGAAAAATCAGCAAAGAACGAGGAAGAAAAAGCGGCACTCAAAGCCCAGCGAGAGAAAAAGAAGTCTAAAATTAAGCTTCAGATCCTTGCACTCCTTCCTCAGGAACAAAAAGCCCAATTTGAGCAATTTCTCTCAAAACCCAAAGGAGATCGTCCTTTCAATAAAAAGTGAAGTAAGCCAAAATCCTGAAATTCACTAGGATTCCTCTGGAGTTTCCTTGATGAAAATCAGCTCAGTGATGCTCAGAAAGCCGAGATTCAGCTCTTGCAGCAGCAGAAATCAGCGCAGATGGATAAACTTCTTGAACAAATGAGATCTTCAAGTAATCTTGCTCAAAAGGAGGAAATTCAAGCTCAACTCCAAAAAGTAAATCAGGATTTTCTGACAGGACTGAAAAAGTATATTTCTGCCGATAAAGTGGCTGAATATGAAAAATTTATAGCAGAGATCCAATTTTGGAATAAAAAAGCTGAAAAAAGACCTCAATACCCTTCAAATTCTGAGCTTAGCTCCGATAGAAGGCAGAAAGAGTTTTCCATTACTCTCTAAAATAAGGAAAGAATAAGAAGAACCTAAAAAACAGGAGTTTAAAACCCTCTCCTGTTTTTTGTCTTATCTTAAGATAAATTTAACTTATATTGTTAAATTTTTCTATCCATGATCTATCTTTTTGAATTTCTCTTTCAATCCAAGAAATTTTCCTAGAAATCCAGTCGGATTCCTCAATTCCATAGATTTTTTCTTCTATGTCTTCGAGAGCTTCAATTTGTTTTGTTAACCAAGATAATTCTTCCTTTCTTTTTTCAGTGATTTTTCTTTGTGTCCTTTTATATTCATGTTTTTGTTCCTGCCAAAATTGAATATCTTCTTCAAGAACTTTTATAGTTCTTACTATTATTTTTTTTTTCTCTTTTTCTTCTTTTATATAAAGAAGAATGCTTACCGTGCTAAAGACAATAAGTATTATACAGATAATGCCTTTATTTTTAATTTCAGTAAAGAAGCTAAAAATTAGGAGAATACTGAAAATCCAACTAAAGAATCGTAAGATGTTTAAAACCTTATTTATATTCTTTAGGTTTTTATAAATTTTATTTAAATATTGTTCCATAATTAAAATTTTTATTTATTTAACTTTAGTTTTTGTTTTCTAAAGCTTACTATATTTATCTCATAGAGAGAGTCAAGTAAGAATTTCTTGCATTCCTCCTCAAATTAGCTATCGTGAGGAGCAAGATTTCATTTCCTTAGCTACGAATGCTCAATCCTCCTGCGATCGCTCATTTCCCCAATACGCCTTGAGTCTACCTTTTCAAAGATAAGAAAGGGCAGATTCTCTACATCGGGAAAGCAAAAAATCTGAAAAAGAGGGTGAGTCAATACTTCACTCCAGGAAGCGTTTGGAAGCAGGAAATGCTCGCTCAGGCAGAGAGTGTGGATTTTCTGAGTGTAGAAAACGAGAGCGAAAGCCTCTATCTGGAATCCAATCTCATCAAAAAGCACCTTCCCCCCTTCAATAATATGCTCAAGGGGGCGAATGCCTATGCCTATATCAAGCTCAGCAAGCACCCGATTCCTCAGCTCCTTATCACGAGGAAAAAGCTCAATGACGGAGCCACTTATATCGGTCCCAAGCACAATACCAGGGAGCTCAAGAAGTTTCTCCAGTATCTCAGGCAGATCGTGCAGTATAGGAGCTGTCCTTTATCGCAGTTTAAGCAATGAAAGCTCTGTTCAGACTTCTATTTTTGACTTTGTAAGGGGCGATGTGCTAAGTCAGAACTAGAGAAACCTGAATATCCTCAGCTGATTACGAGTTTCTTCAAGGGAAATACCAAACCGATAGAACAAAAGCTCAAAAAGCTGATTGATGAGGCAGTTCAGCTTCAGAATTTTGAATGGGCAGCCAAACTTAGGGATATTTACCTCCAAATCTGGCAATTTACCGAGAAACAGTCGGTGGAATATGCGAAGTCTTTTTCAGGTTATCTCTTGCAGATTCGTGAGCTGGGAAGCTGGAGAGCCTATGTGTTGCTCCATTTTTTTGAGGGGAAGATGATTGATGTGATCCGCCACCATTTTGAAAAAGCTGATCTTGATACCGAAGAAATGCTCGCAAACTTCGCTTCAGAATTTGGAACTTTTCATCAGCAGGAAAACCGGTTTGCTACTGAGAAATTCTCGTTCACCAAAGAGGAAACTGCTCGTATGAACCAGCTTTTTGATGACTTTTTCCAATCCTATCTGCTCGGACAGACTTTGCAAGGCGGAACCGTAATGACTGAGCTGCTTTCTGAACTTCAGGAGCGTTATCGCCTTTCGCAATTCCCTTATCAGATGGAGTGTTTGGACATATCGCATCTGAGCTGAGATTGGACGAGCGGAGGGCTAAGTTGCTTGGTCGGAGGCTTGGAAGAAAAGAAACTGTATAGAAAATACAAGATTCAGACTGTCAAAAACGATGATTATCTCGCATTGCAAGAGGTCTTGGTTAGGAGATTTGCTTTAGATACCCCAAAAGAACGGTCAAAACTCAGGATTCCCAACCTTTTCATTCTTGACTGAGGGAAAGGTCAGCTTGCTATTCTTTTTGAGCTTCAGAAAAAGTATCCAGAGCTGAAAAAGCTTTTCTCATCTGTGCAATTTGTTGCTCTAGGAAAGTGAGAGGCGAGAAAGAAAGCTCATATCTGACAAAAAAGTAAAAAATCTGATGCTTCGGTGGGAGAGAAGCTCTATGTGCGGAAAGAAGGGAGGATTGAGGAGTTTGATTTGCAGTATGATGAGGCGGATCGCTTACTTACGAGGATCAGAGATGAAGCCCATAGATTCGCAAATTATTATCGTAAGCAGCAGGAAAAGCTTGCTTTCAAAAAAGCACAAGAAAAGGTTTGAAAATAAAGAAGAAATTAGTGGCTAAAAAACTTTTCTCCCTTGCAATCTTAAGTCAAAATAATAAAAAAGTAAGGGAGAATTCTTTAGTTTTTTTGGTTTTTTTGATGTGAACAGATGCATAATGCGATAAAAATATGGATTTATTGAGGACTTTTGACATTGTTTTGACTTTTCGCGGTATATAGTACCAGTATTTGGAAGTCTTTTGATCAAAAGTTTGAGCAAACGATCGTTCAGAATATTGAGACGGTAAAGGCTTTTAATACTTTTCTTGATGAAACTATTCTTAAATCAACACAGAAGGTAATTGAAAAAAATCTTTCTACCCTCTCCTTTTCTGGGGCTGGAGAAGTGGTGACGGGAGTTGAAAATACTTGAATCCAGATTGAACTCCAAGCTCTTCCTGAGCTTTCAACTTTAGAAGGAACAGGAGATGAAGTTAAACTCGTCCTTAATGAAAAAAAGAAAATTCAAGGGAAAAACAACTATTTTTATTTTTCTGGGCAGGTAAAGAACCTTTTTGTTTCTCTTGTTGCTGTTTTTCTAGTTCTGCTTTTTCCTTTGCCTTTATTAAAAGAGAAAAAACTGATTTTTACTATTACGGTCATTGTTTTTCTTTTTCAGCTTTGTGTTTTTCTGCCGACTATTGGAGCGACCAATGGAACCGCGAGAGGATGGGTAGATTTTCCTTGATTGCCAAATATGCAACCTGCTGAATTTTTTAAGCTGGGATATGTGTTTTTTATGTCTTACTGGATTACGAAGAGGAGAGAGTATATTAAAAGTACATCGTTTCTTACTCAGTTTGCGGTTATTAATGCTATTATTCTTCTTATTATTCTTGCGATTCCAGATATGGGAACGCTCTTTATCCTTGCTTTGACAGGAACGATTATGGCGTGGTATAATGGGCTTAAACTCTCAAAAATCTGAATTCTTGTTGGAGCAGCTTCAATTATCGCATTACTTGGAATCTGAACGATGAGTATGTGGAATCCAGATAATTATGCTTTGATCAGACTTAAAACTTTTTTTACCACAGATGAAGAAGCAAAAAAGGAAATTTACAAAAAAGAGTGATGGCAAAATCAGCAGGGATTAATTGCTATTTGAGGAGGAGGATTTCGAGGACAGGGCTACGGAAAAGGCTTACAAAAAATGGGACAGTTACCAGAGGCGTATTCCGATATGATTTTTGCGGCATTTTCAGAAGAGATAGGATTTGTTGGAAATATGCTTCTTTTCGCGCTGTATATGGGGCTCTTCTTTAGCGTGTTAAAACAACTTCGTCAAGTGAGGGATCCACAGCTCAAAACTCTTGCTATTGGGATTATTTCACTCATTATTGTTCAGGTTTTTGTTCATGTTGGGGTGAATCTTGAGATTCTGCCAAATACCGGTTTAACCTTGCCTTTTGTTAGTCATGGAGGAACGGCTTTGATGATTAATTTGATAGAGCTCGCTTTGCTTTATAAGATTTTGAGAGGAAAGTAATCAGATTTTTATGTTATGATTGGTTGTTATGCAACTTACCTTTGATCAGCATCATTTACTTTGTGTGGAAAATCCGAATATTCCTCAGCTCAAGGAGTATCGTTTTTCACTTTCTGGCTATCAGATTTCGAGCTATGATAAGGGAATTTTGGTTTATCACAAAAAACAGCGAAAGCTGATGAATCTCAAAAATTTAGGTGAAGGGATGCAGGTAGTTTATCTCCAAGAGAACCAGCTTTCAGACTATAGTTTTGATATTTTAATGCTCGAGAGAACGCTGGCAATGTTCTCTGGGTTTAATGAAGAAACAGGAGAGAAGTATCGGTTTTTGCCTTTTTATTCCAGAGATGTAGAGAAGCTTCAACACGATCTTTCGAATAATTTTTGAATATCCTGTCAAATTAGCAAAGAGCAACAGGGAACTTTTATTCGTGGATTAAAGGAAAATTGGTTTTCTCCTGAATCTGATGAAGAATTTTTTTCTTATCTTTTTGCTTTGGTGTTTCTTTATGGGAAGTTTGAGATCAAAAATAATGAGCTTCTTTCCGCAAAAGCACATATTCCGCTTTTTTCGATGCGAAATGCACTTTCCAAGCTTTTTGAAGAAGTATATCTTCCGCATTTACAGGAGCTCGGGATTTTTATCTCTTCTAGTACGGTTCAGAATTGAGATAAAACAATACTTCAGCTTACGATGAATGATGGAGAGCTTTTAGCATATTTTGCAAAATGGCTTAATCAGTATCAAAAAACTAATCTTATCATTCATGGAACTTCCTTACAAAAGAAACAACATGAAATCAAGGATCAGCTTCTGGATTTTATTGTTAGTAATCCTGAACTTAAAATTTCTGGCCAAGAGGAATGCCTTCAACTGATCAGGAACAATCGTATTAAGCTTCTCAAGCTTGGATAGGAGATCGTATTTCATATCCTATTCAGAGTTTTTAATCTGTTTTTTGTTATTGTAGAGATGATTTTTTCTCGCATTATTACTATAAATACATCTTTTCTCTAAGGTGTTTATATCATACGAACCGTTTTAGAAATTCTGATTTTTTTTAGAGTTCTTTTCTTCCATCGTAATCCAATAGAAAATTTCTCCTGCATCACGGACTCTCTTGCTTTCTGTGATTTGATAACCATATTCCTCTACAAGAGCTGTGAGCATACGATAACTCATTTTTTCTCTAGTTCTGGTAAAGACTGGCATTCCTGGATAATACTCCTTGACCTGCTGGATCCAGTGATGAATCATCTCTAGACCTGAACACCCTCTTGCCTGTTCATCAATCGCAAAATCTGAAAGGTAAATTCAGGCTCTTCCATTCTCCATTTTCCCTTGATAAGCTAGTAAATACCCTCTTACTTTCCCTTCATCATCATATTATGCAAAAGAAAGATTAGCTCTTCCTTTGAGTTGATTATTGAGCATTATTTCTTAATTTTTCTAAAAAATTTTTCGCTGGGAGATGCTCACTCTCCGTTTCTCTATTGATAGTAATGTTATTACTAATCATCAGTTCAAGGGATATAAAAACTTTATTAAGTATAGTCAAAAATTCCTTTTCTGTCAAAAAAATCCTCTTATTTTCCTCTTGCAATTTTACCAGCTTCCTTTACAAATAACTTCATTGTTTGTTTTATTTCTCGTATTTTCTCAATGAAAAAGCTTTCGCTCGTTGATGGATCAGGCTTTCTCTTTAGGGCTTGGTATGCTTTTCCTCCGATGATCAATGTCAAAGGCCAAAATCAGAATGTAATCTATGGTTCTATCCGTATGATGCTCAAACTCCTCTTTGAACAGCCGGAATATTTTGTGATTTGCTGGGATTCTCCAGTTAAGACCAAGAGAAAAGAGAAATATGAAGCCTACAAAGCAAATAGAACGAAACTGGAAGATGACTTCAAAGCTCAGATCCCTTTCGTTATGGAGCTGGTTTCAGAGCTCGGGATTCCTACGATTACGGCTCCAGGCTATGAAGCAGATGATAGTATTGGGACCTTAGCTACTCTTCATCAGAAGAATCCTGATCTTTTGGTTCAGGTTTTTAGTTCTGATAAGGATTTAAAACAGCTCCTCGCTCCAAATCTCGTCGTAACCGATCCTCTCAAACATATCACCACGAGAATCCCCGATTTTGAGAAAGAGTTTGGCTTTACTCCCGTGTCAATTGTGGATTACTTGGCGTTGATTGGTGATGCGGCAGATAATGTCAAAGGAGTTGCTGGGATTGGACCGAAAAAAGCCTCCGATTTGATCAAAAAATACGGAACAATAGAGCAAATCTATGCACATCTTGATGAAATCCAAGGTGAAATAAAAGAAAAGCTGATCAACTGAAAGGAGGATGCCTTCTTTTCCAAGGAACTTATTCTCCTGATGCAGGTGCCTGAGCTTCAAGCTTATCCTTTAGAAAAGTTGAAATTAAGGATAGACTTCGTAAAATGGGAGGAAATCCTTGTCCAGAAACGAGGCTTCAAGAATCTTCAGAAGATTTTACAAGAAGGAAAGAAAAAAACTGAGCAACCTCAGCAGTTAGGGCTTTTTTAGTTAGATTTATTTGAATATTAGGTATTCATATGACGGACTTATTAGAGAATGATTATTCAGGGGTTTCTCATGTTGTTTTTGATGCCTATGGAACCTTGTTGACTCCTTCAAAATTAAATCTTATATCAATCTTAAAACAGGCTAAAAATTATTCTAAAGAACAACTTATATCCTTACTAGAAAAAAGCGATCTTCAGCAGTTTCTTTCGAAAGAACTTCAAGAGAAGATTAACTTGGATATTCAGAAAATTTCTCCTTATCCAGAGGCTGTGTCAGTATTGGAAAAATTAAAATGAAAAGGATATCATCTTAGTATTGATAGTAATCTTATTAAACCCTATGCAGAACCAATAAAAAAACATTTTATTTCTTATATTGATGAATTTATCTTCTCTTTTGAAAAAGACTATCGCAAAGGGCAATCTGAGCATTATCAAGAGCTTATCTCTTATCTCAAGATCCCTCCTGAATCGATACTTTTTATTGGAAATAGTTATGTTAATGATTATCTTGGTCCTAAACAAAGTTGAATTAATGCTCTTCATCTACAAAGGGATAAGTTTCCTAAATGAGAATCATTGTCTACTTTAACGGAACTCCTTGATCTCTTAAAATAGTTTTTTTAATCATTAATTATTATGTACTTATGACTTATGATAGCAGACATGTAGAACTTCTTATTCCAGAGGAAGGCTATAACCGCACGAAAGATGAATATAAAAAATATCGACCTCATCTGAATTCTTTTTATAGTTTGGATTTTAGGAGATTTGTCCCTAGAGAGAGAAAGTGTTTTCGTATTTTGGATCTCGGAGCAGGTGATGGGAGGATGTATGATCAGCTCAAAGTCATCAATCCTGATGAATATATTGCCTGCGACTGTGCAAAAGAGCTTCTTTCTAAGCATCCCGGAAGAATCAAAAAGGTCGTTTGTGATTTAGAAAAAGATCGACCTTTTGAAGACGAATCCTTCAACTTGCTTTCAGCTTTTTTTCTCTTGGAACATATTGAAAATACTGAGCATTTTTTCGCCGAAGCTTATCGTATTTTGCAGCCAGAGGGGCAACTTTTGATCGGTCACTTTCTTCAAAGAAGGCTTTTTACCTGGACGATCAATGGGGAGAAATTTAAAATTGAACAATTCCCTCATACGATTGAAGAACTTGAAAAATCAGCACAAGAATGCTGATTTTATACGGGGATTATGCCACTTCGTGATGTTTGCGATAGTAAAACGATTACTGGTCATCTTCTCGTTTGTGAGAAGAAATAATTTTCTTTTGCCTTGTTTTTGGGAAAGATAAACCACTTAGAGTAATTCTATTATTTTTTCATCTCTTCCCTGAACCTGCATATCGTTTCCTCCTCCTTTCAAGCCTAATTTTTGAGCTAGAGCTTTAGCAGAATTTCCTGGCTGAGTGAACAGCAAAAAATTTCCAGCAGTCGTGGCGAGAAGCACATTTTTTCCTGCAAAAGTTTGTTTGGCTTCAGCACCGAGTGTTTTAAAATTTATATCGGTAGGTACTTTCATAATAATATCAAAATCTGCATTTGATTTCTTTTCTCCTGAAATCAGTAAGGAATGGATTATTTTGGCTTCCATAGCCTCAAGTTGGGATTTTGATTCGGAAAAATCTTTGAGGAGTTTATTTGTTTTTTCTGGTAGTTGTGCGAAAGATTTTACTTCCAAAAGTTGTGTAAGATTTGAAAGTAAAGAAGTCAGATTTTCTATTTTTTCAAGTACTCTTGGTCAGGTGAGTGCAGTGATTCTCTTGATTCCAGAGGCGACAGCTTCCTGCGAAACAATGCTAAACGCTCCGATTTCTTTTGTATTTGCTACATGGGTTCCTCCGCAAAATTCCAAAGAAAGAAAATCCTCAAAATGAGAAAAATATTCAGGATTGTTGTCTTGCTGTAATTCAGCAGGAAGTGCTTTATTGATGACTTGAACAACACGGACGATATCTCCATACTTCTCTTCAAAAAACATTTTTGCTCAAAGTTTAGAAGCCTGATCAAGAGACATTTCTTCAACGTTTACTTCACAGGCAAGATAAATCATTTGGTTGAGCCTTTTCTCTATCATCGCAAGCTCAAATGGAGTCAACAATCTCTCTGCATAGAAATCAAATCTCAAAAGATCGTTATCTACGAGTGATCCTGCTTGCTTGGTATCAGGGAAGATGTGAGTGAGAATAGCGTGTAAAAGATGCGTTGCGGTATGAGCTCTCATTTTAGCATATCTTTGTGCTGGATTTACGGTAAGTTGCATAGAGTATAAGAAAAAAAGTAAACAGATTATTTTCGGTCGCTAAGTCTATGGTTTTGGAAATGATTTTCAAAGGATTTTCTGGGATGTTATGTATATTCTTCTATTTCTTCCTCAAAAAATTCAAGCTGAATTCAGACTTTTTTAAACATTTCTTCAGATTCTTCTCCAGCATGGTATTTCTTTTCACAGACAACGCGAGTAATCCCACAGTTGATAATCATCATTGCACAGGCTCTACAAGGGGTCATTTTGCAGTATAAGGTCGCTTTGTCTAGAGCAATTCCGAGTTTTGCAGCCTGACAGATCGCGTTTTGTTCTGCATGAACGGTCCTCATACAGTGTTGAGAGCTGTGTCCATCGTCATGTTGAAGGGTTTTTAGAAGATGCCCTACATCATCGCAGTGGGGGAGTCCTTTGGGAGCTCAAACGTATCCAGTTACCAAAATTTGGTTTGCTCTCGCAATTACGCATCCACTTCTTCAACGATCGCAAGTAGCTCTTTTTGCAATAGCTCTACAGATTTCCATAAAATATTCATCTCGTGAAGGGCGGATGTTTTCTCAATTTTCCATCAGATTTTTTAAATGAGAAAATAAAAACCTGACCTTTTTTTATATTTTGTAAAGGATTTTGCAAGAAAAATTATCACATCTTTTGACAAACTAAGAAAAATCCCCTATAATGGAAAAAACTTTTACTTCTCAATGACGAATGGAAAGTAATTTTGATAACAAAAAATATCTTCATCTTTTGACTCAAGAATTAGCAAAAAGAGTCGATCAAACTTCAGGAAAACTCTATGTAGAGATTAATGGAAAGCTCCTGAAAGATGATTTTGCTACCAGAATTTTTTCTGGATATGATGCAGAAAATAAAAGAAAGTTGATTGCAGAGTTTAAACCAGATTTAGATATTTTGGTCTGCATCAATGCTAAACATATTATTGAAAATATTCCCATGACAAAAAAGGAAGTTCCTTGTATTCAGCATATTGAGCTTACTTTAAAAAAAATCGAAACAGCAACAGGCATTAAGCCACAACTTGTTATCACACATATCAATATTGAAGAGATGTATGATCTGATTTTTTCTTTTGAAAAAAAGTTTCAGAAAAAGGGCTATAAAGTACGAGAAATTTATCTCAAAAAAGGTTTTCCTATCAATAAACATCTTTTGTTGAGTGAGAATGGGTTTGGAAATGATGATCATATTCCGATTATGAAAAAGCTCGTCTTTGTTACCGGAATTGGAATCGAAAGCGGGAAATTAGATACTTGTATAGGACAGATTTATCGTGATCATGAGATTGGCTTAAAATCAAGTTTCTGTATGCTGCAGACTTTACCTTTGAGTGAACTGAGTTCTGAGCATCCTATCAATCAAGCTTGGCTCAAGAAAAGAGAAAATGAAATCCTGACTCAAGATGATTTTTGAGAAACGGTTGAAGATAGTTCTCAGGAGAGTTTCAGGATTATGAAAGATTTACTTGATGATCAGCTCGAGGAAGATAATTTGATTAGGACTTACAAGAAAGTTTCTGATATGATTATTTGTCCAACTTTATCCTGTATTGCCGATCTTTCAAAGGCTGAAGCATTAGCTCAACAAGAACTGTAGTGCTTTGAGGAAAGAGGAGATAATTCTGATTTCCTATTTTTTAAATAAGTTCCAGAGAAGTCAGTTTGACTTCTTTTTTTATCCAGGAAAAAAGAGAAAAAAGTTTTGTAAAATTTGCATTTTTTTCTCTTGTCAAGTATAATTGTTGTAGACTTTATTTGATTACGTTGAAAAAAGCTTATGGCCATTAAAAGAATTAGGAAAATTAAACCTCAAAGATTAACAAAACCGAATGTTCTCTCTTTCCTTGCTTATACTTTGATTCTTTTCTTTTGAGCGACGATTTTTGTAAATGTCAATCCAAATGCGAATGAATCTTATCGTCAGGAACGAGAGGCGAGAAATCTGAAGCCTATGCAACGAATTTTTTTGGCGGATAATGGAGAAACTCATGAACTCTTTGGAAATCCAGAACTGTGAGAGCATGGAGCACCAGAAGATTGGAAGTATCTCTTTCCAGAGCAGGAAAAGCAAGAAGAGATTCAAGATTTTTGAACAGGAAGCGTCCTTTCTGGAACTGAACAATCTGAACTTTGAACCGGAAGAGAAAATCAAGTGTGATCTGGAGAATGAAGTGTTCATGAAATTCTTTCTTTGACAGGAAGCTTTATCTCTACAGGAGATCAGTTTTCTTGAACTTTTTCAGAACAGAATACGGGCTTAGATTTTATTACCTGAACGATAGAGAAAGGAGAAACCACTTCTTGATCTCTTGTACACACTGGTGATGCTCCTTTGAAGCTCAAAACTCCTAAAAAAGCCTATGGAGCATTGTGGAATACTTTAGAAGATCGTTCAGTCTTTATCAATATGGTTTTTGAATATCTTTTGAGAGGTGATATCGTAGAATTGCCAGAAGGAGCGGTAAGATATGTGGTTCTCCTTTATGGAATGGAAGATGAAGTTAAAGAGAAAATTTTTGAGGAAAAAAGCTGTATGACTCCATGGGGATATGAAATTGAACATTGAGCATCAGTTCTTGCTTATGAGCAGAGGAGTGATGCTCCAAATATTTGTAATCTTCAGAGAAGAACCTGTAAAAATGGGAAGCTTTCTGGAAAGTTTACTCAGGCTTCTTGTGATGAGAATTTGAAAGGTAATATTAAGCATCTTTCTCATATTACGACGAATACTGAAAAGGCGATTACCACAGATGAGTTTATTCAGCCTTCTAAATCTCCAAAAAATGAAAATGCTGATTTCAATCTTCATGGACAACTCGCTCCAAACGATAAACCTCATATCCTTTCTTGACCTTTAACATGAGCGTTTTCACAAGAGGCAAATGAAGTTCTTCTCCAGCAGAATCCTCGTAAATTTTGTGAATCTCCACGATGAGAAAAGGTGCAAGCTGGGCATTTTGTAAAAGCGTATAGATTTCAGAATGGATTTACTGATGTCCCTTGTAAAGTGCAATTAAGGCTCTGTGTGAATGGGCAACTTGAAGGTAATTACCAATATGCTTCTTGTCAGCCTTGGGAAACTTCGTATGAGGATTTTTTAAATGGGTATATGGATTGAGAAGAGCCTTCTCCTCAGAGGCTTTTAAAAATGCTAAAAACAGATTTTAACCCTGATCCAGAATATTGAAATAATCTTTCTCCTGAGATTATTGATAAGGTGCTTAAAATTTTGAGAGAATAAAAGTACTCAAGAACTTGTAAAAATTGCATATATATATAATTATCTTATCTTTTATCTTCTTATCTTATTTATCATGAAAAAAAGACTGATTTTACGATGAGTATTCCTTGCGATGCTCCTTGGTTACGGAATTTGGCGAATGAGACCACTTAGGATCCCTTCATATCTTGGTAGTGAAGAGGATTTAAAGCTTGATCTACTTCCTCAGATTCCAAAAGAAGAAAATTTAGGTTATACCTTTCAGCTTTCTTGAGTTAAAGAGCTTGATGATATGTTGAAACCTCTTTATGATAATAGTCCTTTTTCTAGATGAGAATCTGCCTATGTGTTATCTGATTTTCATAGAATTAAAGCCATTAGACTCCATCATAATAAGATGTGGCATGGAGATCAAAAAATTGAAGAAGTAGAAAAAGGTCTTATTTCTGGGCATTTCTATGATATTAGTTTTGAAGAATATTTTTCTGGGCTTCAAATGGAACAGTTTCTTCAAAAATTAGATGAAAACTGAGAACTTTCTCGTTTGATAACAGCGATTCATACTCAAGAATGGGTGGCTGATAGTTTTTTCCCTTTTGGAGGAGCTAATTATGGATATGGTGTAGCTCAACATATCGGTAATTTTTTGGAGCAAGCGGCTTTCTACTCTTATCAGAAATGAGATATTGATCGTGGGAAAAAATATCTTGAATCTGCTTTATTGCTTTATTTTAAATTGAGTAAATACAATTCTGAATCAGAAACTTCAATAACACTTTCAAAATTAAATTTTCTGATGCAAGATATGCTCTATTTCGCAGAGCAGCAGATTATTCCAAAGCATCATTTACAGGCTTTTAAACAGCTTTGGGAAGCCTATCCTCTTGATCAAGAGAAGAGTTATCAGCAAGAACTTAAATGGAAGTATCAGGCTTCTTTGTGATATCTCAATGAAATGAAGAATATGACGGGAGATATGGCATGGATGATGAACTACCCTTTTCTTGATGTTAAGGAAACTAAAGCAGCTTTGACCTATTATTTTTTGACGATGTTGGATCATCCTACTTCTGGTCATAAAATGACTGAAAATTTTTTGTATGAAAAGCTGGACGGCAGCTGTCAGTCAGATATTAGTCAGAATATGCTTCAACTTACACAGGATAACTTTTATTCTTGGTACTTTATAGAACATATTTGGAAGCCACTTAAGCCTTATCTTTGGAGAAAGAATAAAGTCTGAATGGATTTGTTTTGTAGTATATGATCTTGGATATCAAATTTTTCTGTGGTTGAGAGCGTTCAAAAAACACAAGCATTATTTACGGATTTTATAGCAGAGGATTAATCTTTTTTTGAAAAAATCTTGCTATTTTGTGCCTTTTTCATAAGCTAAGTGGCATATTTAAATACTTATTCCTTTTTTTGATGCAAATGCAACTTACAAAAATTATTGCAACGGTTAGAGATGATTATGATCCTCAAAAAGTTATTCAGCTTTCAGATGCTGGAGTTGATGTCATTAGGATTAACTTTACTCACGCTACTCCAGAATCTTCAACATCTCTTATGAAAGAGATCAATAAACTGAATGCTGAGGGAAGAACTCATTTGAGTTTGCTTTTGGATACGAAAGGACCTGATATTAGAACGGGGATGAGAGAAGCTCCTCTTCAAGTAAAGAAAAATCAGACTTTTAATATTTTTGTTGATCTAGAAAAATTGACTGAAGATTCAGATATTTTTTGTGATTATCCAGGGATTCTCAAAGACGTAGAAATTGGGCAACAGGTGATTATTGATTCAGGATTGCTTCTTGTAGAAGTGAAAAAGATAGTGAAAGATCACCTGGTTGTACAGGCTCTTAATGATGCTGAAATTGGATCAAAAAGACATATTAATCTTCCTGGAGTAAAAATCTGACTTCCTGCGATGATTGAGAAAGATAAAACGGATATTCTTTTTGGAATTAAAATGGGAATTGCTTATGTGGCAGCTTCGTTTATTAGGACGGGAGAAAATGTGAAAGAAATCAGATCTTTTCTCGATGAAAACGGAGGGGAAGCAGTAAAAATTATTTCTAAGATTGAGAATAAGGAAGCAATTGATAATTTAGAAGATATTGTGAAGTATTCTGATGGAATCATGATCGCGAGGGGTGATTTAGGTATAGAAATGCCGATTCATGAGCTTCCTGTCTACCAAAAGAAAATCCTTGATATGTGTTTTGTCTATGGGAAACCGGTTATTATCGCAACAGAACTTATGAAAAGTATGGTAACCAATCCTTTTCCTACCAGAGCAGAAGTGAGTGATGTATATAATTCTGTTATGATGAGAGCAGATGCGGTAATGCTTTCTGATGAAACCGCTGTTGGAAAATATCCTGTTAAAGCCGTTCAATATATGCAAAAAACGATTGCTGAAGCAGAAAAATTGACAAATAATAAGCATAAAGATTTTGATATTGATTGTACGGAGGAATCTGAAATTCTCAAAAAATCACTTGGTCGTTATGCATTAATGCTCGCAGATGAGATTCATGCCAAGATGATTGTAGTTTTTTCAGCCTCTGGAAATCTTGCGAGATATTTGTCTGCTTTTAAGCCTAATGTTCCCGTTGTTTCTTTCACTGCTGATGAAAAGTTGCATTATTCTTTGGGGATCAATTATGGAATTTTTTCTGAAAAAGTAGATAAATTCTGATCTCATATGACAGAGAATCAGGAGATTGCTGTCAAGATTCTTAAGGAAAAAAATATGGTTAAGAAAGGAGATCAAGTGATTCTGGTTGGAAAAAAGGTATATCATAACTCTGATCAACCTCAGATGAGAGTTGTTCGTATAGAGGAGTAATTTTTGATTTTCCCTTGAAAAAACAAGCTGATTGACTAGTATTTCGGTCAGCTTTTTATTTTTTTTCTTCAAAAGAATGAGAATCCCTATCTGAATATCAAACAGACATGTGCATCTTTCTCAAGCTGATGCGAATACGCTTTTTGGATCTAATTATGAGCTCACTAAAATTAAAGACCTTTCTCAGCCTGGGCAATTTGCTTGTGAGGAATGCGTAACGATCAAAGGTACAAAAGGAGAAATTTCAAAAGTCAGAATTTTAGGGCCTTATAGAAAGTTTTCTCAAGTAGAAGTGATGCTGGGAGATACCTTCAAGCTTGGCACTCCGACTCCGATCAGAGAATCAGGAGATTTAGAGGGGTCAGCTCCAGTGACTATCATCGGTCCAGCAGGGCAGGTTGAACTTACTCAAGGAATGATCGTTGCCAAGAGGCATATTCATATGACGGTGGCTGATGCAGAAAATTTTGGAGTAACGAACGGACAAATCGTGAAGGTAAAGACCAATGGAGAAAGAAGCCTGATTTTTGATGAGGTCGTTATTAGGGTTTCAGATAGTTATGCACTAGATATGCATATTGATGTAGAAGAGGGGAATGCTGCTGGGCTTAAGCAAGGTGATTGGGGAGAACTCATTAAAGAATAGTGAGAAAATAGTGCGAGAAAAGATTTTTCTGTCTTTTGTTTGTTTTCAGATTTTTTTATCTTATAAAGAATAGAGAGATGATTGAAGGTATTAGAGAAGATAAAGAAGTTCAAAAGCTGATTCAAGCTGAGGCACAGAGACAATCTTTAGGTATTGAACTTATCGCGAGTGAAAACTATCAATCTTCTGCAGTTCTTCAGGCTCAGGCTTCAGTTTTTGCCAATAAATATGCTGAAGGTTTCCCTTGAAAAAGATACTACTGAGGACAGGAAAATACCGACAAATTAGAAACTCTCGCAATAGAAAGAGCAAAGGCAATTTTTCATGCGGATCATGCCAATGTTCAGGCACTTTCTGGGGCGGCTGCAAATCTCTGCTTTTATACTGCAGCTATGGAGCCAAGAGATCATATTCTCGGTATGGGAATGGACTTTTGATGACATTTGACACATGGATCTCCGGTAACCTTCATTTCCAAGGTTTTCAATTTTCATAGCTATGGAACTTTAGCTGATGGGACGGTTGATTTTGAGCAAGTTCGTAGCTTAGCCTTGGAAGTGAAACCAAAGGTGATTTTAGCTTGATTCAGTGCCTATCCAAGGGAGCTGGATTATGCGAAATTTGCAGAAATAGCAAAGGAAGTCTGAGCGATCGCTTATGCTGATGTTTCTCACATCGGAGGTTTTATCGCAGCAGGTTTGCTCAAAAATCCACTGGATTATGGCTTCCATGCAATGATGACCACAACGCATAAATCCCTCCGTGGACCCAGAGGAGCTTTGATTTTAAGTAAAGGAAAAGTCTGAAATCCTCTCCAAAAGCCAGAATCTACAATAGAAAATCTCCCAACGAGGATTGATCGTGCAGTTTTCCCAGGAATGCAGGGATGACCTCATATGAATACCATTGCAGGGATTGCCGTTGCACTTTGAGAGGTACAGACTGCTGGTTTTCAGCATTATGCCAAACAAACCCTTAAAAATGCTCAGATTATGGCTCATAGTTTCCTCAATCTCGGTTATAAACCGGTAAGTTGATGAACGGATAATCATATGGTCGTGTTAGATTTTTCAGCAGAAGAGTTTGATGGTGCAGAAGTAGAAAAGGTGCTTGATCAGGTAGGTATCTCAGTTTCTAAATCGCTTATTCCTCATGATCCTCGTCCGCCTTTTCGCCCTTCTGGTGTGAGAATTGGGATTTCTGCGATGACAACGAGAGGAATTTTAGAAGAAGATGTGAGGAAGATGGTTCTCTTTATTGATAAGGCGATTCGTAATCGTGGAGATCAAACTGTACTTGAAGACTTAAAAAAGCAAATTCAGATTTTTACGAAAGATTTCCCTTTACCTAACGAAAGATAGTTAAGGATCAGAATTCATTTTTTCTCTTGAAAATAGAAGATTTTTTCGTTATACTTGAAACGTTATGGGGGTGACTTTGGATTTGATGAGAGGAATCCGTACCCATCACGAGCCATTGCTCAATGATTGACTGAGCCTAAAACCAATCAACAAAAAAATGCTAACGCATGAAAATCTCTCCTTAAGAGAGCTGAACTTGTAAAAGCTTACGCCTAGTCGTCTTTGCAAGCCAGTAACTAACCTTACTACTGACTCCTGCTAGGAGTAAGGCGGATCTGAGCAGGAACCCAAAACCTTGTTGAGTGAAATAGAAGCGTTGTGTTTGTCGTTTTCCCACTTCTCCCTGCTCAATAAGGCTAAAAAATAGGTTAAAAAGCTGACTATAATGGTAGAACGGGATGAGTATGCCTTTTAGACCGGAGTTCAATTCTCCGCACCTCCAAAGACGGATTTTTTGGTCAAAAAATAGTATTAAAAGTCGCATAAAGACTGATATCTTTGGGTGTTGTAAAAGCGACTTTTTTTGAGTATAAAAAATGGCTATTTATTACAACACCAGGTACTAACTGCATTATTTTTAAATCATTGCTAGACCATAGGTTATACGCTGCTTTTATGATTGGTAGTACAAAATTTAACATTTCATTGAGTTCACTTTTTTGATAAGAAATGTCAGTATTTCTCTTTTTTAAAAGAAGTGTTTTTCTCGTAAAAAAAAGACCAATTTTCGATCTTTTCTTGATGTTTAGAAAACTTGTCTAGTTATTCGGTTAAAGGAGAAGGAAATTGCATATCAATTACTGACAATGGAGCTCTTGGTAAGTCTTTTGTGGTCCCTTTTCCACAATTTGTCCCATCGCTTGCAATTCCTTCTACGACGTCACCACATCTCCAAGTAAAGAGATTTCTATAGTTAATGAATTGCTTATCAAAGTTTCCTCTTAAAAGAGCAGAAAGTTGATTTTCTCTTTGCTCTGTTGCAAGGTCAAAGGTATTAAAACTTAAGAGTTTCCCATGAATATGAAGTTTATTAGCGATTCAGGTTGCGTTTCCTGCGGGAGATAAGATTCCGTTAATGATGAAGTTTCCCTTTAGATAATTTGCCTTAATGGTTGCTTCAGCTGGATTTGCTAGATATCCATTACTATCAAAATCTTTTAATGATCCAGTATTCACTGCTCCAGGAAGGAGTAATTTTCCTCAATCTACGAAGATAGTAATTGCTTGATCTTCTCAATTCATATATCTACTGAGTTGAGCATCAATATCTTTGAAAACATATGTTACTCATGCACTAGGAGAAATCGTTTTTACTCCAAGATTTTCTTCGTTGTTGAAGCAACGAATCGTTCAAGAATCTTTATTCCATCTTCATTTACAGAGTTGTTCAGATTTTTTTCTTGCCATATTTACAGCATTTGCCAGTGAAACTGAGGAGGTTCTAACAGTTTGAGATTCTTTTCAGAAACTTCCCTCGATATCGGTTTTGTTAGATCCGAAAATATTATTTGTAAGTCCTACAATTCCACGAATAGCTAGTGTCCATCTCTGATTTTGAAAGCTATTTGTATCTGCAATAATCCATTCAGTTCAAAGAATATTTTTGTCTCCTGCTATAGTATCTTCACGAGAGAATGTAAAAATATCGGAGATACATTTCCCATTAGAGAGAGCTTCAGCAAGTTTTTTATTTGCTTCAGGAGAAGGAACATTACCTCCTACGAATCCGATTCCTCCTTGATAATCATAAAGATACCCAACAGCAGTAATGTTATTTACAAGCTGAAGCGTACAATTCAGTGCAGAATCTGATTTCATTCTGTTATTTGGGATATCGTAATTCACTCCAGCTGCAAGATAAAAATGTTCATTATTCAGAATGTGTTCAACATTTCCATAGATACTGTATTGATCTCAAGTTCCGCAGCTGGTATAGAGACCTCCATTTACTTTAAGTGAAGTATACTGGTTTCCTCATTTTTGTAATGAAATAAGACTGTTTTCATCAAGTGGTCGAAGTCTTTCTCCTCTTTGAGAGTTATAATAGAGTCCTTCTATTTTTACAGAACAATATTTCCCTGATCCATTAGGAGTCTGAATATATTTCGGAGTTTCAAGCTTCTTTTGGGTAGATATCCATAATGCTCATCCTCAAAAATCATTTCCTCATGCGTTAAAATGGATGGTAGAGGAGTTGTTTTTCAGACTTTGAGTTTTTATCTCCAGATTAACATAATCTTTTTTTGTCTCTGCGAGAACAAAAACTCAATACAAAAGAATGGATAAGGTGAATAAGATAAATAATCCAATCTTGTTAGAATGAGAAATTTTGTTTTTCATATGTTTTCTTAAGAGGATAAAAAACTTTCTCTTAAAGTATACAGTTATTTTTTTTCTTGTCAAGAAAAAAAGCAAAAGTCTGACTAGTTTTTTTATGAGGTAATGTTTCTTTTTTTTTGATCTTTTCTTGATTTTATAATTTTATTTTATAATTTTATTTTATAATCTGATTTTGTTCTTTTTATTTTTTTCTTCTTTTTGTCATGAAAAAACGATCAGGAATCAGCCTTATGCTTATTGTTTCGGCAGTACTTTTTCTTACAGGCTGTAAACAAACCAACATTCTTCAACCGGAAGAACAATCAGAAGCAAGCGCTGCAAAAGCTTTCCTTGAAACCCTAGCACCAAAGCTCGGGAAAACAAGCAAGGACATCGTTGCTCAAACTTTTAGCTGAGGATCAATAGATGGAGAGCTTGCTGGATGGCTTGTTCGTAATAATGCGATCAAGACTGATGAAAAATTTTGGAATGAACTTGATCAAATTTTTGAAGGTTGGGTCCAAAAATCAGAAGCAGATGGTGTTGGAGAATCTTATGTTGAATACTTGAAAGATAATATGATTTGTTCGGTATATTCCAAAATTGATTATGATTTAGATGAATTGAGAAATTTGGCTTATTCGGAAGAAGAAGATTCTGCGAAGCAAGAGGAACTAGATAAGAAATTGGATAAAATTTTTGATGAAAATGATCAGTTAGTTGAAGTGCATTGTGCTGAGTTTAATGAAAAATATCCTTCTCCTTTGGAATTTACTTTTAATCTCTTTGGAGAAGAACCATTTTGGGATGCAGAGCTTAGGCTAGATTCCTTGAGTTATACCCTTCCAAATAATGAGACTCATGAGTTTGATATGGACAATGCTTATATTTGATCTTGGGGAACATCAGGAGGAAATCTGATTTTTTCTGGTGAGAAGTATAATTTTGGGGAAATTGTTGGAGAACTTAGTAAAGAAGCCTGCGTTGATGGCGGAATTGGAAATACTCACGAATATAAAGCAAGAGTGACTTTCTGAGAAGGAACATTTGAAGGCTGTGCAGATAAGGTAGATAATTTTCTTGTGTCTGGAAGACAAGGGAAACTTGAGAACCTTCTCAAAAAGATCAATTACAAGGAATATACTTGAAAAATGAATCCAAAAACAGCTTCTTACCGAGGAATTCAAACCCAAGGAGATCTTGTAGAGATTTTCTTGACTCAGGAGGGGAGTGAAGAGACTGAATATCTTGTACTTGGAAAAACGGATAATGGACGAACAACCTATTGGCAAGGAGCAAATCCTGTGGATGATGAAACTTGTGAAAAATTCGTAAATGTTCCAGGATTGATGGATTTTGGTATCTTTTCAAGTTGTCCGAGAGGATAATTAACCATTCAAAATTAACAAGTAACAATTAACAAGTCTTATCGTTTTACTTTCTTGGGGAGCATATGATGAAAAAAGTCAGTCTTTGATGTTTATTACTATGACTTAGTCTAGTTCTTGTTGCTTGTAAAGAACTGGAGCCTAATTTGCCTCCTTATGAAGTTTCAATACTTCAAGATTTTGCACAGCAGCAGAATTTTGCAGATTCCAAAATTGAAGCTTCTGATTTTCAGTGGCAAGAGGGAGGGGAAAATCGGACAATTCAATGATGGGGATTCTCGCTTTCATGATTACAAGAAAATCCTGATGAAGCAGTAAAAACCTTCTTTCATAGCTGGAAGAAAAATGAAGAAAATAGTCTAGGACGAGGATCAGTTAATATTATGGGATTTGAAAAAGAAGGAATCCTTTGTGTAAGTGAAAGTCATATTCATGCCTCGTTCCAGCAAATCAATGATGATGCTCATTTCCCAGAAAATGTGCCTTATAGTCTTCATCTTAGTTGTGGACAAAATACCGATAAGTACCTAAAATCTGAACAGGAAAATCAAAATCCTAAAAACCCAAACGAGCTTTGTCTTACAGAGATTGAAAAGCAGATTTTTGCTTCACCTCAATTCGTAGGAGTAAAGAAAAACTATGATAAGGCTTTGACTGTGCCAAATCAGGGTGATAGGGAGCAGTTTTTGGGTTATTATTTAGAGTTAGAAAGTGTAGATGATGAGAGTTATAAACTTGCTTTAGCTGAAAATTATCCGAGCAGAGTGCTGAAGTATCATCGTTTTCAGGTAAATAAAAAGACCGGAGAAATCAGACTTTATAATATTACTTCAGATTCCTATGATGAGATTATTCCTCACGATGAAAGGTATCCAGAGTTCTTTGCTCAGCACTGTAAAAATTTAGATGATAATAACTAATCTTTCTCTTTAAGGTTTACTTTCTTTTGAAAAAATGAAAAAAATCTGATTTTTGATCCTTATTGTTTTCTCTACTCTAGTTCTTCCTTGATGCGAGAAAGGTTCAGAGTCTCATAAAACTTCCTCTGATCCTACAAACAGCGGAGCAACGATGATGAGCCAAAACATCGTTCCTTGATGATACCTTTATAGAAACTTAGATTTAAGTAAAGCAGCTGACAAAGAGGAGTATGAGCAACTTCAAAAAGATAGAAATCTGATCCTTGAATATCAAACCAAGACTTCTTCTGCGGTAAATAAGTTCATAGACACGATTCATCAAGACCTTTTAGATGCTTGCAAAGAATACGGAACCGGTTATGAAACAACCGCTGGAACTTACTATGAAAGAGATATCTGTGTAGATCGCTATATTTTCAAGATTTATCATAAATTACAAGCTGCATTAGCTCATCCACAAAAGAACTATGCTTGAAAAGATCCAGTCTTGCTCTCGTATTATCAGGATTTACAGTGAGATCATCCTTTTGTTCGTTATTTTGTGGATTTGTACAGGTATATCCTCAAGAAATGACGAGATCTTGGAGAGATACCAGAATATCCACTGATATGACCTCTTACAAAAAATCCAGATTGATGATATCGAAATGATGAAGAAGCTGGAGGCAATTTAGCTATGAAGAATTGAAGCTGATTTTATACCTACTGAGCATGAAACATCACAAAAAATCAATTTTGATCAATGATATCAAGTATTGGCTCATGAATAGTACTCAATGGTCATATGCTAAAACGAATTGAAAAAGAATACTGATACCATTTTCCATACTGAAGTCTGGAAATTATATATGGCACTTCTCCAATGATTTGACCTTTTGTTCTTCATCATAAGACAGAATATGGTGATTATATCTATCAAATTATAGGATCCGGAGCATGATCATGAGAATTTATACTGCTGGTGCGAGTTTTTGTTGATTGATTATGGATTCCTCTTGGACAATGTGGGTATAGTTGATATGTTTTGTTCCCAAATTATCCATTGCTCTTTGGAGAATGTAAGGAATGGCAAAATAGTGATCCTCTTACGATTTTCACACAGGAGTATAATCTGTATGAACATAATAGGATACCAGATCTAGTTGAAAACTTTACTTTCTTCTTGAGGGCTTTGGAATCTACAAGGGTATTGAGTAAATAAGTTT
>CAUTUR010000007.1:0-26663 GCA_963541585.1 uncultured bacterium | reverse complement strand
TGTATCTAGGATTTAGTGCTTTTTGTGCAGCTTGGGTTTGTTCTTCTAGGATTTTAATTTGTTCTTTTTGAGTGTCAATTTTAGCTTGTTGATCATCAATTTTAGCCTGTTGATCATCAATTTTAGCTTGTTTAAGTTTATTTTTAACTCATTCTTGATAATTGATATCTATCATAGATTGAGCTTCTTTAGTAGTAGATTGACTCCTTGCTTCTGATTTGCTATTTGCTGAAATAGTTGGTTCATGAAGAATAATATCTTCTTGTTCTTCAGCTTTTTGGATTTCTTTTTTTACTAATTGATCAATAACTCAAAAAGCTTCCTCTTCTGTTTTGTTTTGAAGAGAACGAGCAAGTGTTTTGATGAAAAGATTTTCATTTTTTATGACATTATGATGCTTTATGATGAGTTGTATTGCTTTATTTTTGAGTTCAGGAGAAAACCTTACAAGCTGATTTGAAATTTTATTTTCAAAACTATGGCTATTTTGTAAACTTCCTTCCTTTATTTCAGTGTTAGAAGGATTGATTAAGTTCCTTTCTCCTTCTTCAATCATGAGATATTTTGGACTAAAAATGTTTATTTTTTCTTTTGCTTTTCTGGAAGTTGATTGATTAGTTCTTGAGCTTTTTGTGTAGGTTTTTTTCCGTTTTCTTTACAGATTTTTTCATAATATCTTACCATTTCCTGGACTTGAACTACAGTTTTTACTGTCTGAGGATCTATTTCTTCCATTACTCTTTCTGTTCCTTGTATCGCTTGTTCTCGTTGTTGATTTATCCTTTTTCAGAGTTTTTCAAGTTCTTTTAATTTTTTATCAACTTCTTCTCACTTTTTACCAAGTTCTTCTCATTCTTTTTTGGTCTTTTTAATATCTTCTTTAGCTTTTGTTTTTATTTCGTTAGCCTTTTTTTCTGTTTTTGCAAAATGGAGTGTCATTTTTCTCAAAGCTTCTGTGGCGACAACTTGTCTCATATCAAGATCAAATTCATCTAGCTTTTCTTTCCTTTTAGTAAATTCAGTTGCTGGATATGCAAGTTCACAAAACATAAATACTGCAGTCCATCTGTCTTTTTCATTAGTAAAATCTTCTGCATATTCGTTAAATTGTTCTTCTAACTTAAGATTAGCGATGTTGGCAATTCCTGGTCAAGCATTTTTCATTACTTCAAAAATTTTCTGAAAATAAGCTTCTTCTTCAGGATAGTATTGTTTGAGTTTAGCGGGAGCTTGAGTAATATAGTCAGAGGTCTCTAGTTTTTCAACTTGTTCAGTCTGAATTGGTTTCTTTTCGGTTGCTTGAGCTTGAGCTGGATTTGGAGTCCCAGCGAGTAAAGCAGCAGTCAGAGCGACACTAGCTCCTAATTGTTTGATTTCATTTTTGAAAATTAAAATTGAGGATTTTTCTGAGGATCTCTCAGGAGAAGTGTTTACAGAATTTAGAGGAGTCATGATATAGATGAAAAATATAAAAATATACTAGAAATTATAGTAATTTTTGTAACTTTGTCAAGTTTTAAGGGAGGCTTCTTGTTGCCATGGTATCAATTATCTTTACGGATTAAAAAAAACAAAAAGACAGAATCAAGCACAGAGATCCTTCCAAAATGACAAAAACATATATCTTTGAGATAATTTTCTACTTTACCATAACTTTTAGTGTTTTTGCCTCCCCATTTAGCGTCCTCCACGTCACAAAATACAAGCCTTTTTCAATTGCAAACTTTTCTACTCACTCAGGTTTAGATTTCTGAGCAATGAGTTGCCCTTTCAGATTATAAATTTGAACGGATTGGAGCGGCGTATCTTGTGTATCTATAGTCAGCGTTCCATTTTCTGAACTTATACGTGGTTCTTTGACTTCTGTTCATTCTATTCCTGAGGTTGAAGCGGATTTTATCTCTATCTTATTATCTTTTTTTACTTCAAAATTTATAGTAAATGCCCCTTCTTCTGTTGGAGTATATTCTTCCCCATTAACTATCACACTCGTTATCTTATAGTCAGGCTTAGCCTGCACTTTGAGTTGATACGTTTTTCCTAGTTCTAAACTGTCTTTAGCCACTTCTTTCCCCACATTATCATAATATTTTGGAGCTTCTATCTGGGTAGAGTCATAGCCTTCATTCATTTTCCCGTATTCTGCTATTTCTTTAATTTTAATGATATTTAAGGTTATACCGTTTAAAGAATTTCCAATGTTTCTTCAATCCCAAATTTGAACTGCAGAAGTTCCTCAATCGTATGCTAAGGGTTTTATACTACTATACTCCAATTTATAAGTATAATCTTTATTCCCAATTTTTATACTCTTAGTCTCCGTGGTCTTATAGGGGCTATTTCCACCAAGACTTTCTAATTCTTGTATTGTCCAAAAATTTCCTGTTCATGATCATAGATTTTCTTTATCTAGCATCTTCCAATCCGACTCTATTCATCATGGTCAACTTTCTTGAAATTTCCCTTTATAACGAAGATTTATATTATTTCTGTTTAAAGGGATTCAAAATTTTGTTTCATTATCAAAAGAAACAACTTTTCAAAAAACTTGTTCTATAAATTCTTTTGGAAGTTCTGTTCCTTCAGGAAGATTTTTTACAATATGGAAGGTATCAGCTTGTTCTACAATTTTCTCTTCTCATTGTTTCACAAAATTCGCTCCGTTATTAAAAATGACATTTATCAATTTACTTCATTTTCCGAAAGAAATTACCGCATGTCATGTTATCTCGATTTTATCCTCTAGCTCTTCACAAGCTCAAGATACATAAACTCTATCTACTCCTTCTGGCTTTGTAATACTTACATGATCATTATTTGAAAGGTAATAATAACAATCCATTCCGTCTGCTATCGCTTCAAAGGCTCAATTTCCATCAATCGTTGCTCCATTGCTTAAATAGGGTACTGTTCCATTCTGTGCAAAATACTCCTCTACTCCTTGTTCATCTAAAATCAAATTTTCTCCTGCGACATTCTTTGTTTCTGGAGTTTTCTTCACTTCTCATGATTTCCTTGCTTGCTGAAAATCAATGGTTTTCTCATCCTTAGCACTTCTAACAAATGCTTCTCTAAGCTCTGATTTCGTAGAATCTGTAGTCTGACCTAGACCATTAGCATTTACATTTCATACTGATCATAGACTTGAAGCTGCTATAAGTCCTGCAGCAACTTTTCCATTCATAAACTTTCCTATTTTCTCTATCATCTTTCTTCCCTCTGCCATCTTTCTTCCTTCTATAAACTAAAAAGTTAGTTCTCTAAAAAAACTATTTTTAGTATAATTATTTTTTTTGGCTTGTCAAGTAAAAGAGATCCAATCTCCTCGTAAATTATTGTAAATTTTTCTTATTTTCTTACACTTATCCTTAGTTTTATTTCCTTTCTCTGCTAAATATGACTTTTCGTAATAAATTTCTTATCTTCCTTGCTTCTTTTATCATCTTCGGTCTAGTTGCCGCTTCTTCTCTCGCTCAGATTAATGTCAAATCTGATCTCTCTAATGCTGTTCAGAATATCCAAAAAGTTTATTTCTCCCCTGATGGTGTAAGAAACCCGGATCCTAATAAGAACATTCTCGTAGAACTTCAAAATGGAGTTGTTAAAATTCATGGAAAAGTTTTGCTTGAAAAGCCAGGTGGAGAAAATCAAATTGTTTCTGATGCTTCGGGGGCTATCTTAATTATGGGTAAAAAAAATAAAATTTATGGAATGAATAATATTATTCTCGGGGGAACTAATAATGAGATTGAGAAAAATGCAATAAATGCTGGAATCTTTGGAGGAAGAGACAATAAAATCCATTCTGGAGAGAAGAATTTTATTTTCTGAGGAACAGATAATCGTATTGCAGGAACTCAATCGGTTATAATGTGAGGACAACACAACCGTATCCTTTCTGGAACGAATAACTATATCCTTGCAGGATCCAAGAAAACAATTCAAGGAACTAATAATATCGTGGCTGGAAAAAATATCAAATTCAAGGAACCAAGAAATGATGTTTTCGCTTGGAGTGATAGTTATCCAGATCATGATATTCCTACATTTAGTCCAGCTATGGATAAGGTTTTCCTTGTGAGAGCCGCTAATGGTATTGGAATTAACACTACTAATCCTAAGGTTCATGGTATTGACGTACATGATGGAACTTTTCAAATCAGTGATCAGCCTTGACTTGCTTGTGATGATACTACTAATGGAGCTATGAAATTTAAAAAAGGAAACAATAACCAAGCAGGATGTTTCTGCTACTGTAATGGTAAAACTTGGACTCCTATGACCCCTAGCAATAGATGTGCTCAAGATTGCAAGGTTTTATAGTAAGATTTATTTTGCTTAAAAAAAGACCTGATGGAAATTCAGGTTTTTATTTTTAGAAATCAAAAAAATCTGAGCTTTAAAACTCAGATCTTTAAAAGAGTAAGAAGTTCTCTAGAATGTTACGTCTTCATCATCTTCTGAAACGTTTTCTGAAGTATATTCAACTCTAGGAGCTCTATTTGGATCTTCTTTTGCAAAGTCAACTTTGATTGCTCTTCCCCAAATTTCTACACCGTCCATTTCAGCTTTAGCTTTTGCAGCATCATCTGCATTTGCAAATTCTACAAATCAAAATCCTTTACTCCTTGGAGGTTTTGTAGTTTGATCAAGATTTACTCTTGCAAATACGACTTCTCCAAATTTAGAGAATTCAGTTTTGAGGTCATTTCCCCTCATTTTCCAGTTCAATCAACCCACGAACAACTTTGTTTGGCTGATTACCATTTCTTCTGTCATTTAACCGAAAGAATAATAAATTAAAGAATCGCTTCAACAGCGATAGAATTTAGTATATGATTTAGTCTGAATTTTACAAATCATTTTACGGAAAATGAACAAAAGTCGTTGAAATTTGCTTTACATTTTTTTCTGAATATAATAAATATGAAATTTTATTCTTTATTAAAGCTCCTATGGCAGATAATAACCAGAATCCAGCAGCTTCTGTTGCAAGCACTGTTACAACTGAAGAAAATACTCAAGAAACCTGAATCAAGAGTTCTTTTTTTTGAGGAAATGAAGCAGTTTTTGAGAATTTAGAGAAGTTTGAAAGAATCTCTAATCCTACTGATGAAAATCAGGATTTTGATTTTTCTTTTACAGATGAGGAGCAAGGAACTCCAGAACCTGATCAGAATATAAATGACGAAGAAAACACAGATGTTTTACAAGGAGCTTGACTTGATACGATGTTTACAGCTTCAGCTCCAGAAGAAAAACCGCTTGATCCTATGAATACTCTTTATGATCAGCCAGATGAAAATATTTCGTCTCCTTCTGAAGAAGCTTGATTACAAGTTGAAATTTTGCCTCAGGAGAATGAAAATAGTGAGGAAAAAGAAGCAGAAGAGGAGTATTTACCTCAGCAATCTTTTGAAAATGAAAATTTTGAAAAGAACTCTGAAATCCCAGAGGATCAGGTAGAAGAGGTACAGGAGCTTTCTTCTGATGAGGAAACTAAAGGAGATGATTCTGTTTCTTCTGAAGATACAGCTGCCCAATGAAAAGAGAATTCAGAACTAGAAGATATTTCTTTTTCTCAGTCAGAGGATAATATTTCTCTTGAAAATGAGAATGATGAAGCTGTAGAAAACGAAAACATGGAACAAAGCTGAGAACAAATTGCTGCTCTTGAAATGGAATCTGAGCCAAAGCGTGAACTTTCTGATCTTATGAAAAAGTATGAGGAACTTTTTGCTATGGGAAAGAGGATTTTGAAACTAGAAAATAAAATTAGTAAAGAAGAAAAATCTGTTTTTGAGATTCTTGGTAATAATACAGAAAAGAGTATGATTACCTATGAAATTTTTCCTCTAAGAGATGAGCATGAAAGAGCTACTTTGACACTTATTAAGACAGAAAAAGATTTTGTTCGTAATGAAGAGTCGCAACATACGCTTACCTTCTCTTCTCAGGAAACAGAAAAAAATCTGTTGATTACTGTTGATAACCAGCTTTTGTATGAAGAAGAAAAAGATCTCCAAGATCCAGTTAAAGCCATGCAAGTGAGTGATAAGATCAATAAATTTAGTTTCCTTTTTGAACAAAGACTTAAGGAATTAGAGGAAGAATGGGAAAAAATTAAAGCAGAAAAAGAAAGGATAAAACCTTTTCGTGATATTTTTAGAAACTTCTAATTGTAAATAAGAAAGTGTTTTCTCGAGGATAATTAACTCTTAATTAGATTTCAAAAAGATAGTTGATTGGTCCATTATTTACACTAGAAACGAGCATATCTGCTCAGAATTCTCAGCTTTTGACTTTAAATCCTTTCTCTTCTAAGTTTGCAAGGAAAAAATCATAAGCTTCTTTTGCAAAGCCATAGCTTCCACTCTGTGAAAAATCAATTTTCGTTCCGTTTTTATAGCTTCCAAAAAGGGTAAAATTGGAAATCACTAAAAGTTCGCTTCCCACCTCATGGAGAGGGACTTCTATTTTCCCTTCAGTAGAGGAGAGAAGTTTGAGCGTCGTAAGTTTGCTTGTGAACTTATCAATCGCAGTTTTCCGGTCTGAACGGGATTCATCAGGCTTTCCGACTCCGAAATAGATTAGCATTCAGGTTCAGATTTTTTCTGTTTTTAGGCATTCTTGATAGCTTTCATCAGTATAGACTTGAACCTCAGCTGAGGAGACGGATTGGAGAATGAGTTTCATAAGTAGGTGTTGAAATAAATTACCATCTTTTCCAGCTTGGGCAGGCTTGTTGCACATTGATGTGGGCGAAACCTTCGTGCTGAATGGCTTGTATTATGGTTTCTTTCAGAGTTTTGAGATCCTTATCGACAACCGTTTTTACAAAGCTACAACCTGCTGTTTCCACCAAATGTACGGGATGAAGGGGAGGGAGGGTATTCCCCTTAGGTGTAGACTTGGTTTTCGCTCAAAGGGGAGTTGTCGCAGAAGCTTGTCCTGTGGTGAGAGCATAGTTTTCATTATCACAGGTAATATGGACAAAAGGCAGATTCCTCCTCGCAGCATGGAGCAGATGTCCAAGTCCGATCCCATAACTATCGCCATCTCCAGAAACGGAAATCACGGTCAAATCAGGATTTGCAAGCTTTACCCCTGTTGCAAAAGGAATTCCTCTTCCATGCAGGGTTTCTGCACCATAGCCTTCCATATATTGGCTCATTTTACTATTGCAGCCGATCCCAGTTACAACCACGGTTTTATGGGTTGGGATCTTCAGCTCGGCAAGGGCTTGTTTAAGCGCGAGGTGAATGAGGAAATTTCCGCATCCTGGACATCGCTGGATTTTATTTAAATTCGTTCTCATAAGTAAGTGTTACAGTTAACAATTAAAAATCAGATTTTAGAGCTAAAGCGGATTTTTTAAATAATTTCTTCTTCAAAAATTGGATAGAGCGTAATTTTGTTAAAATGCTCTATTTTTTTATTCCACTCGCCATACAGCTCACATTCCTTACGCACTAAATCTTCCAAAATTCCACTCTGATTCATTTCCACAAAAATCAGACTTTTAATCTTTTTTGCATGTTCCTCAAGGAAAGTTTTCAATCTCGGATCAAAAGGGGAGAGTGATTTGATCACAATTAGTCCCATTCCCGCTTTGCCTTTGATATGTTGCTCTAGAGCATAACGGTTGATTCCCATCGTGATATAGAAAGTTTCCGCATCAGGATTGATGATTTCATAGCCATAAAAATCTGAATTGAACTCTTGTTCCACGAAAGTTTTCAGTTTTTGAGCTCTTTTCTCCATCATTTTACCTTTCATGGTCGGTTCTTCATTCGTGCTTCCGTATTCATCATGCTCATAGGAAGTCGCAATAAAGGTCGTATGCTCAGTTCACGGAACACTATAAGGAGAAATCCCATCTGGACTAAATTCGTATCTTTTGAACTGATCCTCGGTTGTAGAGTCAGTTTTTTTACCTCTTTTTATCGGTTCGGCAAGGAGCTTTTGCGGATCAATGCTCAAATAAGACTCCGAAAGCTGTTTATCACTCAGGAGAATCACAGGATGCTGATACTGATCCGACCAATTGAGAGCCTTCCCAGCGAAAGAATAGGCCTCCTCAAAAGTAGAAGGATAAAGCACGATCGGCTTCGTATCTCCAAAACTCGCATGCAAAGCATAATTCACATCGCCCTGCTCTGTAAAAGTCGGAGTTCCGGTGCTCGGACCATCTCTTTGAGCAAGCACATAAACGCCCCCAAGTTCGGCTTGATTTGAAAAGGAAATAGACTCGGTCATCAGTGCAAATCCGCCTCCACTGGTTCCACACATCGCTCTTTTCCCAGCAAATTTCGCACCGAGCATCGCCATACTGACTGCGATTTCATCTTCTCCCTGAAAGAAGCTTACTTTCGGATTTTTTACGACCTCATCAATGATAGAGGAAGCTGGCGTCATCGGATAGGCAGCGTAAAAATCCAGTCCGCCTGCGATTGCTCCCTTTGCAATGAGCTCGTTTCCGTACATAAACTGCTTTGGATTTCAGATTGCTTTACTGCAGTTTACAATATCACAGGCTTCACCACAGTTTTGGATAATATACTGATAACCTGCTTCCAAATCCAAAAAATTCTGATTCATCACCTCAGGGGAGAACTCCTTTTCAGAGAATTGCTGCTCCAAGAGCGCTTTTCCTTCCTCTAAACTGATTCCAAAAATTTTGAGAGCCGCTCCGAGGGTAAAGGTATTCTTGTATTTGCAGTTCTCATCTTTGATCATAAAGACTTTTTTCAAATCGTAGATGCTTTCATTCTTGCTGACTGCATAGGGATCATAGGCGAGAAAATAATCAATCTGTCTACGAATAAAGGGCTGCTCCTCATCAGAAATATAGAGAAAAAAGCAGTTATTATCTCCTTTGATGATAGAGGCATATTCTTTATCGCCGAGTACGGTATAGCCTTTTTGAGTAAGCAGTTCAGCGAGAAGGATTCCTGCCGTATTTACTCCAGATCCAGCCGGTCCAGAAAATCAGATACTAATTTGCATTTTTTAAGTTATCAGTTAAAAGTTCAAGATTGCAATTTATAGACTGGGAAAAGTATAAGGAAATGATTCTTATTTTCAAAAAAAACTGAACTCTGATTCAGCTTTTGCTTGACACTATTTTTTTTGATTAAAAAGAAAGGGATCATAGCTTCATAGAAGCAGATCCCTACCCTCTTCCTAAGAATTATACAAACCTCTTGAGGTTTTTTCCACCTGATGAAATGTAGTCATGCGTTTTTCCATTCTCTTTCAGGCGGTAGATTTTTCTCTTACATAAGGAGATGTCCCATAGTGAGTGAGAGGTTTCAATAAACCCCTCTGCGGAAAAATTTTCAGCTCTTGGTTTGCAGTACAAGACTCCTTCCTCAAGAATAAGAGGGAATTCGGTAACGGGGCAAACTCTGACCCCTTTTTCTTTTTTTGTCATAAATGTAGATTTTTTGCTCGAATCATCACTTGGATTTTCCAAGTTAGACTTTCAAGCGGTTAATATTTCTTTTTATTAATGATTTTTCATATATCAAATCCAAATTAAAAGTCAAGTCATAAAAGAAAAAAACTGAAAGCATAAAGCTAATCAGTCTTTTTATTCAGACTTTTTCTCTTGATTTATCTGATTATGAAGTTAATTTTGATTTTTCTTCATAGTTATTTCCTTATTGCTTCAATCAACTCTGGAAATTCAGGTTGATTGATATGTTGTCTATCTTCAAAAATAATAAATTTTGCACTTGGAAGCTCGGCTTTTATTCTTTCGCTATGAGAAAAAGGGACACAAGGATCGTCTTTGGAATGTCGTAGGAAAATCTGATTTGCTCTTTTTTCTAGGTTTTTTACAATACTCAGATCATAAGCGAAATCTCATAGATAGTTATCTCCTTCATTGAGTCCTTGCTGATCTAATGCAGGAGCAACCAAATGCAACTGAGAAATACTAAGAGGAAACTGGTTTTCTCAAAGGTATTTGATCAGAAACATTGCACCAAGTGAATGACCGATTACAATCAACTTTTCTGAGTCTAAAAAAGGAAGATGTTTCTCAAACCAAAGTTTCCAAGCGCTATAACGAGCCATATCTTTGTTTGGCATTTCAGGCTTTATTACCTTAAATTCTGGTAATTGTTCTTGGAGCGTCATTCTTCGTCTTTTCTTTTCCTCAAAGGGATTAACTTCTCGTGTTGCCATTGTTTTTAGGAGTTCGTCATTGTCTTTTATCAAGTTTCATCCGTGAATAAAGAGGACTTGTTTCATGAGTTAGGAGAGAAAGAGTAAAATCATCCCTGACTATAAAAGAAATTTCTTTAAAATCAAGAAAAAAGAAGTCAGATTTTGACCTCTTTTTTGTTTATTTATTTCCCATGCCTAATATGTCCTGTAGGATGGTAGTCAAGAGCTGTTATTAGCTCTCAATTCCTCTTTTTATCATCTCTTTTCTTTTTCAAGGCTATAATTTGTCTTTGTCTCTGCCTTTTAAAAGATTCCTCTATTTTGCGATTGATTTTCCCTTTATTCATTTGCTTATTTTATCATTAAAATTCACAAGTCTTTGGAGCTCTTGGGAAAGGAATTACATCACGAATATTCTCCATTCCAGTTACATACATCACTAACCTCTCAAATCCAACTCCAAATCCTGCATGAGGCACCGTTCCGTATCTTCTCAGATCAAGGAACCAGTTATACGCTTCGGTATCAAGGTCCATTTCCTCCATTCTTTTCTTGAGCTTCTCAAAATCATCTTCTCTTTGACTACCTCCAATCAGTTCTCCTATTTATTTTTCATTTTATGTCTGATAAATTCAATGATCATTGGTAAAAGGGAAAGTATGATGATGGCAAAAATAATCAGAGTAAATCTTTTTTGTACTACTTCTAGGCTCCCAAAAAAATAACCAGCATAGGTAAACAGTGTTGTTCGTAATGCTGCTCCTATGAGATTAAAAGAAATAAAATGCTTGTAGGTCATTTCCCCAATTCCGGCTACGAAAGGTGCAAAAGTTCTGATGATGGGGATAAATCTTGCATAAATAATTGTCTTTCCTCCATGTTTTTCATAGAAATGATGAGTTTTTTCCAAATGTTCTTTTTTGATTCGTTTATATTTTTCACTGAAAACTTTTGGTCAGAGGAATTTTCAGATTTCATAATTTACGGTATCTCCTAGTACTGCAGCACAGAAAACGACACTCCAGATGATATGGACATTGATCCCATTTTCAGGGTTTCCTGCTAAGGCTCCAGCAGCAAAAAGTAATGAATCTCCTGGAAGAAACGGCATAATCACAAGCCCTGTCTCAATAAAGATAATAACAAATAAAATCCCATAAATTCGCATTCCATACTCAATAAAAAGTTGAGCAAGGTGCTTATCAATATGCATAATAAAATCAATAAGATATTTTATTGTAGAAAGAAGGGTATTCATAACTAAAGTTTCAAAAAAAATAAAAAGTCAGAACTTATTTTATTGTAATGCTCGCATAAAAATTGCTGAACTTTGTCCAATATTGAGGCTTTCTTTGATCCCACGCATCGGAATAAAAACAACTTCATTTACGGCATTCAAGGTTTGAGGAAGTACGCCTTCTACCTCGTTTCAAAAGATAATTGCAAGATCTCAGTCAGATTTTGAACTGTAGGTGTTAAGAGATATAGCTTCAGGGGTTATTTCTGCTGCGATAATTGTGATTCAGAGCTTTTGAGCCTCAAGAATTGCATCTTCTGTATAGTTAAACTGTCTCAGATGAACATGATCTTCTGCACCAAGTGAGGTTTTCTTAACTTTAGGATTATCAAATGGGCAAGGGGAATATCCAGTTAATCGAACTTCTCGTCCTAGAGCATCAGCCGTTCTAATACAATTTCAAACATTGTAAGCGGAGCGGATATTCTCTAGGATAATAATTTTTCTTCACATATAGAAAAAGTAATGCATAAAATTTCGAGCAAAATGTAGCAAAATAGAAAGATAATGCAAGCCTAAGATAGAAAAAGAAAATCTCTCTTGAAAAAAGTCTGAGTTTAGCTATCTTTTTATCCGATTTATCTCATTCAAAACTTTCCCATGGCAAAAAAATTCTATATCACGACAGCAATTGCTTATATGAATGCAGGTCCTCATGCAGGGCATGCTTTAGAGATTATTCAGACTGATGCTTTGGCGAGGATGTGGAGATTTCTCGGGTATGAGGTGATTTTTCAGACGGGAAGTGATGATCATGGGATGAAGATCCGAAATGCTTCTAAGCAAGCTGGATTAGAGGTTCATGATTTTGTTAATCAAAATACTCAGCTTTTTAAGTCTTTATATAATAAGCTTGGGATTTCTTATGATGTGTTTCAGCAGACTTCTAGTCAAGAACTGCATTATCCTTGAGCTCAACTGATGCGAAAAAAGCTGGTTGAAGCTGGAGATATCTACAAAAAATCTTATAAAGGCTTGTATTGTGAGGGTTGTGAAGCACTTAAGTTAGAAAAGGATCTCATTGATGGAAAATGTCCTGATCATCCCAACAAAGAGCTTCAGGAAATTGAGGAGGAGAACTACTTTTTCAAGCTCTCAAAATACAAAGATCAAGTTGCTCAGCTTATCAAAGATGGAGTCTATCAGATTGAACCTGAAATCAGAAAAAATGAAATCCTTGCCTTCCTAGAAAAGGCAGAAGATGTGAGTTTTTCTCGTCAAAAGGCGAAGATGCCGTGGGGAATTCCGGTTCCTTGAGATGAGGAGCATGTGATGTATGTCTGGTGTGATGCCTTGACTAATTATTTGACAGGACAAGGGTTTGGGCGTAATGATCAGCGAGAAGCGATTTGGCCTGCAGATGTGCATGTGATTGGGAAAGATATTCTTAGATTTCATGCTGCTTTTTGGCCTGCAATGCTAATTTCTGCTAAGCTTCCTTTACCAAAAACCTTGCTTGCTCACGGGCATTTGACCCTTAATGGTGCGAAAATGTCCAAATCTACTGGGAATGTCCTTGATCCTGAAGCGGTAATTGAGCTGTATGGCAGAGATCCTTTTGTATTCAATCTGCTTTATGATGTTTCGCTCAATGCTGATGGGGATTTCTCTATGGAGAGGCTTGCAAATGTTTATAATAGTATGCTGATCGGTGCTTGGGGAAATCTCGTAAATAGAGTAGTCAGTCTTTGTGGAAAGTATGGAATCAATACTTGAAAAGCCGATCCTGAACTCTTGAAATCACGAAATGAAAGTGATGAGGATCTGAATTTTGAAATTTTTTTGCAGAAAATAGAGGCTCGCTACCTCAAGACTTTTGATTTGCAAGGGTATTTGCAGGATTGGTACCGCATCGTGCAGAAAGCGAATGAATTTATTACCAAAGCTGAGCCTTGGAAAAAATGGAAAGAGGAGTCTACAAAAGCTGAAGCTGAAAGGGATTTGCAGTTTTTACTTTATGTAGTGAAAAATCTGACCCTTCTCTCTGCTCCAATCCTTACCCTTGGTTTTGATAAGTTGAAAGCAATCTTGGGGATTGAGGCTTTACAAGCGATTGATACGAACAAAAATCTGGATTTCTCACTGGTGCAGTCAGCTTTTGACTTGAAAGAGTTTAGTGTAGATTTGAAGCCTGAAATCTTATATGCGAGAGTAGAGCTTCTAGAAGAGTAAAATTTTTAGGAAAATATATTATATCACAAAATCCTCAAAATGTGCTAACGAAAGGCTAGAGGATTTTTTCTTTTTAGTCTTGTTTTTTTTTCTTGCAAAGTTATTCTCTAGTTGCAATAAAATAAAAAACTAAATAAAAGATTTAATTTCCTTCATCGTGAGGAGTTCTCATTGATGAGGGAATGATAAATTAAGTAATCTATCCTGATGAACGTTTATCACTTATCACTTGGAACCGATTTTGTTTAATTGTTGTAGAAAGCAGAAGGCTTTTTACTCTTGGTAGCTCGTGTTGCTGAGACTAAAAAACCCGCTGTATTCTAAGGGTTTGCTTTCGGTTCCAGGTACTCATCTGGACCAGAAGTATTCTTCTCGGTCTTTTTTTTAACTTGAAATTTCAAGGCAATCCCTTAGAGTTGAGGCAGCTTTATTTTCTCTTTTTTTTCTTATGACTGAAAATAAAAAAACTGAAGAAAAACTTTCAAAAAGTCTTGAAAATCCGCTTTTAGAAGCAGTAAAATCTGAGGATTTGAGTACAGCAATCGCTTCTACACCTCAAAAAAAGAAAATACTTCCCAATCAGATTCCTCCTTCTTTAGATAAATTTGAAACCGCTTTGAGTAGAGAAAGGGAAAGTGAATAGTTTTTAAGTGCTTTTTTTGATATGATTGACAAAAAATTGGTTGTAAAGCATGAATATTGCATTCATTGCTGAGTTTGTGTAATGCAGTGATATTGTTTTGTAAAAGAGGGACAAAAATATATTAAAGCTGATCTTCCCAAAGAAAAATGGTCAGAAGCTGAAATGAATTGCCCTGTTTGAGCGATCCAGCAAGTAGAGGAAGAGCGTGAAGAATAAGCTTTATTTAGTTCTTTTTCTCCTATAAACGAGAAGATTAGAATGCAAGATTAGATTCTTCACTGCGTTCAGAATGACAAAGCAGATTGTCTTCCTGAGCGATAGCGAAAGATATAAAATCATTAGCATATTTCTTCAATTTTTATTGATAATAACTGTATTTTATCTTTTTTATAGAACTAGACAATGTTGACACTAATCCAGCAGATTCAAAGTAAAACCTGAATGGAAACTTGAGTAATTAGCAATATTATTCAGCTTTTAGATGAAGGGAATACGGTTCCTTTTATTGCTCGTTATCGTAAGGAAATGACCAAGGGGGCGACTGATGAGCAACTTCGTGATTTTTTTGAACTCTATAGTTATACGAAAAATCTTGAAGCGAGAAAACAAGATGTGATCCGTTTGATTGATGAGAAAGGTTTGCTTACTGAAGAATTAAAAAATCAGATTTTAGCTGCTGAAACGCTTGCGAGAGTAGAGGATCTCTATAGACCTTTTAAAGAAAAGAAAAATACCAAAGCAACCATAGCAAAGGCAAAAGGACTAGAACCTCTAGCAAAGATTCTTGCAAAAGCAGAACTTTCAAAAGAAGCATTTGAAGCGAAAGCAGACGAATTTATCAAAGATACTGGAGATGAGAAAACGAGCGTAAAAGACAGAGCAGAAGCGATCCAAGGAGCGAAAGATATTATCGCTGAAGAAGTTTCTGACCATGCAGACTTGAGATCAGATTTGAAAAGTTTTGAAGAACAGCATGCCTTATTAGAAACAAGAGCAACGAAGACTTTTGAGGAGAATGGAGTTTATAAAATCTATCAAAATTATAGTAAAAAGCTCTTTGATATGCCTTCGTATGCCTATCTTGCGGTAAGTAGAGCTGAGAAGGAGAAACAACTTTCCGTGAAATTACAATTCTCTCAGGAGAAAATTTCAGCGTTTTCTGCTCAATATTTTATTCCAAAAAATGCAAATAGTTCGGTAGAATATTTACAAGAAGCAGTTGATGATGGGCTTTCTAGACTGCTTTTACCTTCATTAGAAAGGGAACTGAGAAGCGATAAAAAGAGGCGAGCTGATGAATCTGCAATCAAAGTCTTTGGAGAGAATCTCAAGCAACTTTTGCTTACTCCTCCAGTGCAAGGATTGACGGTTCTCGGTTTTGATCCTGCTTTTAGGACGGGGTGTAAGCTTGCCATAGTAGACAAAACTTGAAAGTTTGTAGACAAAAGCGTAATCTATCCGACCGAACCTCAGAAGAAAATCGCAGAAGCAGAGCAGACTTTGCTTGATTTGGTGAAGAAATATCAGGTTGATCTGATTGTTATTGGAAATGGGACGGCTTCTAGGGAGTCAGAAAAAGTTGTCGCGGATTTTATTAGGAATCATAAGCTAAAACTTCAATATATGATTACTTCTGAGGCTGGAGCATCGGTGTATTCTGCTTCAGAACTTGCACAACAGGAGTATCCTGATTTAGATGTTACGATTAGAGGGGCGATTAGTATTGCTCATAGAGTGCAGAATCCACTTGCTGAACTGACAAAAATTGATCCCAAGGCGATCGGAGTGGGGCAGTACCAGCACGATGTAGATCAGAAATTCCTCAAAGAAAAGCTCAATGAAAAAGTTGAAGATGTGGTAAATGCGGTTGGAGTTGATGTAAATACTGCGAGTTATACCTTATTGCAATATATCGCTGGGCTTTCTTTGACCGTTGCAAAAAATGTTGTCGCGTATAGAGATGAGAAGGGGGCTTTTACTGACAAAAAACAGATCAAAAAAGTGAAAGGACTTTGACCAAAAGCTTATGAGCAGGCGATCGGTTTCCTCAGGATTAAAGAGGGAAAAGAGCCTTTGGATGCGACGGGGATTCATCCTGATCATTACAAACAGATTTCAGCTTTTATTGAAGAGGAATTGGGAATAAAAAAGAAAAATCTGACGCTTCCTCTGGAATTTCCTGACTATTCAGAACAAGAAATTCAGCAGTTTGCTCAAAAATATGAGCTTGGTTTTGAAACGATGGAAGACTGCTTGAAAGAACTGAAAAGACCAGGTTTAGATCCTAGAGAAGAGCTAGAAAAACCGTGCTTTAAATCTGATGTTTTGGACATAAAAGATGTGCAAATTGGGATGAAATTACAGGGGATTGTGAGAAATATCACGGATTTTGGAGCATTTGTAGATGTGGGATTGCATAATGATGGACTCGTGCATAAATCGCAAATGGCGGATTATTTCGTTACCAATCCGATTGATGTAGTGAAAGTTGGACAGCAGGTGGAAGTCAGAGTTTTGGATATTGATCTTGAAAAAGAGAAACTTTCACTCTCTATGAAAGGGGAGTGAGGAATTGTGAAAAAACCAAGACAAAAAGCTGAATCCAAAGCTGAAAGAAGAGAAGAATCAGATTTTTCTTTGGGAGGAAATATTACTTTTTCGTAGATTTATGAAAAGATTCGTAGATTTATGAAAAGAAGCGGATTCTTCATTTCAGTTAGATGAGAGATGTTGATCAGTTTTTTAAATAGAGTGAAGATAAAAAATCATTCAGAATAACAAAAGGCATGTGTCTTCTTGAGCAATAACGAAAGATATAAAATAGAAAAAAGGTAATAGATTCTTCGTTTTGCTCAGAATGACAAATCGTATTATCCTATTTTTTACAAGTTCATACCTAATAAATAAAAAACTGTAAAAAAGTCATCAAAAATTTGCAATTTCGTTCATTTCTGAATATAATGATATTGTCATCAAGAAAGAGAGAAAAAAACTTCCTTGATTGGCAATTATGATGAGATCTTTAGCATAAGTTTATAGAAAAAGTTCCTTCAATTCCTTTTCTTTTATTAGCTGAAGGAAATTCTTTCATCTTTTTGTATGGAGGAATCTCTTCTGAAGTGTGGTTTGAATCAACAATTCTGCATAATCTTTCTCTTCTCAAATAATGCAGAAGAAAGAGCAATAAAAGAAAGTCTGATTTTTCATCAAAAGTTCCTGTTAAGAGCAGAATTTTGTGACTTATTCCTCCAAAAAGGAGTAGGGAAAGAAAAATCGGTTTTGAAAGTCCTTCTCAAAGAAAATCCCTTTAGCACTTTCGCTTAAAGCACCAAGAAAGGTAAGGTTTAAACTCGCTTTACTAAGTTCTTTTTTGCTATGGAATGCTCAAGGCTTTGGAGAAGTAAGCTTCAAAATGAATTGAGATTGAGGCTTTTTGGTTTGATTATTGTTGAAAGGGCTTATCGGTAGAGGAGGGTAGTTTCCTGCTTCTTCACTCTTTCCACTCTTGGAGATTCAGATTTCTTTTCTTTTTGAAAGGTAAATCTCCTCTAAAGAAAAAAATAATCTGATTTTGTTATCTGGTGAGCTCTTGACTTTAGGGTCGCCTAAAGCACTGGATACTATGAAATTTAAGAGATTTCATAGCTTTAGGAAAGGCAACTATAAACTTATTTCTCATCGTAAGGAATAAGGAGTAGATTCAATTCTGCTTCTTTTTTTATTTTAGAGCATTTCGCTTTCTATAGTGATCATCTCAGCATTATAAAGCTCCCCCATTTTTTGGAGAACACACTCTACCTTGTATCTGGGGTCTTGTTGGCTAGCATAGTACCATTTTTGAGGCTCTACAAGATAGATTTTTTCTAATGCTTGGAAATCCTGAAAAATCTCTGATCAGGTACAAAAAATGAGCTTTTCATTTCAGGTTTTGATTTTTCGCCAGTTGCTGTTTTTTTTGCTTTGAGTATCTAGTGAGCTGAGAAAAGTTCCCCCAGTCTTCGTTAGGTCAATGCTATTGTGAAAAGTCCATAGATCAGGGAAAACGACTAAAATCTGACCTTTTTTTTCGTTTTGAATGCTTATTTTCCCTAGCTGAAAGTTGATGGTTTGCTTTTTTTTGCTGGTTTTTTGTTCTTTCAAAATAAGCTTCTCAATATCGGAATCTAGGAAAAGTTTCATGACCTTTTTATAGCTCGTATATCGCTGATAAGTCATTCGGTGGAGGAGCTGAAGTGTTGGCTCTGAAAGCAGTTTTTTGTAAGCGAGAGAAAAGTTCGTAGATCAGGTATAAAGGGTAGTATAAAGCTCAGGAAAACTTATTTCTTCTCATAAAACAAGAAAAAAATCTGATCCTGATCAAAGGAGATCTCCATCTTGAAGATTCAGATTTTCTCCTTTGAGGAGAAAAACTCTATCAAATCCTGCATATTGCGTGAAGCTATAAAGGTACATTTTTTCCCAAAGAGATAAATTATTTTAAGATTAGTGATTTTTATCACAAAAAGCAAGATCTTAATTTGGTAAAAAAAGTTTGCTTTATGACTATAAATTCGTATAAACTCTTCTTGGCTAAAGTTCAGATTTTTATCTTTTTTATTGTAAAAGAACGCAATGTTAGACTGGATTATGAATATGATTGGTGGTGATTACAATCAAAAGCAGATTGATGCTTTGACGCCACTTGTGAGAGATATCAATCATCGGTATGCTGAATTTGATGCACTTTCTGATGCTGAAATCCAAGCAAAAACTGATGAATTTAAACAAAGAATTGAAAATTGAAGCAGTTTGGATGATTTACTTCCAGAGGCTTTTGCTGTGGTAAAACAAGCTTGTAAAAGACTTGTTGGGACGACTGCAAAAGTCAAAGGACATGAACTCACCTGGAATATGATTCCTTATGATGTTCAGCTTCTCGGAGGAATTATTCTCCATCAGGGGAAAATTGCTGAAATGAAGACTGGAGAAGGAAAAACACTCGTTGCGGTTGCTCCTGTGTATTTGAATGCGCTTGCTGGGAAAGGAGTGCATGTCGTAACGGTCAATGATTACCTTGCTTCTCGTGATAGTGAATGGATGGCGCATGTCTATACTTGGCTTGGACTGACCGTTGGTTCCGTGACCAAAGGGACTCCGCTTCAGACCAGAAGAGAAGAATATGCTAAGGACATTACTTATGTAGAGAATACGGAACTTGGATTTGATTATTTGAGAGATAATCTGGTAAAAAGTTTAGCAGAAAGAAGTCTGACTTGGAGACCGCTCAATTTTGCGATTGTGGATGAAATTGATAGTATTTTGATTGATGAGGCGAGAACTCCGCTTATTATTTCACAGCCAAGAGAAGAACCTACTGAAAAATACAGCTACTATGCGCAAGTGGTGAATCTGCTTTCTCCTTGTTCAGGAAAGAAAAAGGTTTCCAAAGGCTTTATTCAAGAGGTTTTGAATGATGAGTATGGAAAGGAACAGGAAGAAGATGGGGATTATTACATTGATGAAAAGACCAAGACGGCTCAGCTTTCTGGAAAAGGAATTGCGAAGCTTGAGGAGATTTTGAAGGTAGAGAATATCTATAAGGATATGGGCTATGGAGAAATTCACCATATTGAGAATGCTTTGAAAGCAAAAGCGGTCTATATCAAAGATAAGGATTACATTATCTCCAATGGGGAAGTGTTGATCGTAGATGAGCATACGGGAAGAACGATGCCAGGAAGAAGGTTTTCTGAAGGGCTTCATCAGGCGATTGAGGCAAAAGAGCAGGTGCAAATCCAGAGAGAATCTCAAACGATGGCTACGATCACTTATCAGAATTTTTTCAAACAATACGCAAAGCTCTGTGGAATGACCGGAACGGCTTCTACAGAAGGAGAGGAATTTAATAAAATCTATGAGCTAGAAGTGGTGATTGTCCCTACGAATAAGCCAATTCTTAGAGTGGATATGCATGATAAAGTGTATTTCAATCAGCATACTAAGTGGAAGTTTGTGAAGGACTATATCAAATTTTATCATGAAATCGGACAGCCAATTCTGATCGGAACCGCAGATATTGCGACTTCTGAGTATGTCTCAAGATTGTTGGATAAAGAAGCGATAACTCACTATGTTTTGAACGCAAAGTTTCACGAGCAGGAGGCGAATATCGTTTCTAATGCAGGGAAATATAAATCCGTAGTTGTCGCAACCAATATGGCAGGTCGTGGAACGGATATCAAGCTTGAAGAGGGATTGAACGAGAAAATGGCTCAGAATTATCTTAACTTTTTCCTAAAAAATCTAAAAAACTGAATCGTTTCTTTTGGAAACCTCTATTCTGAGCTTGAATTCTGACTTTTCCTTGATGCTTTGAAAGAGGAGCTTTCATTGAATGAAAAAGACCTACAAACTTTAGCATCTCAGCAAACCCTTACTTGTTCTGTTGCCCTAGAATGAGGAAATTTTACCGTGCAATTTAATAGGAAGAGAAAAGCAAATACGGTTCCTTATGCAAAAGTCAGCTTTATTCCTAGTCAAAAAGATACGAGCAAAGAGGCGATAGAAAAAGACCTTTTCTTCTGACTTTTCATTCTTGGAACCGAGAAACATGAATCTAGGAGAATTGATAATCAGCTCAGAGGAAGAGCCGGAAGACAGGGAGATCCTGGAGTTTCTGTATTCTTCGTCGCACTTGATGATTCTTTGATGAGAAAGATGGGAGGAGAGAAAATTCAGGCTTTAGCTGGTATGCTCCTTTCCAAAACGGATCTTGAAAGTCTAGAACTGACTCAGAAACAGTTTAGCAAGGCAATTATCAGATCTCAAAAGGAAATTGAAGGACGATATTTCGGTATCAGAAAGCATCTTTTTGACTATGATAGTGTCGTTGATAAGCAGAGAAAGAGAGTCTATCGCACTAGAGATGAAATCCTTGCTGCTGAAAACGATGAAGAGAAGCAAGCAACTTATGTGGCTAATCTTAAAGAAGAATTTTTGAGTGAGGCGAAGAATATTATTATAGCTCAAATTACTAATGCTGAAATTACAGGGCAGTCGGTCGCAGATCTTTTGGTTGTCCTCAATAAAGAGCATGGGCTCAATATTACGCAGCCTGAGTATCATGAACTTTCCAAGCTTGATTATGAGGCCTTGAAAGCGATGCTCCTTGAGAGATTAGATGGATATTTTTCTAGGATCTTTAGCACGCTTGAAACCAAGATCTTGTTTCAGATTTTTAGAGAAGTGCATTTGCATTTTATTGATAAACTTTGGGTAGATCATATTGATGAGATGCAGAATCTTAGAGAGAAAGTTGGACTCATGTCCTATGCTCAGCTTGATCCTTTGGTGATTTACAAAAAGGAATCTTTTGAAAAGTTTCAAGAGCTTCTTGCAAATATTACCAATCAAACCGCTTCTTATTTGATGAAACTTGATTTTGATGCAATTGCAGTTCAGCAGTCAGGAAAACTTATTCAAGAAGAAAGTAATGAAGAAAAAGTAATTGAAATTCTGACTTCAGCAAGTAAAAATATCCATCACCAAGCAAATAAACCTGAAATCGAACCGCAAGATAGTAGAGCTCAGATTTTTGAAAATAATGATGATTTTGAAGTGTTTGAAGTAGGGGATTGACCAGCTCAAAAAGTAATCAAATCAGAAGGAAAAGTAAGACCAAATGATCCCTGTCCTTGTGGAAGTGGAAAGAAATATAAAAAATGCTGTGGGAAATAATAAAAAAACGGTAATTTAATATATGTATAATACAAGATTAAAGAATTATATTAGAAAAATTAGAAAATGATAATCATCTAAATAATGTAACAATTGATTGAAGTGACATCTCTATTGAACATATTTTACCAGAAACAGAAAGATCAATAAAACTTGCAAAATATGGATCATATGCCAAAGATGAATGATAATATACAGACAATATTTAATGAATATCAAAAATTTATTCTAAGTTTGGATTGAGTTGTAGAAGATATAAAGAAATTGTATGTTTCATATAAAATAAATGATTAATAAGAAGATCATTGATATATAATAAAGAAGGAGACTTAGAATAAAAGCACTTTGATAATTTTAATCAGTGTTTAAATTGAATTTAATGTAATTAATTCTATATTCAAATAACATCGTTTAATTTAAAAAGAATATAAATGGCAAAAAGCTTCATAACCAATACTGAAACATCACTTGCTGAAGAAATGAATAATATTCTTTCGAGCACAGAAAATCTGTATTTTCTCGTTTGATATTTTTATTTTTCAGGATTTCAAGAATTGTATAAAAATTTAGTTAATAAACATTTAAGAGTCCTTGTTTGAATGGATGTAGAACTTGGAATATCAAACACAGTAAAAGAAGTCTTTAATGTAGAATGATATATCTAATTTCCAATGTTCAATCAATAATTTTTTTAATAAATAAATCCAAGGCTTCTTTATTTATTTTATTATCAAAAAGATTACTCTTGTTTACCAATTCTTTTAATGAATTTATAAAGTGAGATTGTGTTTTTTGATCTGGATTATACATTAGAGCCAAATCATTCTAAACTTTATCTTTTTGAAAACTGAAAAGAATTTAATCAATGATGATCATATCCTTGAACTGTAATAACTTGATCAAGTAATTTAACTTATTCATGATTAACATGAAGATATGAATTTAATGCTATTTTCAGGGATAAAGAAGACTATATTTCTGCAAAAAAAGTTTTTGATGAATTACGAAATGATGCTTTACCTATTACATCATGATGAGAAGACGATCAAGTTGTAAGAATGTTAAAAGAAGAGACATGGTTAAAAGTTCCGAATCCTTATTATTGTTATTTGAGATTATTGTTTGAATATTTCGAAAATACTAAAGAAATAAAAACACCTGGTGATATGATATAACATGATGAATGTTTACAGATCTTCAGTATCAAATTGATGCAATCAAAGATTGATTAGCAATGATTGAAAAACATAATTGAGTAATTATTGCTGATGTTGTATGATTATGAAAATCCATCATTTGATCTACAATAATTAACAACTTACAAGAAAATGCAATTATTATATGTCCTCCACATCTAAAGGATCAATGGGAAGAGTATAAACAATTATTTAATATTAGGGCTACAATTTTCTCTTCTGGTAAAATTAAAGATGCTAGAAATTTTGATATAAAATATGCAAATAAGTACTGAGTTATTCTTATAGATGAAGCACATAAATATGTGAATGATGATACAATTGATTATTGATATCTTCATCAAATTTGTCAGTGAAAAAAAGTTATATTATTAACTGCTACTCCTTTCATTAGACAAGGTTAAAGAATGCGATTTAATTATCTGCTCTGAATTATCAAGGCTTTGAAGGAATTTATTTATGATAATGGAAATATTAAATATTTGTATGAATATTTGATGTAAAGTTTGGACTATAAAAGATTGATATAGACTTTGAGAAGATATTCAAAGTAAAGTTCTTGCCTTTGCATTTTGATTATCTGCTGAAATTGAAAGGAATCTAATCAGTCAGAGGACAAAAGAAGCTTTAGCGAAAAGACGTGCAGAATGAGTTGTTCTTTGAAGGCCTAAGTGAACAAAATCATCAAAAGTAAAATTATCATGAAAAGAAAACACTATAAAGGATCTTTTAGAACAAAAAGTCTCGAAAACCAAAATAGCTAAAATATTTAAAGTAAATAGATCAACTGTGGATAAGTTTATTAAAGATAAACTTTTATAAAAAATAAAAAGCTGGTCGAAAATAAAAAATGCTGAGATTTTATTTTGTCCGCATCTCTTGATAACTTACTAGTTTAGAACTAGCATTATTTAAACAAATTTTAACAAAAATTAAGGATTTTACATCTATTAAATAAAAATAAATATCTCTAAGAAGAGATAATTGGCTCTAGAAGCCACTTGTCTCTTTTTTAATAGTGTAAACTACCCTATAATTTTAAAGAAATACTAGTTGAGAACTATTATAATCAATAAACAGGATAGTGTATAATGAAAAATCTGAAAAATTGTTGCTGTTTGTTCTTGATTTTGTGCACATTTTTTATCATTCGCATAATGATGTAACTTAAATATCAAAAAATAGCCGTTAAAAGCTCTATAAAAAATTATGCAGTACCTTGCACAAGATATATTGTGCAAGGTTAAAAAATAGGATAATTACTAAAAGTTTTAAATAATATATTTTTTGTGATTTATATTAATTTATTTCTAAATAAAATATTTGTTTGAAAACTATGATTTTATTTGAAAAAGAAAAAAATCTGAGTATACTTCTAATAAGAGTTTTCTTCCCTGGAGCTTCAGATTTATATTTTTCTTTCAAATCATGCAAATAAAAGAGATAAAAATCTCTAATCTTCTTAGTTTCCCTTATCTAAATCCAGATGATTTTCAGAAAATGACTCCTATTTCATTTTATGGAGAAAATGGTTATCAAGGGCTGAAAATCTTTATCGGAAATAATGCTTCAGGAAAGAGTAATTTTATCAAAATTTTAGAAGAGTTTTTTGCGACCTTAATTAAGGATTTCTCTTTTGATACGAGTTTTTCGAGAGATTCAGATATCTCTATGAGGAAAGCGATTCAATCAAGGAATAATTATACTAAATATCTTCAAACAAACAATAAAACTCCCAATCAACCTTCTATTTTAGAGATTTCTCTTGAGTTATCGGATGTTGATTATGAAAATATCGGCTTTGTCTGTAAATATGCTTCTAAAATTAATAGTATCTTAGATAAATATAGTAAGTTAAATCTGAGATTCCCTGAATATAAACTTCAAACTTTGCTTGAACAGCCTCATACACTTACACTTCATGCAAGTTTTGATGAGAAAGAACAGGAATTTACAATTGACGAGTCAAAACTCAATGAATATCAGCTTTTTATTTTGTTGTGTATTAGATACCAGAAGCTATTGCAGATCGTGATTGTACTTTTTAACCAATATGAAAAAAAACCTGAAGAAAGAAAACGATATCTCCTAAAAAAAAGTTTTGCTATTTTGAACAATAATAGAAGTAACTTGGATTTTAAAAATTTTATTAATCCAAATGAGATTATTAACGATTTGGATTATTCCAGGAATAGTTTGGTCGGATATACTTGATGTATTTATAAGATCTGGAGTATCTTGGAGAATTTCACTCAGAAGGAACTCCTCTCCCCTGACCTTAATCAACAAGAAAAAGTTATCGACGAACGTCTCAAAAAATCTGATTTTTTTGTGAGTTTGAACTATATGATGAATAAATATTTTGATAAGCAGCTCAGAGTTGATTATGTGAATGGAATGATTGGTTTCTATATGGTAGATAAAAATGAAAGAGTTTTTTATTTTAATGATCTTAGTGATGGAGAAAAATCACTTCTTACGATGATTTTTGCATTATATGGGAATAATCTCGCTGATGGATTTATGATTGTAAATGAGCCAGAATTACATCTACATCCTCAATATCAAAAAGAACTTGCAGAAGTTTGTGAGGAAATTAGTGATCGTATAGGAACTCAATTTATTATTTCTACTAACTCTTCTCTTTTTATCAATGAAAAGAATCTGACCAATGTTTATAGAATGTATAAAAACAAAGATCAGAATTCTTTAATTTCTGCTCCAAAAATTACCGTTGATTATGATGATGCAACATTGATGCATATGCTAAGATTTGAGAACCTTTCCAAGATTTTTTTTGTGGATAAGATTATTCTGGTAGAGGGAGACACGGATGCCTATTTTTTCAGTTTTTATCTTAATTATTTAAAAACTCAGCCTGAATGGAAAAATGTGATTCGTGATTACGAAATTATTAATATCAATGGAAAAGGATCTTTTTCTACTTGGAGAAGGTTTTTAAGGAAATTTAATATTAAAAATTACTTTATTGGTGATTGGGATAATACTGTTGATTACTGATTTTTCTCTAGAGCAGAACTTAATAGGTTTTATCTTTTGGCAAATAAACAGGTAAAAAAACAAAAAACAGAAAAGAGATATAGTGATTACTATAATAGACTGGTAAAAACCATCCTCACGTTTGCTCCTAAGAAACATAAAGCAATTATTAAAGGTATTGAGAGGCTTTATGCAGATCAAGTGTTTATTCTCAAGGAAGGAGCAATAGAAACGTATGTCCCTCTTGAGAGAAAAGGACTTTCCTATATGGCTTATTTTTGTAATGCATATTTTTATGATTGGCTTTTAGATGAACATTTTGCCTCTCAGAGAAAAGAATTAAATCAGATTATGAAAATTATTTTTACCTCTTCTTATTAATAGCTTGCATCTCTCACCTTCTCTTCCCTTTCGGTGAATCTCATAATTTCTTTCTCAAAATGCAGCTCAACCTCCCCTACCG
>CAUTUR010000006.1:0-31242 GCA_963541585.1 uncultured bacterium | reverse complement strand
ACTTTTGTCGCTCGGGGGAGATCAGGATTTTTCTCTATTTTCAAGACTTCGCTTCCTTTCATCACAAAAAAAACCACGGAAGCATATCTATCTCCCGTGGATTTATTTATTTTTTCCTTCTCTCGTCAGCTCCATAAAGTTGATGAGAAATCTGAAGAATCAGATCCTTATCAACATCTTTACAGCTTAATACCGTGTAAAAGCTAATCAAAACTTCATCATCAAAATGTATAGATGATAGATGTTCTCGGCGCAAAAGCTCAAGTAGAGCTTTAAGTTTTTGATTCAAATAGACCACAATAGATTGCCCATCATGTTCTGATTTGAATCTTTCTTCGAAAGTGTTGATCCCAATTTTTTCTGAGATCCATGAGTAGCGATACATATGGTTCACGAGCTCATCACTAATTTCTTTTTTCATATTTATATATTTTTATTTGTTTAATAAAACATAATATATCTATATACAAGGGAAAGTCAATCGAAAAAAGATCAACACTTTTTTGCATAAAAAAAGTTTTTACCTATACTTAAAGACAGGATTTTTATTTATCAAACAAGCTAATACCCCATGGATCATTTTTTTCTCGCGTTTTCTCTCATTCTCTGAGCGGTAATTCTCGCACTAGGAGCAATGAAGATACTCAAACAACCGATGATTATTTGATATATTTTGGCAGGGACGGTCATCACGCTCCTCTTCCCTCATTTCTTCCAAGGTTCTGAAGATTATAATCAATTCTCGGAAATTGGGATCGCCTTTTTGCTGTTTATCGTTGGGATGGAACTCAATCCTGCAATGCTCAAAAAAATCTGAATAAAAACGATCATTATTGGTATTCTTCAGGTGATTTTGACGACGGTACTAGGGATTTGAGTCTGACTTTTGTGGAATTTTGATCTGATGACTTCGATCTATCTAGGATTTGGGTTTGCTTTTAGTAGCACGATTGTGGTCCTCAAGCTCCTTGATGACAAAGAAGATATGGATTCAATTTATGGAAGGCAAGCGGTAGGGATCCTCGTTTTGCAAGATATTATGGTAATGCTTTTTATGCTTACTATGGCGACGATTTCCTCATTTGAAGGGAATGCTGATAAATTTCAAATTATTGGAATCCTCTCACTGAAATTATTTGGACTCGGCATTGGACTGTATCTAGTAACGAAATATATTCTCCCTACCATAACCAAAAAGATCGCCGAATCTCAAGAATTTCTCTTCCTCTTTTCGATCGGATGGTGCTTTATTGTGGCAAGTATTTTTTATCTTCTCGGATTTGGATTAGAAATCGGAGCTTTGGTTGCGGGGGTTGCGCTGGCGACTTCTCCGTATAGATTTGAAATTACGAGTAGGATTAAGGTGCTTAAAGATTTTTTCATTGTGATGTATTTTGTCCTCCTCGGATCTCATGTTTCTTTTTCTGAGCCGATCAACTGGTGAATGGTTGTCAGCTTTTTGCTTGTAGTTATGTTGATTAAACCCTATCTCATCATGTGGCTTATGAAATTTATAGGACATACGAAGAAAAATGGGTTCTTCACAGGGACTGCACTGGGGCAGATGAGTGAATTCTCTTTTATCATCATCTCTATGGGAGTGACGAGTGGAATCATTCAGGATGCCTCCTTGATTACGGTAGTGACGATTGCAGGGATTCTCAGTATTGTCTTTTCGAGTTATTTGACCGTCTACAATCATAGCTTTTATAATAAGATTCCGAATAAGCTCAAGCAATTTATTCCTTGACTCAAGAAAAAACTCGCTGAGAAAGAAATCGGACAGGAAAATGATATTCTGATTTTTGGATTTGGAAGATTTGGAAGCAATCTTTACGATCATTTTCAAAAGAAATATAAGATTCTTGTCGTCGATGAACATCCTGCGATCATTAACCATCTCAATACTCAAGGAATCAACTGTCTTTATGGAGATGCGATGGATTTGGAGTTTCTGAGAGAAATTAACCTTTCTGGGACGAAGATGATCCTCTCGACGATTAGAGACAGCGATGTAAATATTGCGATCCTTAAGGTGCTTAAAGAAAAAAAGTCTGATTTAATCCTCGTATGTATCGCCAACCATATTCACGAGGCGATTTCACTGTATGAAAAGGGGGCTGATTATGTGATTATGCCACACTATATCGGTGCTGATCATACCTCGATTATGCTGGAAGAATTTGGGCTTGATGTAGAAAAATTCCTCAAAAACAAATCACAACAGGTTGAGAGCCTTAAAAAGAAGAGTAATGATTTGCTTTTGGAAGAATTGATGAAAAAGTAGCTTATTTTTATTTGAATACTATAGAGAAATGAAAACAACAAAGAAAGCATGACTGCTTAAAAATCGATGTACGAGGGAAGGTTTTGAAAAGATTTTGAAGAAAGCGAAATGGACGCTTGTTAGTCTGCTTTCTTTCATTGGGATTCTGGCTTTAGTCCTTTTTATTTGAAGTCCTTTTTTGAGGAATAGTTTATCAGAAATTATTCTCAGCAATGTATTGTATTTTGAGTATGGATCACATGAAAATCTGATAGAAAAGGTCTGGAATATCGATCTTAAGAATCTTCAAACGCTGGAATATGATAAAGTAATTACGCTTCCTCAAGGAAAAATCAATCAATTGGCTCTGACCTTCCTTTCTCCTGTTGATGGGAACCATGATCTGGAAGTTATGGCACTTTCTGGGAAAGTTGCTCTAGGATATCTAAGTTACACCCCTGAATATCAATGACTACTCAATAGATTTCCCTATACAGAACAAGCGTTCAAACTTTTCTGAAAAGAGGAAGGCAAAATGTCCCCTTGTCTGCTGATCAAAAAAGGAAAATCTGGATTTTCAAACTGGATAGGACCAGAACATAATCCCAATCACTGTGAAATCGTTTGGGTTAATAATGATGCGTATCATACAAAAGAGATTTTTTCCCTTACAAGTTTTTCTAAAGGAGAAGCAAAGGTAAAATTTATAAAGCATCAACTCCATAACTAGCCTATTCAGCAATAAGGATAAGAAAGGTTTATCCAAGCCTTTCTTTTTGATTTTTAGAAGAAAATAGCTATACTCTTCTCTTGAATTTACCCTCTAGGAAAAAGCTGAATGAAATTTCATGTGATTACCTTAGGCTGTCAGATGAACTACTCTGATACTGCCAGAATTACTTCTGTTTTGAAAAACTGTGGATTTAGGCGTGTAGAGACGATCGCTGAGGCAGATATTGTGATCTTTGATACCTGTTCAGTTCGCCAAAAATCTGAGGATAAAGTGACCGGAAAGCTCAAGGAAATCCCGCTCAGCAAAAAGGTTTGGATTACTGGATGCATGATTCAGCACACGATGAGAAATCAGAAAGTCAGCTCCGCAAGCAAGATTCCAGAACAGCTCAAAACCTGAAATTTCTCAGGAGCAATTTTGAGCAAAGAGCCGAGAATTGTTGGTCTGAACTCTGAAGAGATCAATGAGCTCAAAAAAGCTGATACTTCCGATATTGTGGGAATCAACCATACTTTCAATCCGCTTTTTCATTCTCTTTCCCAGAAATGGCCGAACATTGAACTGTTTTTCCGTATTGATGATACGGGCTTTTTGCCTTTGATGCTCAAGAGATTAGGTTATGAAATAAGCTATGATCAAGAACTTACGAATGAATACTCCACCATCATCCCGGAGGGCATCAACTCAAGTATGAATGCACATCATACGACCGCTTATATTCCGATTTCTAGTGGCTGTAATCAGTTTTGTGCCTATTGTATCGTGCCCTATGCTCGTGGATTGGAAAAATGGTTTCCTGTGGAGCAGATCATCAAAGAAGCCAAGATTCACCTTGCAAATGGAGTCAAGGAAATCTCGCTCCTCGGACAAATCGTGAATAAACATCCAGATTTTTTGACCATTGTAAAAGAGCTTTTGAAGCTTGAAGGCTTGGAACGATTGAGATATACTTCTCCCTATCCGACCTACTATTCTGATGAACTTCTCTCCCTGCACGAAAATGAACCGAAGCTCTGTCCGCATATTCATATTCCGTTTCAGTCAGGTTCTACGCCGGTTTTGAAGAAGATGTTTCGTGGCTATAGTGCCGAGCAGTGCTACGAATTTATTGACAAGATTAGAGCTTTGAAAAGACCGATTTCTATCACGACCGATATTATTCTTGGATTTCCAGGAGAAACGGAAGAAGATTTTCAAGAAACTTTAAAGCTGACGGAGTATGGGCGTTTTGATATGATTTATATGGGAATTTATAGCAATCGTCCAGGGACTTTCGCGGATAGGAAATATCCTGATGACATCCCTTATGCAGTGAAGCACGGGAGGCGAAGCAGGCTTAATGAGCTTTTACATTGCATTTCTGAAGAAAATAATCAACAAGAAATCTGATCCAAAAGACTGATGATGATCAACGAAATCAGTAATCAAGGCGACCTTTACGGCTATACGGATAATATGAAGCAGATCACTGTTAAAGCAAGTGAAGAAACTACTCCTCTCAAGCCAGGAATGCTTGCCCCTGTAAACATTACCAAAGGAGTGGTATTTAAGCTTGAAGGAGAAATTGTAAGAGAAAATAATAAAAAAAATTAGACATTTTTTTCCTAAAGATTGCTTTCCTTGCAAACACAAGGCGAATCCCTACACTTCAGTCAGTTTTTTAGCTTTTTTCTTTTCTTGATGCAAAAAATTCTCAAAGGGCTTACGGTCTACAAAATTTGATACGGAGGCATCGGAATCGCAAGGCTCCCTGATGGCAAAAAAGTCCTCATCAAAGGCGGTGCTTTGCCTGGAAGTATCGTGGATGTTCGTATTGTGAAGTCAAGAAAAGACTATGTGGAAGCTCATTTACTTGAAATCAAAAAACAGAATCCTGAACTCCTTTCTGGAAAGGCGATTTGTCAGCATTTTTTTTCTCCTTTTATGCAGGTGCAGGATTCCGAGCTTCAGGCGTATCAAATCGGTTGTTGAGGATGTAAATGGCAAGTGATGAACTATGAATCCCAACTCAATCTCAAATCGGAAATCGTGAAAGATGCATTCTGAAAGCTTGCTAAGAAGCAGGAAATCTGATTTTTGCCGATTGTGGCTTCTCCTCTGCAAGAGGGCTATAGAAATAAAATTGAGTTCAGCTTTGGGGTTTACAAGCAGCTTGAGGAGGCGTTCAAAAAGGCGAAAAAAAGCTGATCCTCAGAAGAAGACTTGCTAGCTCAGGGGATGAAAAAATATGCGATAGATTCCAATTTCAACCTTGGTTTTCACAAGCAGGGGGAGTTTAGCAAGATCGTGGATATTTCCGCTTGTGGACTGATTTCTCAGAAGGTGAATCAGATTTTTTCTCATTTAAAAGCTTTGTGTAAGGATTCTGGGCTTGCGGTCTATGATCAGAAGACACATCAGGGCTTTTTCCGCCACCTTGTGATTAGGGAGGGGGTGAACACTGGTCAAACGCTTGTGAATCTCTCCGTTGCAGACAATAATCTCGCTTCTTACGAGCAAACTCAGCTCCGAGAACAGTTTTTGGAAAAGCTAAAAGCTGATCCTTTTTTGCAAGAGCAAGTGTCTACTTTTGTGATCAGCTACAATAACGGTTTGGCGGATATTGTCCGTAATGCAGAAACTGAAATCAAGACTTTCCGAGGAGAGGGGATGATTTATGAGAACTTGGATTTCTCTGCTTTTATGGATACTAATCCTGACCAAGAAAGCGAGGCGATCACGGTAAATTTCAGAATTTCTCCTTCTTCCTTTTTCCAGACTAATACGCTTGGTGCACAAAGGCTGTTCTGAACTGCGATGAAAATGATTGGGCATATTGAGGGGAATGTGCTGGATCTCTACTGTGGGGCGGGAAGTATTGGACTTTCTCTGCTCAAAATGGGGATTGGAAAGGAGCTTGTGGGCGTGGAAATCGTGGAAGAGGCGATCGTAGACGCTCGGCATAATGCGAAAATCAACGGTTTGGAAACAAGGAGCTTTTTCGTGGCTTCTCCTGCGGAAAAAATGCTTATCAATTTTCCAGAGCTTAAAGAAAAAATTCAGAATGTTGGCTTGGTGGTGATTGATCCACCGCGTGAGGGCTTGCATCCGAATGTGATCAAGTATTTGGCTGATTTGAAGCAGCAGTATGCGTTTAAGTTGCTCTATATTTCGTGTAATCCGATCACGATGGCGAGAGATATTGAGCTATTGGTGGAGGAAGGCTTTAGTTTTAAGCAGGTGCAAGGGGTGGATATGTTTCCACACACTCATCATATTGAATGTATTTCCGTGCTGGGGTAGGAAGTTTTTACTCTACAACTTTTTTAATGACAGTATAGAGATCATCAGCCATTTTTTTTGCTCTTTCAGAAATAGTTTCCTTGTTTCGTATTCTATTTCAATCATTAAAATCTTTAACAATATTTCTTACCATTTGATATTCAGATTTTTGATAATGTTCCATTTTTTCAACAAAGGTATTATTACTAGATGATGAATTTAATTTTATGCTTAAGAGCGTTAAATTACCTATATTATTTACTGTTTTCTCATCTAAAATATTATCTTTATCTTCATTTTTCTGCGGATAAATATGTTCAATATTTGTATTTGTAAAATCTGGTTTTTTTTCTCCTGTTCATCCATTAAGAAATAATTCATATTGAGTTAAAACATAACGGAGCAAATCTTTATTGATAGATTTATATTCAAGATTAATAAATTTTTCCCTAAAAACTTCCTGTGAAGGATATAAATTTTGTAAATACCTTTTAAGTTCTTGATAAACAAGATTAATTTTATTTCCTCTGTCTTCTAAAGAATTACTATTCTCAATAGTATTTATAAATTCTTCTGCATACTTTCAATATATTTTTTCTACTTTATTTCCTTGTTCTTTGGCTATCGCAGAATAAGCAAAATGAAAGCTTTCTATGCATCTAAAAATGTCTCTAACTTTTCTATTTCCAATTTCTTTTTGATACCTAAGTATAGTAAGAAATAAAATATAAGCTTGAGTAATAGAAAAACTTGCAATGTTTTTTAGAGAATTTTGTATTTCTAAATTATATTGATAAGTTTTTGGTGAATCTTCATACAAGAAAACTTTTCCATCTGGATCTGTAAAATTTTTATATTTCTCAGAATCCTCTAACATTTCTAAAGAGAGACTGTCATATCTATTTTTTTGAGACAATATCTCTTGTTTAAAAAGATAAAAAAGCCTTTTTGAAGACGCCAATTTACTTTTCCCCTATCTAGCATGCCAAAAATGTTTTAAAAAACTTTCCAAATTTACTTTTACGCCAGAACAATTTTGAATATTATTGACCATGGTTTCTCGTCTTTCTACAATTGCTTTTTTATTTTGATCCTTAGCCGCTTCCTTAAAGAAAAGGTTTTTTAAAAGATCTATATTACCTAATTCTTGCCCTCTAGCATTAACAATTTCAAATGCAGTATAAGCTTGTTCATCTGAACTAACCTTAATGTATACAATAGAATAATCATCTATCTTGTTTAAGATCATATCTATAAACTTTGCAATTTCTACAATATCTCACTCTATACCTTTTTCTTTAATAGTTGATTTTATAAGAGAATAAATGTGGAGATAATTATTTTTTATATTATATTTACTAGTATCTTTTTTGGTAATTTTTTCTCATATTTCTTTAATATTTTTATCTCCACTCAAAATATATTCCCTAAAAAAGGAATCAACATCTTCCCAACAATGAATAAAAAAATCTTTAGAATTTCCTAAATTATCTGTTTCTGCAATTCTTTGTTGAATACTATTAGTAAGGTTACTATGTCTTATTTCTTTTGCAATTGTTCTTAAAGCTGCTAATAGTATAGCAATACTTAAAATTCTTTGTTGCCCATCTACAATATCAAAAATCTGATCATCGTCTTCTTTAAAAATGAAGGATCACAAAAATGGAAGATTTATATCTCCTTCTGTAAGGTCTTTCCAAAAATCCTCAATTCTTTCTTCATCCCATACATAAGGTCTTTGGTAATCAGGAATACGAAAAAATTTTCTTTTCTGTCATCTATTGGCAAGAATATACTGTCAAATTTTTGAATCTTTGATTTCCATTGGAAGATTCATAATGATTTTTTATAAGATAAAAACCAATCTTTTTGAGGATAATAAATCTAGTATTAAATACAAGTTTTTTTACCTTTTACTTTAATTACCTATCCTATCTTCACTTTCCCTTTATTTGTAACGGAACTACCTTGCCTCTCACCATCACCGTAAAGCTACCAAAAAGATAAAAATTGAATTCAATAATTTTTGATAATATAAAAAGGAGATTCCTATTTGTTTTGTATGATTATTTCCCTAAGAACTCGTTTCTTAACCTTAAATTAACATTCTTCTAAAAGTAAAAACGCCGCGTTATCTCAACGAAGCGTTTTTTTTAATTTTGAGCAACACAAGAAAACTCTTGTATTTTTACAGGATAAACAATTAGTTTTGAAAGTCAAGTAGAAATAAATAAAAATTCTGATTAAAAATGTAAGTCAGATTTGCTAATTTTGAAAGCCCTTAAGCTGTCTCTACTTTCTCTTCATTTTCAACGAAACTACCTTACCTCTCACCATCACCGTAAAGCTACCAAAAAGGTGAAATCAGAATTCCGACCTTTTGAAACAACCCATCAGTCTTGGACGAGGAAAATTGGATGGAAAAAAACACAAATTACCTTATTTCTAAAACCATAAACGCTTGCTTTTCCTTGGTAAAATACTACACTTTCTCTCATTTAGTAGTAAAAACAGATGAAAAAATTCTGACTTTTCCTTTTATGATGGATTTCCTTTTTTGGGATTACTGTTGCAAATCCGATAGATCCCCTGCAGCTCCCAAAATTCGAATATTTTGTGAATGATTATGCTTGTGTTCTTAGCCAGGAAGAAAGTCAAACACTGAACCAGCTCGCAGAAGCAACGGAAAAAGCAACCAAGCATCAAATAGTCACGGTTCTCTTTCCTCATAGAGCAGGGAATGAGCTTTTTGATATTGCGCTCAAAGCTTTTAATGACAATGGAATCGGAGATAAGGAAAGAAATGATGGGCTTTTACTCGCAATTGCTACTGAGGAAAAGAAAATCAGAATTATGGTTTGATATGGATTGGAGTGAGAAGTCCCTGATCTTGTAGCAAGTAAAATCATTGAGACCCTTATCAGACCCGAAGTAAATAGTTGAAATTTTTATCAAGCAGTGAAGAATTTTTATAGTTTTTTTACCGATGTAAACCTAAAGACTGAGATTGAACAATCCGTTCCTAAAGAAGAATATTCTGATTCCGAGATGATTTTTTTGGTGATTTGGATTATTTTTATCGTACTCTTAGTGATCTGGGGATCAGGAGGAAATGGAGGGAGAAGCTCCTGAAATAACTATTGGAATAGCCGTTCCTCAGACTCTCGGTGAGGAGGATATCGCTCATCAGGAAGCTTTTCTGGAGGGTGATGACGTTCATGAGGAGGAGGTGCTGGAGATTAGCTTGCACTTTAATGAAAAAATGATATAAAAAATCTGACTTTTTATTTTCTTTATGAATAGTTCATGAAAAAATGGATTCTTTGGGGAGGGCTGATTCTCGTTCTTTTAATAATCTTTTCTGTCGTAATAGAGCAATACAATAGCCTTGTAAAGCTTGATGAGTCTGTAAAAACCCAGCGAGGACAGGTTGAATCTGTTTATCAGAGAAGAGCAGATCTCATCCCAAATATCGTTGCTACGGTCAAAAAAGAAGCCAATTTTGAACAAGAAACTTTGAAACAAGTCGTAGAAGCAAGAGCATCTGCTACACAGCTAAACGTAAGAGCAGATAATGCTGAGGAGTTTGCTAAATTTCAAGCGACACAATGAGAGCTCTCTCAGGCATTAGGGAAACTCTTAATGCTTACTGAAAACTACCCTACTCTTCAATCTAATAAAGCCTTTAGCGATCTAAGAGTTCAGTTAGAAGGAACAGAAAATAGAATTGCTGTAGAGAGGATGAATTATAATACCGCAGTTCAAGCCTATAATACTGAAATGAGGTCCTTCCCTATTTCTCTAGTAGCAAAGAGTTTTTGATTTGAGAAAGCCAATCTCTTTGAGGCAAATAAAGGAGCTGAAGTGGCTCCTGTAGTGGAATTTTAAGTCATCATTGATAAAAGAAGAAAAAGCCTGATGAATATTCAGGTTTTTTTAATTGAATAAAAAGAAAAAGAATAAGAAGTGATTGAATTTCTCAACTCTTTTTTTATACTTGATTAGATGAAAAATTCTTACTTTTACAACCTCTTAGATATGTTCCAACTCAAATCTTCTTATCAACCTGCTGGTGACCAACCCAAAGCAATCGCTCAGATTTCTGAAGCTTTTGACCAGGGAAAAAGTAAAATTACGCTCCTTGGTGCGACAGGAACTGGGAAAACCTTTACCATGGCGAATATCATCCAGAAAGTTCAGCAACCGACCTTGGTTATCTCTCACAATAAAACTCTTGCAGCTCAGTTAGCAACAGAATTTAAGGCATTTTTTCCTGATAATGCGGTGCATTATTTCGTTTCCTATTTTGACTATTATCAGCCTGAAAGCTATTTGCCGAGTTCAGGAACCTATATTGAAAAAGAGGCAACGATCAACGATGAGATTGAGATGTATAGGCTTGCGACGATGGCTTCGCTCCTCAGTAGAAAAGATGTGATTGTTGTGGCTTCAGCTTCTTCACTTTATGGTTTGGGGCAGAGTAGATTTTTTGAGGAGAACTGCTTACAGCTCTATGTTGGGAAGAAATACGATTTCAATGAGCTCAAAAGACAGCTTCTCCATATGCAATATAAGCCAATCCATGGGAAGATTGAAAAGGGAATGTTTGAGATGAAAGGCGATATTTTAGAGATTTTCTCCTCTACGGAAAGGTGCCTGTATCGCTGCTTTTTTGATGAGGAATTTTTGGAGAGGATTGAGATGAGAGATGCCCAGAGTTATGAACTCAAATCCCCAGTCCAGAAAGCGATGATCCGACCTGCGACGCAATATCTTCAAGATGTATCAGATTTGGAAACCATTCTCCAACAGATGAATGCTGAAAAAGAGCTTCGCGTAAAGGAATTTGAGAAAATGGGGATGGCGATTGAGGCAGAGAGGATCAAAAAAAAGGTGGAATACGATATCAGAATGATCAGAGAAACCTGATTTGTGAATGGGATTGAAAATTATTCCCTCTATTTTGACCAAAGATTACCAGGGCAACCGCCGAATACGATTTTTGACTATTTCCCAGAGGATTTTTTGCTGATCGTAGATGAATCGCATATGACGATCCCTCAGCTCAGGGCGATGGCTCAGTGAGATAGGGCAAGGAAAAACAGTCTGATTCGTTACGGATTCCGCTTGCCGTCTGCGATTGACCATAGACCGCTCAGGTTTGAAGAATTGGAGGCGACTCTAGGGCGAAAGGAGCTTGATGAAGTTGCTTTAGATGAGGCTGCTGCGGATTTGGAACTCGTTTCTGATGCTCATCAGCAGGTTTTAGCTTCACAAAAAGAAGAAAAAAAAGCTGACTCCTCCTTCCTCAATCGTGAAGCGAGAAAAGTGAATCAGCATTCCGTTCTGAGTCAAAAAATCAAAAAAGGGGCAAAATCTATCTTCCTCTCGGCAACTCCTGCGGAATATGAGCTTGAGCTGTCCGAGCAAGTTGTAGAGCAAATTATTAGACCGACTGGGCTTTTGGATCCAATCACTTTTGTCTATCCGAAATCTGGAGATTATCAGCTTTTACTTGATTCTTTGCCAAAATTGCTGGAGAAAAAGCCCTACCTTCAGCAGTTCCTTAATCAGCAAGAAGAAAAGAAAGCAGGAAGTCTGAATTTTGAAGACTTTTTCAGTGATGAACATAAAAACGATGATTAACCCTTGACAATTCATAGAAGATACTTATTTCTTCTTGTAAGTTATCAATACTACAAAAGTAAGGAAACATAAATACTACATAACATTTTATTCTTACTGCGCTTACTATCTCCCATGAAAAAATTGCCTCTTGCTTTAGAACGACTGATCAAAATCTTTTTTTGGTGATTGCTTCTACAATTTTTTCTTCAAACTTTCGTTACTTATAAGCTTGGCTGGGCAGATGGTATCTGGAATGTCATTTGGCTCTGGAAAGAAATTTTCATTCTGATTTTTCTCTGATGTGTTGGGTTTTGAATCTATGATAGGATCAAAAAAGAAAGAAAAGAAAAGATGTTTTCGCGCTTCCACTCAACAGAAGTCTTCAGATTTTTAATCACCTTTTTAGTAACGTGTGGACTGACCTTTCTCCTAGCGGTAGGAATTCAAAAAGTTGGCTTATGAACGTATATTCTTTCATTTAAATATGACCTCTTAGCTTTTCTGATTTTCTTGCTTGGAATCGGATTAGTTTGGTTATTCCCACTAGAACACATAAAATTCCACAAACGATACCAAAAAATTCTGAAATTCGTAATCTGGGGAGGTTTTATCTGGTGGGGAATTATCTTTCTAATCCCGAACTCGTTAAGACATTTTGGCTACTCTGCTCGTAATTTTGAAGGTTCACTGGGTACGAATCCACCTGCTGTGTATTATTCTCAGATTAATCAAGGGTTCGCGAGGAATCAATTTCTCTTTGAAAGACCGCTTGGACTCTGATTTTTTCTCACTGCGTTTCGACCGCTCTTTGCACTCATATACCTCAGATTCCGCTCTAGAAAAGAACAAATTCGATGGACTTTAGGATTCTGAATATTAACGTTTTCAACACTTTCAAGGGCAGCGCTAGGAGTTTGGCTCCTGCAAACTGCCATTTTGGCACTTATCATCTATCGAAAACAAGCAAAAAAATTGATTTTCTATATCTGAATTCCTTCTTTTATTGTCCTCCTTGCAGGACTTTGGCATTTTAGGGGAATTTTTACCAGAGAACATTCAAATACGGGCCATCTCGTCCTTTTGGAAGAAGGGATAAAAATCTGAATGCAGAGCCCATTTTTCTGACGATGAGCAGGCTATTCAGGTCCAGCATCTCACCAATTATGTTTTAGATCTGAAGATAATCCAAGGTGTGAACTGATTAAAGAAATTAACCAAAAATACGAAATTTCTACCTATGGCTACAATCCAGAGAATCAGTATGTTCAGATTTTTATGGAATATGGATTCATAGGGCTTTTACCTCGGCTCTTTTGCTTCTTATGGCTTATCTGGGTAGGACTAAAAACTATCAAACCTTTACTCCTTGAAATGAAAAAAGGAAAAAAAGCTGACCAAAAAATCATCAATCAGCTTGCTCTTTTGTGTGCATTTGGTTTAGGAATGTTTGGACTCGCACTGGAAGGTCTCGTTTTGCATAGCTTCGTAGACAGAATGATCGTCTATCCTTTTATGCTCTTGTATGGACTGAGCTATGGAAACGTAAACAAAGAACAAAATAGTGCTTAAAATTTCTCTATGATTTTTTCCCTAGATGAAGTAATTTTTTGGTAGGTAAAAGATATTTCTATGACCTCATCTCCTGTTTTTTGCACTCAGCAAGTTGTAGATAATAAGGAGGTCTTCAAAAATGACGATATTGTGTGATTTCTCTTATTCTGTAACCCACTCCAGACTGCTCTAACCTTTTCCCTTTTATATCAAAGATTCCTTTACTGCTTGAAGAACCAAGTGTTTTCACATAGCTTTTACCATATCTCATAAAGGGAGCACTAACGACCATTTCTATATGATAAATAGGATTATGCTTTTTTGATCATGGTTTCTGATCCCAAAATATAAAATCTCCCCTTCTAATCTGATTTTTACTAATTTTTCTGCTATGAGATGAAAACATTGCAGCGGTAAAACGGGAAGGGAAAACTATTCACAACTGAGAAAATATTGAATACCAGAATCCTGAACAATCAAATCCATCTTCTCCAATTCCTCATCGCACATAAGGAGAAAGAATCTTTTGCTCAGCACGTTCAATAACTAAAGTAATCAAATCATCTTCCATAATCTTTGGATAAAATAAAAGAAGCATTTCTTTTATACTTTTTTGAAAAACATCTTCAAACAGAAAAGATTCTTATCCTACAGCGTAGAAATGGCTTTTAAAAACTTTCGTAGATTTCATATATTCCTCTAACTTTTTAGGTGCTGTAGATGTCGTTCAAGGGACCTTGATATAAGGATCTAGTACCATCCATTCTCCATTTTTATCTCTAAAAGCTACTGCTCTATGCCCGTACCCTGATTTGGAATCAGGGAAAATATCAGCTACATTCACTCCTTTCATAGCATCAAAATCTGAAATAGAAAGCGGTGTCCAATTTCTATTAGGCCTTTCCTCTATTTTAGAGGCTGGTAAGGAAGTTTGATATTCTTTTTCTGTTGGTTTCGCAGTAGAAGCATCCCAGGCATTACCTGAAGGAAAGGTTAATCAAAACTGCTGTGCATTAAATTTAGCTGTTGCAGCACACAGCGTTACTCCAGTTTTGGGATTTTTACGAAAAGGTGAAGACTGAATTTTTGTAGCATCAAATCCTTCTATATTTCATAAGTTTTCCTTTTTTTCAGAGGAAGAAATTGCTCTTGTGTCTGATTTCTCAGTTTCTTCTACATTAGCAACCTGTGAAGCTGAAGAATCTGTATCTGAAATTGGATCTGGATCTTGAGGAGTTGAATCTGGATCTTGAGAGGGTGATTCAGACTCTATTGAAGGGGTCAGAATCTGAGTCTTTAAATCCGCAATTTCTTGCTCAGTAGTGGCATTATTAAGCTTCTCTCTAAAATTTTTTAGATCTCATGAAAGTCAAGAAAGAGAATTCAAAGCCTGCTCTACTACTGCATCATGGATGCCATCAGTAAATCCCTCATCCACGAGATAATCTACCACCGAATCTCTTCCGATAGAAAGGAATAGATCTGATTTTTCTTTTTCCATTTTTTTTATATATTCTTCTGCTAATTCTTTTTTGAGAGCAAGCAAATTTTCTGAAGTCTCTGAAATATCTGCTTTATCTATTATAGAGGAAAAAACATTTTTCGCTGCTTCTAAAAAGGTCATGATTATTTAGATAAGGAAATAAAATAGTATCAGCTTAAGATTATTTATATCTTCCTTCATACTTAGGATGATATGCAAAGAGTAAAGACCCTCCCTTTAATTTTTCCATAATCTCCATTGGCTTTACATCCATTGGCAGAATAAAACATCATTCAGACTTTTCCATTTCTCCATAATGGATAAAAATCCCACGATCTGAAGCATTATTATTTAATCCCTCAAGTCAATCTAACCTTAACCCCATCCAACGATTATGACTTGCCGGAACTATTTGATCAGGGGTTTTAAACGCTCATAAACTAGACTGCAAGGATCAAGTGTTATTTGAAAAGCTGGTAGGGACTTCTCATTCTCAAGAACCTTTACCATGTCAAACTGGAACAGCATATTCTATTTTTTTTGTAAGCAAATTAATCACATAAAATCTGTTTTTGCTTCTTCATTTAGAAAAATCAACGACGGTAAGATAGTTTTTATTTTTTAATGAAGCCCTCCCCTTAGCATCACCTACTAAACTCAAATAAGCATGCATTGCATACCTAAAAGCGTTTAAATCTGGTTTTTCAGCTCACCATAACTGCGAATACAAGTTATTTATGTATGACTCCCTTAATATATCTTTTTTAAGAAAATTCAAATCATTCTTACTCTGCAACAGAAGATTCTCGATATCTCAACTTGATTGATACTCACTATTATTAACTTTATCCATATCTCGTAACCATTAAGATATAAAATTACGATCTTAAGCAATAGACTGATTTATTTTTTTATACTTCTCTCCTATAATTTTTGATGAAGCTAAATATTTGTCATTTGGATAATAAGCAAAAAGTAAAGAGTCCCCCTTCAATTTATTCATAATCTTATCAGCTTCCTGCTGTGACATTTGAAGAGTAAAGCAACCTTCAGATTTTAATCCACCTGGATGCATATAAATTCCCCTATTATTAGCATTATCATTAGAATCTTCAATCCCATTCATTCTTAATCCATACCAAGATTTAGTATGAGATTTAGTAATCTCTGATGGTGTTCTATAAAACCCAAGACTAGACTGACGACTTCCTAAAGTATCAGAAAAATTCTTGGCAAACTCATCACCTGAATTTTTTCCATGTCCAACCGAAAGAGAATTCTCGATAGTTTTTGTTTTCATATTAATAATAAACATTCTTTCCTGTTTATTAGATTTAGAAAAATCTACAACTGTAAGATATTTTGGGTTCTTAAGCTCAGATTTTAATTTTTCATAGCCATAAAATGCCAAAGAAAAAGCCTGAATATCTAGCTTTTCCTTCCCTTCAAGTTGATCATAAAAATTTTCTGCTCATTGCGAAATATCGATAGCAATTCCTGTATTCTTTGAAGATTCTGGAGAAGTTAAGCTAGATACTGAAGCTCCGAATTCTTTATTTTCTGGAGCTAAAGATGATTCTTGAGGATCTTTATCAACTTCTTTTTCAATCTCAATTTTCAACGAAGAAAGAACATCATCTGTTGTAGCGTTTTTAAGTTTATCTCTAAATTCTTTAAGATCAGAAAAGTTAGATGAAAGGGAAATCAATACTTTTTCAACAAAAGCGTCATGAATGCTATCTGTGAATCCTTCATCTACTAAGTAATCTACTATCAAATCTCTTCCGATAGAAAGAAATAAATCTGATTTTTCTTTTTCTAATTTTTGAACATAGGATTCAGCAATTTCCTTTCTAAACCCTTGAAGCTGTGCCTCTGTTTCCGGATCCTTTTTAATATTAGTTACAATTTCTTTCAATGCATCTCCTAAACTTGACATCATTATAAGTAAAAAATATAAAAATTATTTAATAACTTTCGTAAGCCAATTCGCTAAATGTTCGGCTTTTTTATCATCTTTGGCAAACGGACAATGTTGACCCAAAGTATCCTGAGAAAGGATTTCAATATCATCAGCAAAAATTCCTTCTCATTTTACCACGAGTGCATCATGAATCCATTCAGATTCAAAAGCAATGATCTTTCCTTTATACGTTGCTTTTGCTCGATTAGCAAGATTTGCAAGTCGAAGTGCTGATTCTAAATCTAGTCAGAGATTTAAATCTTTCAAATAGTATTTATCGGCTTTTTCAGTCAGTTTAATATTAGATCCCCAAGACTGAATCAATGACTTTTCAGGATCATAAAGAATATTTCCTCTTTTATCTTGCCAAACAATATCCTCTGCAGTTTTTTCTATCTTCTTTTGAAGAGGATTTACCTTTCTTACAAGTTGCTCTTGTGAAGAAGATAAAGACTTAATTTGAATAGGATTCTGAATTAGTTTATTGATCCTTCAACTATCTAAAAATGATACAGTAGAGATAGAAGCAAGGTTTTTGGTTATCTCCATAGTCAATTCATCTGAATTATCTAAAGCAGAAATAGTATCTGAATCCCAATAATTTGATCAAATTTTAATATCTTTGACCTGATTATTCTTGGCTTTATTCAAAAGTCCTTCTTCTAAAATTACCGTAAGAATCAACATAGACCCCTGATGAGCGAGATTTTTTTCGTTTTTATCCTCTGAGTTCCAGAGCTGCTCAAGAGTTTTTGATCAGATTTTTTGCTTTTTTAACTGTTGTGTATAAAAATCACTTACTTTCTGATTTTTGAGTAATTCTAAGCCTCATTCTTCAGGTTGTTTTCTTAGATTTCCCTGATTATCAAAAAAGTTTCCTTCACCATAACTCAAAGCCTGCTGATATAATCAAAAACTATCAATATCATTAGAAGTTTTAAAAGTTGAGAGCGAAATTAAAATTCATGAATACAAATCTTCAAAATACTTTGCAAACTCTTGATAACGATCTAATATTTCAGTGGAAGCTGCAACTTCAGCATCATAATAAAGAAGATCTGATTTAAACTTCTCCCACTCTTTATACTTATCTCCTATAAGAACTTCTACTTCTTTTGGAAGATCTAACTCATCTTCATGGGTCAAAACTCCTTGCACTTTACGAAGTGAAAGTAACTTCTTATGAGCTACTTCCACGCGACTGATTAAAGATTGCTCTTCAGATGTATAACTTTCACGTTGTGGAGTAAGATACTGCTGATGTGCATCTAGATTTACATCATTAGAAAGCTCTGATTTCATTGAAAGAATCTCAAGTTTATTATTTTTTCGAGTAAAAAACTTTCTCTGAAGATCTCCCAATCCTGCTCTCCTAGCTTGAATCAGAAGATAATACGGCAACTCAATATAAGCTCAATTTTTAGCATTTTTAGCAACAAAAGACGAAATCTGACTTTTAATCTTTTTTTGATATTCTAAAGTATGATAAGAAAGTTCTTCCTTAAGAAGAGAATGAATTTTAGCTTCGAATTCTTTCTGAAGTGATGTATCCATAGTTTCTGTTGGAGTATCAATACTAGAGGCTCTTGTTCAAGAAACAGTAGCATTTATTGATCAAAATAATCATCATGCTATACCAAACATCGTAATCTGTTTTATCCAACGCGTTCAGAACTCACTGGTAAGAAATTTATCAACTTTTGCATTGAGTTCTGATTTAGGAAAACGAGAAGGAAGTTCTGTATTTAGCGAAAAATCTTTTCGCCAATCTTCATTTATTTTTCGTTTATCTGAGAAGTAGATTCCCTGATTATTAGCTAAATTTTCAGAGTAGAAACTCATTAAATCAGCTTTTTTATTATTTCCTGAATATCCATATAATTCTTTTGCTAATCTATACAAAACATTTTGCATAGGATCATCTGAAATCTCCATTTCAGCGTATCTTTCCTGTCTAAGAGCAACAAGCCCCTTAATCTGATCGACAGAGTTTTCAGGAAAAGAAACCTTATCAACTTCAAAATCAACCTCTAAAAGTCCCTCTATAAATCTCATGTTTTTGTAAGAATCAGGAATCTCTAACTTTATTTTTTCCTCATTTGTTGCTGTTAAATTTATCCATTCTTGATATTTAGCTACTAACTTCACATTCTCATCATAATTTAAATCAATCTGTGTTTCTTTCAAGAGTGAAGATAAACTTGCTGTAGCCATCAGCTCTTGGAAAAGTTCTGGTTGTTCTGTTTTGATTTTTTCTATCTTCTTTAATTTCTCTTTCGAAAAATCAGCAAAAAAATCTGATTTATAGTTCGCAAGATTTTTATTAAAATCTAACGACTGATTCCATTTACCACAAGCCTGCATCTCTCCATAAGCTTTTGACTGAGTAGAAAGCAGTGAAATATATGCCATAGCGTTTCATTTTTTTAAAACCTGAACTAGCTCTGGTTTTTCAAACATTTGATGAAGATATTCTATTCTTTTAGCAATCTTCTTTTCTATTTCAGACCATTTCTGCCTAAATTCACTTAACTGCTCAGAGGAAAGGCGTTTTTCGAAATCAGATTTTTTTTCTCCACCCTGAAGGTATTCCCAAAATGGACTATAACCCGCAAAATCTCCATTTTGTAGTTCATCAAGAAAAAGCACTGACCAACAAGCATCATTCAAACTTTCTACTTTTTGGGATGGTTCTGGGGAGCCTATTATTTCATTTAGACTTGAATTTCCTATTTTTTGATTGTGAAGTCCTTGAAGAATCGCTTGAACAAGCTGAGCATGCTTCTGCCTAACAAAATCTTCTTTATTTTGCATATAAAAATCTTTTACATCAAAATAGAGAGTATCTACCCCTATACTTGCCACTGCGGAAGCTCCTCCAACAACCAATCCTGCGACCGTTCCAAAGGGACCTCCTACAGCTGTCCCTCCGCTCATGGCAGTAATGATAATTGCTGCTTCCACTGCTACCGAACTAATACCAATCCAAAGTTGTGTATTTGCCTGATTTTTCTTATTTTGAGCCCTAACTTCGTTTACTTTTTCGATTAAATCAGCCTCTTTTTGAGTTTCAAGATACATCCAAACATCCAATCATAAACAGGCTACATCAATCAACATTGCACCAGTAAAAGCCTGAACAAATCTATTTACTCTTGTTCCATGTTTTAAGATCATGGTCATACTCTTAAGCTCTGCTTCTGTTGATGCCTTTGATAAAGTAGAAATAAGATCATCACTTACCTTTGATAAACCATTCTGAACCAGAACTTCCTTAATAGCCTGAGAATCTTTTCCAACTAACTGAGGAGCCAATTTATCTATTTTTGTAAGCTGAGAAACAGTAAGTCCGCATTCTACCAAAAGTTTTTTTGGCAATTTAGTATCAAGTTTCTGCCACTCTTTTAAAAGCTTAATAACGTCATCATCTACACTCGTTATTCAGTTTTTCAATTTTTCAATATGTTTATCGATGGTTTTAATTTGTTTCGCACTTAAACGGCTATTATTCGCCACTTTTTGTTTCTCTAAGGCCTCAATAGCATTATTAAGAATTTCTTTTGCTTGCTTAGCATCAAATTTTTCTGCCATATGAGACAATTCTCTTGCATTGAGCTTGGTTGCCAAAATTTTGGTAGCAGAAACTCAGGCAATACTGGTAGTTACTCCTACAGAAACTGAATTAATCCTCGAAGAATCAGTTTTCTCTGTTTGATCGGATACATCTTCCTCAATTTGAGGAATATTCTGAGAATCCCCTTTTTGATAGGAAGGAGATCTTTGTGAGTCTGAATCTGAAATTACTACTTTTTCGGTATTTTTTTGATAAGAGTCCGTTTGGTTATTCTGAGCATCTTCCTGTTGATTAGAGTTAGGTTTTTCTTTTTTATTTCATAAAATTTCTGCCTTTAGATTACGAAGTTCTTCTTCAGTTTTTCTTTCCTCTATCCTTAATCTTTTTTCTTTCATAAAATCAAAAATCTGATTAGCTAAGGCAGGAGAAACAAAATTGATAACTTCTTTCCACCAACCAAATTCTTTAACCGCATCAAATTTTTCAGGGAGCTGAAATTCTCAAGTCAGAATTTTCTTTACTTTTTTTTCTATTGGCAAAAGTGCTAAAGATTTTATCCACCCCAGTTCTTGTTTAAAATCCTTGAGATATTGGTCTGATATCTCAGATTTCAACTGCCCGATTTCTCCCATTATCATCTACAAATAGAATAAATATTACGTCATCTTAGCAAAGATTTTAACCATTATTTTAACCCCCTTTAAAAGATCATCTGCATTAACAAAGAGATTCTTCGTATTTTTCGCAATCTTAATATCAGCAAATGTTTTAGCAAGAGCCTCAAGAGCATCATCACTCACACCAGAAACTTTATTTCCCTTGAGTGAACGAATTGCAGCCTCATCAAGCGATTTGATTACATCATCAAGAGGACTCTCAAATCCCTTTCAGGTCCTTGGATCAATAATGTTACTCATAAATTTTTCTCCTTCAAGTTTTTTAAGAAGATTAAGCTGTTCAATAGCAGTATTCAGATTTTTTCATTTTTTCAAAAGTGTCAAAAGTTCTGAACTTTCATTGACCGTTTTTTCTCATCACTGCAAAAGCTGTTTTTCAAAATTTTCAAGTTTAGCAAGTTGCTGTTCCAGTTTAGTAAGACGAGCCTGATCAACTGATGTCTTAGTAGGAAGCTGATTTAATCTCTCCAATTCCATATCTAGAAGCTTCTTTTGTTCTCCCAAATCATTAAAGATTGGATTGTTTTTTAAAGTTTGTGTTGTAGTTTCTACAGCTTCATCTGTAAGCCTTCCTCCATCATCTATGAATTGAGTTAATGGCCTTTCAAGAGAGGAAGATACCTTAGTATTCAAGGTAGAAATATCATTAAAATCTGATAATGATTGAGAAAGTTCCTTCGCTAAACGAGATATCTTTCAGCGTTCAATTTTTTCTAAATTAATTTTATCTATATTTTTAATTATTGCACTAAGCTCCTCTATTTTTGTGAACTTTCCCTCATATACTAGCTCTCTAAAAAGATATTTTTGATTTTCAGAAAGCTTCATAAATGGAGAAGATTGTCCAGACGTTCCCGCCATAAATTTTTCAAGCATCTCTACATGATGAAATCCAGACGGAGTGTAAATTTTTTGACGATATCCATTTCGAACTACTTTTGTTTGTTCCCACGTGGAAATTTTTTCTAATCTAAAGAATAAGTCTCTCAGAGATTTATTTTTAGTAAAAGAAATTTTTGCATCATTATTAAAGAGAACTTGCAGTTGCTTAGCCGGAAGCTCAGTATCAGATTTTCCTGCTACTTTTTGCATAAACTCCGAGAGAGAATTAAGCCCCTTCCCATATTTCCATTGAGCATTTGATTTTTTAATTAATCTCTGTGCCGTTTCTCCGTTAACCTTTCCTTCGATAATATCCTGAAAGAGTAATTGATCTCCATGAGGGATATCATACCTTGAAGATAAGAGCCAATTAGGTATAAAATTCAGATTTTTATTTGACATACGGCGAACAACTTTTCCTCTAAGGTATCGTGTTGCAGAAAATAGATTCGAATTTCTCATAAATCTTCACAAAATTTCAATTTTTCTATTTCCCTTCCACTTCCCAATTTGAGAAATAACAAGTCCTCATAAAGTCAAAGGTAAGGTCGCTTGCAACCATCAAGTTATAAAATTACCATCCTTAAAGGATTTCAAGGATTGGGTAGTATGATGCAAAATATCTCCTATTGCAGCCTTTCCGATGTTCAATACTCTCTCTCATCGACTAGAATTATCTACTTTCATTTGTTGAATTGCTTCTGCTCAGATCAAAATCTCCTTTTTCATAGCAAAATAACTATTAATCTGATTTTTATAAAGATTAATATCTTCTGTACTCATATCTCAACTTTCAAACTTTTTCTCAAAATGTTTGAGTGATTCAAGGATTCAAGATTTTAGATCTCAAAGACCTGATTCTTTAAGGAATTCTTGGATATTCTTCTGATCTGAATTGATTACAGCATGAGCAGATCAAAAATAGAGATAACTCCAATCTTTATCAAAATTTTCTTTAACATCCTCTGCAACGTTCTTACAAACCTGAATCTCTTCACGACAGATCTCAGGACTCATATTATTTTTTGATTCTCAAAGCCTCTGGAGCGCATCTTTTCCATCCTTAGTTTTTAATAATTGATCTCTTTGGGCATCTGCCGATTCCATCTGCTTTTTCATTCTCATTGAAAGTTGATCATCAAAGAGTGATTGATTTTTCATCACATCAATTGCCTGATGAAGTTTTCCTCCCATAAAATTTTTATAACGATCATCAGAATATACATGACTTTCAAGCCATTCTTCATCATCAAGAGCATCATCTATCGTTGAAAATTCAGTTCCCACAGTTTTTATTTTTTCCTCAGCAATTTTTTCTATCAATCTAGAACGCTTATCTTGTGTATAGTTTACTACTTTAGCATACTGTCTAAAGAAAAGTTTTAATTCTGATTCTCTTTCTGCTGGTTCTCCAGATTCCAACCATTTCATTAAAGATTCTGACCGGTCATCACCTACAAAAGGAATAAAAGAAGTTAGATTTAACAAATATGGTCCCATAATTTTACCAATCCACTCTTTTCCCTTCCCAATAAGAAAAGATTTTAAATCTACAAGACTTTTTTCTCTCAAATATCCGTAATATCCTCCCTCGGAAAGTAAATCATCAACTGAACTAAATTCATTATCAATACACATTGGAACAGTTGCTTGAAAATCTTCCTTGCTTAACTTGTTTTTTGCTGCATACTTCTCATATCCATCAGCAATACTTATACCTTTCCATCCAGCATCTAGTTCTTTTTTCATAATCTGATTATATTGACTATCAATATTTGCTCACATTCCCTGATATTTTGCAAATTTCTCTGGATTTTCTTTTTTAAGATTTACTGTATTAATTACCTGACTTTCTGCTCCATCTGTAGCATCTGCTCATTCTCATGTACCATCTTTTCACCACCAGCCAAACCATTTCCCAATGTAGTATCCAACACCCCCAACTCATGCTCCAATTCCTAACCATTTCAAAGTTTTCCCATATCGTTTATCCCGAAAACCTTTTTTCTTGTTCTTCTTTGAAGTTTCTTCTTTTTCTTCTATTTCATTAGCTTCTTCATTCTCTGATGCATCAGATCCAAAAAGAGTCTTGATCCCCTTATATGCTAAAGCTATAGCACCAACTCCTGTAGCCAAAAATCATGCGGTACGAAGTGCATTTTTCCCTGATTCTTCTTTCCATTTTTCTCTATCCCAAACATTATTCCGTTGCTCAGAAACAAAGTTTTTGGTAGAAGCCCAGATTCACGGTTTTTCTTCTGAAGGATTAGCATTTTCTGTTGTTTTAATTTGATTTTTCTGAGCTAAGGAAGCAGGATTTGAAACGCCCATCTCCTTTCATAAAATATTTAGCTCTAAGGAAAAGGTTTCTAATTTTTCCTGTTCTGCCTTAATTTTTTCACAAGTATTTTGATTGGATTCTTGTTGATATTCAGCTTGAGCTTCTTGTTTAGCCTTCTGAATACGAGATTCTAGTTCAGATTTCTTTTTTTCCTTTTCTTTCGTTTCAGTTATAGCTTTTAAAGCATCTAATTCTGCTTTGATAGCTTGGTTTTCTTGTTGAAGTTTTTCGATATTTGTTGGCATCTTTGTATGATAGGAGTAAAAAAGTCTTCATACTAAGTATACTCAAAAACCAAATAAAAAGAAAAAATCTGACTCACTACAATCAGATTTTTCTTGACTTTTAAGATTTCACAGATAATTTAATCCTTATAGCCCTGCTCTTCAAGCGTCATCCCAATAATTTCATCATTTGGCTCTACCTGAATATTTTGCACGGCTTCACGATTGATATACACATACATCAGCATGAGCATTGGCACTCTACCGATGATTTTGGTGATATATTCTCCGAGTTCTTCTCTGATAAGTTTGAGATTGTCCTTAATATCCATTCTCTTTTTACAGTTATCGTTGTATTTTGCTCTCGCGAACTCTACAATCTGCGTATGAATCTTTTTTACCTCTGAAGAATAGACAAATCCTCTGGATTCAATCTGGATATTTCCGACGAGTTCTCTTGTCTTGGTATCCACCTTGAAAATCAAACTAACAATTCCGTTTTCTGCCATAATTGATCTCGCTTTCATCACATATTCTCCAGACAAGTGTCCCTGCCCTTTTCCATCAATCATCACAGTATCAAGCTTGATCCTCTTCTCTGAAACAAAAGCCACCTCATCATACATTTCAACAATCTGACCATTATCAGGGAGAAGCACTTTATCTTCAGGGATTCCCATCATCATTGCAACTTTTTTGTTTGCATGTCTCATATACGGCTCTCCGTGGATTGGACAAAAATATTCAGGATTCAAGAGCGAAAACATCATCTTCAAATCCTCTTGGTATCCATGTCCTGAAGTATGGGTATCCAAACCTGGCTCATCAATGACTTCTACCCCAAGGCGAACCAACGCATTGATCATTCAGATTACCGCTTTTTCATTTCCAGGAATCGTATGAGAAGAGAGCAAAACCGCATCTCTTGGTCTGAGCATAAAATCCTTAAATTCTCCTTTTGCCATCCTCACTAAAGCTGAATTTTCTTCCCCTTGAGAACCGGTACAAAGGACAAGCACCTTTTCATCAGGCATAGATTCCGCTTCAGAAGAAAGCTGACGAATCATCCCTTTGGGAGCCTGAATATAACCAAGCTCCTGACAAAGTTGTACATTAAGCACCATAGATCTCCCAGCAAGGAAAACCACCTTATCATACTTTACAGCACTATTGATAATCTGAATAATTCTTCCCACATTGGAAGCAAAGGTTGAAACAATCATTCTCTGATGCTTGTAAGCATTGATCACTTTATCAATATTTTCTCCAATAACCTTTTCTGATACGGAATGTCCAGGTTTATTGGCATTGGTAGATTCTCAGAGATAAAGTCTGACTCCTTCCTGTCCGATTCTAGAGATTTTTCCAAGGTCCGCAGGTTTATCTATCGCTGGCGTAAAATCAATCTTAAAATCCCCAGAAAAAACAACCAGTCCCTTTGGTGTATGGAGAGAAAGCCCCATAGACTCTGGAATAGAGTGGTTCACTCTGAAAAACTCCAAAGTAAAGACTCCGAGTTTGAAAATATCCATATCAGGATCTACCTGCTTAAATTTCAGATTTTTTGCATCTTTTTCATCTAAACTCCTCTTGATCATACCGATTGTCAAAGGAGCAGTATAGATCGTTGGATAGCCAAGCGGTTCCAAAATATTTTTCAAGGCTCCAATATGATCCAAATGTCCGTGCGTAATCACGATTCCTTTGATATTTTTCTTTTTGGCTACAAGATAGCTTACATCTGGGATAATGTAATCCACACCTGGCATATTATCATCAGCAAACTCCATACCGGCATCAATAACGAGAATATCGTTTTCATACTCTACGACATTCATATTTGATCCGATCTGTTCTAGTCCTCAAAGTCCAAAAATTCTGACTGGTTTTTCGCCTCTTTTGATCAATTTCTTTGGATCTTCAATTTTCTTGCTTACAGGCTTGTTTCTATGTCTGAGAAAAGCCTCTGAAGAAAGGGGTTGTTGGCTTGAAGATCTGCGAGGTCTGGACGAACGAGAAGTCTGATCAGATTTTTTGTTGTTTTTCTCTCACAAATTGATAGAAATGTTTGATTGCATTGTCGTTTCCATTTTTTGAATTTTTAATTTAAAAGTAAATAAGATGTTAAACGAGTTTTTGACTCAATTAAGGGCTTCTTGTGAGGCGAGACATATTCCACTGATTTCTCCTGAGAGCGAGCTTCACATTCGTAAACTCCTCCAAAAACACCAGCCAAAAACCTGTCTGGAAATTGGTTCAGCTGTGGGATATAGTAGTATCGTGATTGCAAGTACGATTGCGGAATGGTGAGGTCAGCTTACTTCGTTTGAAGTGGCGTATCCTGCCTATTTGGAAGCACAGAGAAATATTCATCAGGCAAAATGCTGGAATACGACTCTGTATCCGTTTGATATCACGAAATCTGAAACAACAGCAAGCGTATTGCCCGTGCACTGTGATTTTGTATTCATTGATGCTCAGAAAAGCCAGTATGGAACCTATTTAGAGAAAATACAAGAACATCTTAGCTCGGAAAATATCATACTCTTGGACGATGTCGTCAAGTATCAAACAAAACTGACTTGATTATACGAATTCCTAGAAAAAAATCAAATCAATTATCAGATTCTTCCGAGTGAGCCAGGAGATGGGATGATGCTGATTGAAACGAAATAATTTTTAATCTATAAAACCGAAATATGAAAAAAATCCTCCTTGGGAGTTTCTTTCTTTTCTCCTTTATGTTTAGTGGCTGTGGAGGAACTCCTCAAAATGAATTGCCTAGAGAAAAACCTGAAATTGCTCCTATTTGTCCAGAAGGATTTTATTGGGTTGATACGATCAAATCTTGTACCCTTATTTTGGAAGAATAGAAAAAATCCAATAGGAATACTCAATTTTAATCCTCTTGCTTTTCTAACTTTGCGAGATCAATTCTTTCTCCCTCAAGTTCAAGCTGATCTAGCTTCTTTTCAATCGCCTCTCAGAGATAAAGCCAAGTATCCATACGATCAACCTCCTCTAGTTCTAGTACATCTGGAGACTGGATAATTCAGAATTTTTTATTATTTCCTTGAATAAGATAATTGAGTTTTTGGTTCTGACCTACAAAGGCCTTGATCGTCCAACCTTTAATATCATATTCTCCAGGATAATCAACGATAAGAATTTCTCCTTCATGATACCTCATATCCTCACCCACCTCAGAAGCGAGATTGATCAAAGCATTATGCACATAAGCATATCCAAAAAATAATGATTTCTCTATCTGATATCCTCCATCGAGTCTAATCTGAATTGACATTTTTTTCTACAAAGTGAATAAAAACTGAATCTAGTATAAAGAGTTAATCCTGGTTTGCAAGTTCTTCTAAACGAAGAAGTTTGGATTAATAAGCTTCAAAATAACTCCGGAAGCTCAGAGTAATGCGATTCCAACTGCAACTTTCTTGATAATTTCTAATCCTTTAGTATAGTTTCCTTTTTCAACCCCTCCTGTTGTCATCATTACCCCAGCAACCACAATCATTAGAATTGAAAGGACCATAATTACGGTCATAATAAGCCTCATCATTGCTCACATGAGTTTTGGGAAAGCGTTAAGTTGAGTCGTTTTATCGCTTGTTGTCGTCCCAATACATCTTCAGACAAAAGGTACATCCGTATTAAGCTTGATTCACTTACAAACTTTTTCTTCCTTCATATCTCATCCGTTTCTATTTTTCGAATCTCAGTTATTGTTATCCCACCCGTTTTTTTGAGAAACTTGTTCATAAGCTCCTTTAGCAGCACTTGTCGTTTCTGTAGCGCCCTCTTCAAGATCTGGATTAATACCATTTATCTTATCAGCAAAAACAGAGCTACTACTCGTAATAGCAAAAATACTAAAAAGAAAGACAAAAATCAGATTTTTCATGTTTTTCATTATCATCGCACCTAGAAATTAAAGCATTTCATTGATAATTTGATTCACAAGACTACCATCAAGTTCGCTCTTATGTTTTGCCATGAGTTCTTTCATCAAGAGCCCTCTCCCCGTCTTGAGATCAGCGATTTGTAATTCTGAAACAAGCGATTCAATCAGCTTTTTCGTTGCTTCTTTATCAAGCATCGCTGGAAGATAGGACTCCAAAATTACTTTTTTTTCTTGTTCCTCGGCAAGTTCTGCAGGTTTATCTGCTTTTTCAAGGAAGGAAAGTGCTTCATTGAGGGATTTTACTTCTTTTTTGAGAAGTGCAATAATTTCATCATCATTAGGATCTCTCTGAAGTTCAATCTTTTTATTCTTAATCTGAGCCAAAACGAAATTAAGAGCAGATTTTTTGGTTTCTTGTTTCTCTTTCATCGCTATTTTGTAGTCTTCAGTAAGTTTTTCATAAAGCATGATCTGTATTTTATAAAGATAAAAAGCATTTCCTGCAGTAAACTATAAGAAATCTGAACAAAAATACAAATCTTTCTTGCAATAGGACAGGAAATTTATATACTACTCACTGTAAATATGCTGAGGTGATGGAACTGGTATACATGTACGCTTGAGGTGCGTATGCCTTTGGCTTGAGGGTTCGAGTCCCTTCCTCAGCATTTTTTTGTTGTTTGAAATTTTAATCAACTAAAGGAGCATTAAGCTCTGCAGATCTTTTCACTCTATTCATAATCGCAAATCCAAGTCCAGTTTCTGGTAACTTTTGAATATAAACTCTCTTCATACCTTGTTTTTCGCAATAATGATAAAGATCAAAGAGGGTATGTGCACAGCTTGCAAGATTCTGTTCGGTTCCTCGCTCAAGCTCTAATCCATGCTGATCAAAATAATCATTTTTACCGAAAAAACTTCCCTCACGAGAAAATCGTTCTATCGTAGCAATAATAGCCGTAGGTTCATCTAAATTTTTTGGAATTTCCTGAAGATGTTCTATCATATAAATCTCCGCATCTATAGTATAATGCTTAAACCTCGTCCCTGGTGACATATTTTTGTCTTTGCTTGTATACTCCACTTCTACTTCTTGTCCTTTAAAAAAAAGTTCTAAGTCCTCCTTTGTAATAAATCAAGGCCTCAAAATTCAGATTTTTCACTTTCCATTTTCTTCATCTACCTTAATAACTGTCGATTCAATCCCAAAATCTGAAGCTCCTCCATCAATAATCAGTTCAATTTTCCCATCAACATTATCAAGCACCATAGTAGCTGAAGTCGGACTAGGCTTTCATGAAATATTCGCACTTGGGGCAGCAATCGGTCTTTCTACCACCTTTAGAAATTCTTGTGCTACCTGATTAGAAGGCATTCTAATACCCACGAAAGGATTAGAAGTTACGATCTCTGGAATCACTTCCTTTTTTTTCAAAAGTAAGGTAAGCGGTCATGGGAAAAGTTTATCAATAATCTGCTGCTGAAAATGATTTTCTACGATTCAAAGCTCTGAAATCTGAGCCTTTTCACCAATATGAACAATCAAAGGATTAGAACTTGGTCTTCACTTGATTTCAAAAATTTTTTTTACTGCTTGAGGATTCAAAGCATCAGCTCCAAGCCCGTAAATCGTTTCTGTTGGGAAAGCCACTACTTCTCAATTTTGAATCAGATTTTTTGCCTGTTGATAGGTTGATGAATTGGCTTGTTGTATCGTAGTTTGCATAATGCTCGGTTCAGATAAAAACTGCCTGATAGTGTAGTTTTTTTCATCTTGATAGCAAGAAAAGATCAAAAGCAGAATAAAACACTTGAAATCATTTGTTTTTTCACTATAAGGAATCTTGTAAAGATGGCGACTGTAGCTCAGTTGGTTAGAGTCCCGCAGGGCTGCGGGATGGGCCAGAGCTTTATCCTTTTCAAAACAAGATGTTCTATGTCTATATTTTGAAATGAGATAAACAGCATTATATTGGATATACTTCAGATCTGGAGCTGAGATACCGTCAACATTTACTCTGAAAGACTCCTACAACTCGCAAGATGAAAAATCTTGTCATCGTTGGATACTTTGAGAAATCTACAAAAACAAAAGCAATAAAATTGGAAAGAATGATCAAAAAGAATGGTCATATCCACCATTGGATTCATCATCCAAGCTTTGTTAAATGGAATGGCGACTGTAGCTCAGTTGGTTAGAGCATCTGATTGTGGTCCAGAGGGTCGTGGGTTCGAATCCCATCAGTCGCCCCACTATTAAAAATGAGTACTTGGTTACCCATTTTTTTTGATGTATTTAAATCAGATTTTTTCTGCTAATAATGACAAGATTTTCAAAAAAACAAAAATCCATTTATTCCAGAAAATGAGACAAAATTTGCTTTTTTTAGATAAGATAGGTATACTTAGGCGTGATTTATATCTTTTTCATAGCAAAACTTCATGTGAAAAAAAATCTGATTTTTGATCTTAGGAGGATTATGTTTGCTCAACACGACTTTTGCCTTGCCATCTATTAGCGACAAAAGAGACCCTATTCTTACCAATGATTCTGAGCAAATTATTATCCCACCAGAAGAAAATGCAATTCGTGAGGGAACTCATGATATCATTCATTCTGCAGAAAGTGATAATAAAATAGATAATTTACTGGAAAGTAATGAAAAAATAGAAACTCAAGGAGATGCCACGAAAAAAACCATCAACCTCGTTCATAGAATCATCAACTATGCTTTAGGTTTGG
>CAUTUR010000005.1:0-37370 GCA_963541585.1 uncultured bacterium | reverse complement strand
CTTCGGCAGTAAGCTTATCCAAGAGTTCAGTCAGAATTTTCTCTCCATTATGAATAGTTTTCTCAAACTGAGCAATCTCCTGAAGGAGTACCTTTTTGATCATCGGCTCATTAAACTCTCTAAGCCCTTTGAATGCCACGAAAGCCTGATCTATAAAATGCTCCAGCTCCGGCTTCATCATCTTTCTGAGCAAAAAGAGATTGTAATATCCTCTCCTGATAATCATCCTCAAAACATAGCCAGCTCCGACATTAGAAGGCGTAAGCCCATCGTTGATCAGCATAAACGCTGTTCTCAAATGATCAGCAATAATTCTGAATTTTCTCTGCTGGTCGGCATACTTGAGTTCAGTTGCCTGTTCTAGCATATGCAGGAAAGGGGCGAAAAGATCGGTTTCATAAACGCTTTCCTTGTGCTGAAGAACCTTACACATTCTTTCTAGTCCCATTCCGGTATCCACATTCTGCTGAGAAAGCTTGGTCAGGATTCCCTTTTCATCTCTATAAAACTCCATAAATACATTATTCCAGATTTCTAGCCAATTGTCCTCATCAGTTTTTACATTAGAACCAGCAGGTGGAAATTCTGATTCCCCTACTCGGTAGTAAATCTCCGTATCAGGACCGCAAGGACCAACAGGACCTGGACTCCATCGGTTATTTTTAGCATCCAAAAAAGAGATTCTCTCCTCAGGAAGTCCTGCTTGTTTCCATGCTTCAAAAGCGATCTCATCTCTCGGAGCATCTTCATTCCCCTCAAAAACGGTTACGGCTAATTTACAAGGATCAAAATTCAGCTTCTCTACGAGGAACTCATAGCTCCACTGAATCGCCTCCTGCTTGAAATAATCACCCAAGCTCCAGTTTCCCATCATCTCAAAGAAAGTCAGATGTGAACTATCTCAAACCTCGTCAATATCCACCGTTCTTACGCATTTTTGGATATTAAAAAGCCTATGCCCAAGCGGATGCTCTTTCCCAGCAAGGTAAGGAATAAGCGGCTGCATTCCCGCAACATTGAAAAGCGCAGTAGATTCCTTGTCTGCGATAAGTGAGGCTTCTGGTAAATGCGTATGTGCTTTAGAAGTCCAAAAATCTGATCGTCTTTGTCTGATTTCCTGAGAAGTTAAGCTTTGCATTATAAGAAAGAAATGAAATAAAATGAGTGTATAATTCAGAATGTAGTAAGCAAACCTGTCATTGCGAACGAAGTGAAGCAATCCAGTGAAGAAGCAAACCTGTCTTCCTGAACGAAGTGAAGGAAATAATTTATATTCTTCGGCTTTGCCTCAGAAAGACAGTTCTTTTAAGTAGATTACTTCGGGAGTCTCCCTTCCTTGCAAAGACAATTACTTTGTAATCGTAGTAATTTAATCCCCTAAATTTTCAAAAAAAGCGTATTTGAAAACAAGTAAAAAATAGTTATCTCCCGCTCAAAAGCAAGGACTTCTTTCTTCCTTTTATGAAAAAGGGTAACTACCTCTTGAAAGAAAGATAATTACCCTTGGATAAAAATATACGGACAAGTTGATAAAAAGATACGGACATTTTCAGCAAAACATACGGACATTTTTGCTAAGCTTTCAGCTTCTCATATTTTACTGTTGCAAGCATTGCTTTTAATTCAGCTCAAGGACGAAATTGAATCTTGTTGCCTGTAATATTGCTCGCAGTGAATTTGTCAGCTTTTTCTACTCCTTCACTTGATACTGATATTTGAAAACTTCCAAAATCTCCAAACCTTACAATCTTTCCCTCTGAAAGATGCTTGATTAAAAGTTTATTGAGATCATTTAATACCGCAAGCATATCACTATCTGAAACGGTAGAGCCAGCAGCTGCGATTTCTTTGGCAAGTGCCTTGAAGCTTACTTCCCCATCAGCCTTTGCTGAAGCATAAAATTTTGGAGCTTCAGTAGGTTTGAGCGGATTCTTTCTTTCAATAACATTATACTTTACAGCCATGATAGTAGTTGGTTAGAGAATAAAGATATTAGAAGTCTAGGAATATCTAAGAGCTTTGCAAGAGGAAGTTGTGGATTTTAGAGGAAAGAAAAAATCCCTCATTGTGAAGAATTTTTATATCTCAAGAGCAGTAAGTGTAGTATTTTTATCAAGCCACAAGGTGCAAAGATCTTTATCTGTATAAAATTCTATGGTTCGTTCGTGTCCTAGTAATTCTTTACACTTTGAAAGTTTAGTTTTATTTTGTGTCAGTGCAATAAGAGCTTGAGAAGCCTTTCCTTTGAAAACAAAAGGCAAATCTGAGAAATGTTCTGCCTTTCCTACTACAACAATACAATCTTCTTTTCCATAATGTTCAGCTAGTTTAGGATCAACTCCCAGATATTGAGGGAAGACCTGTTTATTGATCCACCATACTGGCTCTTCAAGATAATTCATATAAGGAATCGTCATACTGGAAAGTTCTTTATACGAAGAAATAAAGACTTGCTCTCAAGTTCCTGATGGAAACAAAAAACTTTGAGGAGGATACGCTTTTCTATGCTCTTTAGAGTATGAGGTAAAACACCTGAGTCCAAAATCATGTGGTCTTGTGATTGAGCCACCTCATGCAATGATATTCAACTTCGGAACACTTAACTCATAACCTTGCAATCCTTTCTCAATATCCTGTTCTTCTATGCTTCTACTATCTTGAAAACGGAGAATAACAGAGGATGACTTACCTACATCGCCAGCATCTTTATAAGGGAAGGTAAAATGGTGCAAATAACCTGTTGTCATCTTTTCAATGTTTCGCTTCCAAGAGATAGAGCTACCTGTTACCACTCCAGAATAACTTCTCACAAATGTAAGCTCCTCATGAGAAGGGTTATCTGAAACCACTTTCTCTCCTGAGAAACTTGTCTGTGGTGTTGAAGATCAAGAGGAAGGAATTGTGGTATTAAGAGGAGTGCAAGCAACTAAGAAACCAGAAACTGTAAGAATGAGAGGGAAAAAAGTTTTCATTTTCTTACAAGTAAAAGAATATAAAATTTTTATACTTATATTATTCTAAGAATTCTTTTCAATCTTAAATATAAAAGAGGGAGAGCATAACTCCCCCTCTATCTAAATTAAGCTTAATTACTTATAATTATAGATTTAAATTATAAGTAAATAAGACATTACAACGAGTATAATCTGAGGAAGAACCATTAGACATTCGGTTTAAGAAAGTCTTCAAAGGCAAGGATTGAGCAGACTCAGAAAATGAGTCTCCAGTTGATCCCTGTGTAGAATCACAGAACCAAATATCTGAACTCTCTATCGTTCCGCCCCAAACAATACTAACTATAGTGAAATAATGTCCATATCCACCAGCAGTTGTTCCAATCATCACAATCGGAGTTTTGAAATCTCTAAGATGCTTCAAAAGCTCTTCAGTAATAACCGCATGATTCCTTCTTGATTTACTAGTTGTCCAATGACGAACACCAACCCTATTAGAATTATCATAAATCAATCCATAATCTTTATAGATATACTGCATCACAGCCCCTCTTAAATAAGAACCACGGGAATTCTTCATAAACTCTTTTAGCCTTCTTGCTTTATCAAGTTTATAGTCATCAGAATCAATGGTTCCCGAAGCCCGTCCTACACAACCGACAGCCATAATATAATTTGACCAAGAACAATTACCTGGACCAGTTGTTCCTCCTGGCCATCCATTTGGATAAGTGGAAGTTGCCGAATTATCGTATTGATAAATATGAGAATACTCATTCTTATATATTTGATCAATACTATATGCTCCAGTAGCGAAATCTGATAAAGATCGTAGCTCCCCTCGAACACTAGAGGAAACATCATCATTGGATATCACTGGAGCCATAGGCTCATAATCATTCTTATCGCAGGAAGTCATAACTCCTGCAAACATTACAAGCACTGCAAGCAGTGCAAAAATTTTTGTTTTCATTAAATTTTTTTGTTTTATGTTTTGCAAATACCGAAGTGGCGATATTCGCTTTCTTCTTAGTTAAGATAGTCCACTTCCTACCTTTTAGAGAGAATGAGTAGCAAAGTCCTCTCTATGACTTCGGAAGTTCAGCTTGCTATCGCAAGGCAAACTTCATACTTGTCTTTTATTTTCTTATAGGCTTTTATTTTTAGGTGCCTACCACTATATTCTTTTAAGAGCTTAATGCAAGCCTATTTTGAGAATTAAGGTCTTAGAATCCTCGGAGGAAATTGACTTTTTTGAAGTAGCTATTAAAAAACATCTTTTCAAAAGCTTGATTTATTTATCTTTAGAAAACCTAAAAAATAAAAGACGATAAAGTAGAAATCTATTTATAAAAGACGAAGAAAAGACCGAGAAAGAAAAAAGAAAAATGAAAAAGCTTGATTTATTTTTATAAAACCCTAAAGTGAACTTTCAGATTTATTTTTTTACAAAAAAACCGATGAATTACTATACGCGTTCTTTAGAAGAACATAAAAAACATAAATGAAAAGTCTGAATTACTTCGCGTGTTCCTTTAGAAACAAGAGAAGATCTCTCCACTTATTACAGTCCGTGAGTTGCCCAGCCCTGCCTAGAGATCGCAGAAGATCCAGAAAAAGCCTATGACTACACTTGGAAAAGCAGAAGTGTTGCTGTGGTGAGTGAAGGAAGTGCCGTTTTGGGGCTTGGAAATATCGGAGGACTTGCGGGATTGCCAGTGATGGAGGGAAAAGCTGTGCTGTTCAAGGCTTTTGGTGATGTAGATGCGATTCCCCTTGTGCTAAATACTCAAGATCCTGATGAAGTTATTGCGACTGTAGAGCGTATTGCTCCGAGTTTTTGAGGGATTAACTTGGAAGATATTGCTGCTCCTAACTGCTTTTATATTGAAGAAGAGCTTAAAAAGAGGCTCAACATTCCTGTTTTTCATGATGATCAGCATGGAACGGCTATCGTGGTGCTTGCTGGGCTCATCAATGCTCTGAAAATTACCAAAAAAGAACTCTGATCGCTCAAGATTGTTATCGCTGGAGCAGGTGCAGCAGGACTCGCCATAGCGACTTTGCTTAAAGCCTATGGTGCTCAACATCTTATTATTACCGATTCTAAGGGCTGTATCCATGAGGGAAGATCAGACTTAAATGCTTATAAACTTGCTTGGACAGCTACAAATCTCAATAATGAACAAGGAAGTTTAGCTGATGCACTCGTGGGAGCTGATGTGTTTATTGGGGTAAGTAAGCCAAATTTGATCACAGCTGAGGAAGTAAAAACGATGAATCCTGATCCAATCATCTTTGCACTTTCCAATCCTGAGCCTGAAATCCTCCCTACTGAAGCCGAAAAAGGCTGAGCAAGTATTATTGCAACGGGGAGATCAGATTTCCCAAATCAGGTGAATAATGTGCTTGTATTCCCAGGGCTTTTCAAAGGAGTTTTGGAAGCAAGGATTCCTCAGATTGAAACTAAGCACAAACTTGCTGCTGCACAAGCACTTGCAAATTTTATCAAAAACCCTACAAAGGAAGAAATCCTTCCCTCAGCTCTGAATAAAGAAGTTGCAGAAGTTATTGCTCAAGCAGTTAAACTCGCTTAATTTATTAGAAATTTTTTCTCTTTAATGCTCGATTTTACTCCAAAAAATCTTATCTATATCAGTATCTCTCTTGGAGTAATCGTTTTGTTAACTACGCTTGGGATTATTCTTTTCCCGAAGGCATTCAATAGCTGTGATCAGCTTTTTGCTTTTAAAGGGAAAGAAAGAAAACGAAAAACAAGAGTAGCACTCTTTATCAATAATGCCATTACTCCGCTTAGTGTAAGCATTTTCTATCTTTTGATAGGGGCAATACTGCTCATAATGAAAGAAATCAGAATTTTTTCTATTGGTTTGACGAGCATTGTTATGGGAACAATAGGATTTTGGACTGTTAAAAGAATTACTCAAAGACCAAGACCAGAAAAGGCAAAAATTCATTTCAAAGATTTTAGCTTCCCAAGTGGGCATACGACCGCAGGATTTATTTTCTTTTTGAGTATTGCAATTTCAATCTCTTGGATGATTGGCTTGGAATATCGTGAATTTGCCTTTACGCTTGCTCTCATCTGCTGAGCTATTGTCGGATGGAGTAGGTGGTACCTCCATGTACATTGGCTGAGTGATGTTATCATTGGAGCATTGCTAGGAACAGGATGTTTTCTCTTTTCCTATCTGCTTTTTTTCTATTTTTGAAATGCAGTCATTCATGCACTTGAACAAGTATTTTTTAGCTTGTAAAAAGCAATTATGTTTGATGTAATCATTATTTGAGCTGGTGCAAGCGGACTTTTTTGCTGAATGCTTCTTCCTAAAGACAAAAAAAAGCTGATCCTTGAGAAAACAGGAACTATTGGTTCTAAAGTTCTTCTTTCTGGGAAAGGAAGATGTAATTTTACAAATACTATGGTTGGGAAAACTCATTATCTCGGGGATCAAAGAGAAAGACTCAATCAGCTTTTTAAGCTATTCTGAACTCAAGAAATGATCAAATTTCTCACGGACAATGGAATAGAAAGCAAGGAAGAAGAGAATGGAAGAATACTTTTAAAAAGCAACAAATCTCGTCAACTTGTAGATTTTTTTATCCAAAAGAATCACGAAAACGGGACAAAAATACAAACTGAAACTGAAGTATTAGCCATTGAAAAGGAAGCTGATCACTTTCTTATCAGGACGAAGACTGAAATTTTTACCACGAAAAAAGTCATCCTTGCAAGTGGAGGCTGTTCTTTTCCTAAAATCTGAGCTTCAAAATTTGCTTTTTCTTTTGCCGATCATTATCAACTCAAAACGAAAAGACCGCAAGCCGCACTCTGCGGAATAACAGTCCAGGAATGATTAGATCAACTTTCTTGAAGTAGTGTTTTTGCAAAAATTCAAGTCCTTGAAAAAGAGAAAATGCTTCTGGAAAAAGAAGGGACTGTACTTTTTACACACTGGGGAATTTCTGGACCAGTAATTTTCAATACTTCTCTTTGGCTCGGTTATCATTATGAAAAAAACTTTAAAAACCTGAGAATCAAACTAACAATTCCAGCTGACCAAATAACAAAAAGACTTCTTTCTTATCTAAAAGCTCCAAAAGGGCTTAAAAACTATATTCTAACTCTTAGACCAACAAACCTAAGAAGCCGAGATGAAGCAAAAGTTATGTCTGGAGGAATTCTCTTTGAAGAAGTAAATGATCACTTTGAAGTGAAAAAAATGCCGTGAGCGTTTGTACTGGGAGAAGCTCTTAACATTACTGGTGAAACCTGAGGATTCAATCTTCAATGGTGTTGGACTTCAGCTTTTTGCTGTTCAGATTACATGAAATAATAGAAAATTAATCTAATTTCAAAATATAATAAAGCTGATCTTCTGAAGAATAGGTACATTCTACAGTTCAATCTTTCTTTATAATAAATTTATCTTGTTGCCCCTTAGGAGTCCTTTCCACAGAAGTACATAAACGTAAACAACTAATATCGTGTCTTGGACGAATATTATTTCGAGAAAGAAGGAATCCAGTAGGGGATTTTCTCCATCCCCATAAATAAAATAAACCTCCTAGGCAATTTTTAACGGCATCTGGGTGATCTATAAAATTCGCCTCATTAGGAGTTTCCATTTTAGCGATCAATACCATAGCTCAAAAATCTACTGAGCCCTTTTTAAACATCTGGTATACATAGTTAGTTTTTCAAAAAAATCTCGTAGAAACATAATTTGACAAAGTATTTGTTTTGAAGCTAATTTGCGTATTTTTAAGAGGATCTTTAGGAATAGAAACAATATACTCTGATAATTCTGGCATAAAATTAGTCACAGGTCCCATTAAAGATCCCCAATCTTCTAGTTCACGATTTATTCTTTCAACCAAAGGAAAGTTCCTATGTCCATTCTTGTAAGACTCAATTGCTACAGCAAGATTTCTTAAATCTAATTGTCTTCTTATATCTCTTGTTCTTTCCATATATTTCATTATCCTTGGAAATAAGGCCGAACTTAAGGCTCCAATAATAACAATAACAACCAATATTTCCATAAGCGTAAAAGCTTTAGAAATTTTATTTACCGCCTTTTCTCTAGCTCAAATTAAACCTCTCATATTCATATATAATTTTTGTTTTTTAATAAAAAAAGTTCTGATCTCAGAAATAACGATTATCTCATATTTTTCAAGGAAAAATCACCCAGCAAAATAAAAATCAACAAAATAAGTCAAGCATCAAAAATCAAAAAACTCCTAGAAAACTTGCAAAGCTGAATAAAATCCACTATACTTGAGATAGGTCTTTTATTCAGCATTCTCGTTTGATGAAACAACACTTGATGATAAGAAAATTCCTCAGCACTCTGGTTTTACTCTCATGGGGAGTTTTGATATTGCTCTGATGACGTACGAGAGCACAGACAAATACATATAGCTCCAAAGTACCTACGGATTATTTTGCCAATTATAAAATCCAAAAAGATTGGTCAAGACTCTCTGAGCTTTTTGTAGATATTGATGCAGAAAACAAAATCTGAAAGATCAATGGAAGTAGTACCTACTCAGAATTATTGGGAATTATGAAAAGAATTTTCCCTTATTTTCCGCAACAAGATTATAGTTTTCAGGTGGTCTATAAGCAGTGTCTAAAAACAACTGAAGCGATGCAAAGAAATCCTAATAGAGAAAATTTTTCTAGTTTTTATGAAAATTGTAAAAATCCACTCGCAAATATCACCACTACTATTCAGAATAAATATAGTGTAAAAGCTATTGCAAGTGCAAATCCCACTTGAGGACCAGCTCCACTAACCGTTACCTTTGATGCAAGGACGAGTAAAGATCCTTCTAATGAAACTATTCCTTCAAGGAACTATTTTCGGTATTATAGAGATATTGATGGGATTGATAAGCCAATTGGTGTCGGACCGCTTGCAAAACATACTTTCACTGAACCTGGAACCTATATGGTGCATTTAACCGTTAGAAGCTCTAATGCTGGAATATTTGATGGAGAATCAACCGTTTCTGTAAATGTTAGTCCAAAGTCAGCTGTGGTCAGTATTTATGCTAATGGGAAAAAAATGAACAAAAATAAAGCCTCAAAAATCTGAATTCAGGAGGCAAGGAAAGGGGTATTTTTTGATGGAAGTGCTACTACTCCAATGGGAGGAAGAGAAATTCTCTATCATAAACGATCTATTAGTTCTAGAGATGGCTTTAAATGGGGAAAAGAAGGAGATGGAAGCCCAAGCTATATTAATGTTCCACTCCCTGGACAAGGAGAATATACCATAACTTTAAGTGTTTCTGATAATGAAAAAAATACGATCAGTGAACACTTTAATATTTCTATATCTGATCCTGTGGCTATTATTCAGCAAACTCCAGAAAAAGGGAACACCTCTACCACCTATAATTTTGGAGCAACAGCCTCATATTCACTGACTTCTAGGCTTAAGATTTATACTTGGGAGCTTTTTGATAGTGAGGGGAATAAACTTGATACTCTGCAAGGGAAAACGATCAAAAAACAATTTAAAAAACCATGAAACTATACAGTAAAACTCACCGTAGAAGATGAAATGGGACTCAAAAATAGCGATATGCTTAATGTCTATGTAGAGTCTACTCCTCCAACGCCACAATTTACAATTACACCGACCAACAAATGGCAATATCCATCAGAATTTTTCTTTGATGCAAAAGCTTCTAATGATATTGATGTTGGAAATGGCTATGATAAGCTAACTTATGATTGGAGTTTTTCTAACCCAAGTGCTGTTCAGATTTCAGAAACTGAAGATAATAACAAAAAAATTACTGTACTTTTCAATGAAACGGGAAAGCATTTAGTAACCCTCAAGGTATCAGATAACTATGGGAAAACCGAAGAAATTGTCAAAGAAGTTAATGTAGAATCGACGCTTAGACCAGAACTGATTATTCGTCCAAAATCTGCCGTTTGGAAAACCTATGTTGGATTTATTCTCAAAAGTAATGCAAATTCAGCACCAATTGTAAGCTATGAATGGGATTTTTGAGATGGATCAACCCCAAGAGTCAATAAACTCAATACCATGAAATATGAATATCAAAAAGTCTGAACCTATAAAGTCAAAGTAAAAGTAGCTGATGAAAATGGAAATACTAATGAAGTATATAGTACGGTCTTTATTGGAGAAAAAGATACTCCAATTATTGGTTATGAAATCAAAGATAGTCACAATTTCACTCTTGGGCAGAATGATCTTTGTCTGGTTAATAATGAAAAGTGAGGATCTGGAAGTGAAGTAAAATCCTACAGAATAAATAGACAAGAACCGTTCTCCATTGATACGACTCTTTCTGTAAATGCGCAAGGAAATACAAATCAACTTAGGCATTACTTTCAAGCGAAAAACGATGAAATCATCAAGAGCCAACAATTCTCTTATAAATTTAATGGTATATGATGTCAGTATATTGATTATACCCTTGAAGATGTGTCTCTTGGTAAAACGACAAAAGAAAGAATCTGGTTTAAGGTAGTAAACGCACTCCCTAAACTTGATAATGTGACTTTGAGTTTTCCACAATATGGAAATGAAATCTGAATTGGATTCCAACAAGGGAATCAGACTCAAGATATTTTTGCATCAGGGGTGGATCCTATTATTATAAAGGTTAATGCTCAAGGGGCTATGGATAGTGATGGTAGTATCTCATATTTCAAGCGATATTATTATCCAAAATCAAATCCGAACAAGATCATTGAAACTAAAATAACTCCAGGAAATATTCCTTATACTTTCTTTTCTGTTCCTAGACAACAGGGAGAATTTATGTTTGGTGTTAAAATGTTTGACAATGATGATGGGACACAATCGAGCGAGGAAATTTTGGGAAATGGACCAATTATTGTTTTTCCTCCTGATTCTAAGCAGCCAGATATTCCACTTGTAACATTAAAAACTGATAAAATCAATGTAGAAGTCTGAGAAGAAGTAACTTTTGATATTATTTCAAAAATTCTCTCTGATAGATCAGATTTTGCAAAGGAAAGAACGATTCAGGTAGACTTTGATGGGGATGGAGAAATTGATCTAACAACAAAAGATGATCGTGTAAAGCACGTTTATACAAAACCAAGCCCTACATCGACTCCTTATGTTCCAAAAGCATACGTTATCTATAGAGATTACAAAGGAATGGGAGAAAGTGCTCCAATTGTAGTAAAAAACGGGATTAAACCAGCATTAATTTATACTAGTTTAGGAACAACCGTCCTCTTTAAAGATGTCAGTCTTTGAGAGATTATAGAAAGGGAAATCTGCCTTGATACCAAAGAATGTGAAAAGGGAAATCCAGCCTATCGTAATACGACCTTAGACAAGACTTTTAAAGTTCAATATCCAAAAAGCGGAAGCTATACGGTAACAATAAAAGTAAAAGATAAAAATGGGAATGAAGCAACAAATAGCCTCAAAGTAGAAATTCCTAAAACAAGAAAAGTTACTCCAATTGCTTCGGGGATATTTCTCATTTCCCTTCCAGAAGCTCAATTCAATGATGCGAAACTCCCTGAAATCTTCGTTGGGAAACAGCTTAATAACGAAGTACTCTTCTATATCAAAACCGATGAAACGATCAAAAGCTGTTTCATAGACTCTGATATTACTTTTGATAGTAATCATGATGGAGATCCAAAAAATGACAAAGACTTTAGCTGTAATAAAATTAGTACTCAAGCTTATACTCCAAATTTTGAGTCAGTAATAGGAAGAGTCTATTATAAACCCACAAATGTTCAGAAAAACAACTGGAAAAGCAGAGATTTTGTTGTAAGTTTCGCTGATTTTGAAAATGGACTAGATGAAACAACTAGAAAATATTATCAAACCATCAGTGAGCTCATAAATACCATAGATGATAGTTCAAGTGTCGCAAATTCTGATCTAAGAAACCTCCTTATTTTGCTCAGGAATACGCTTAGTGATAAAAATGCACAAAGAGGAAGTTTGATTCAGATTGAAGAATTTTTGGATAAGAATGAAGTAAAACTTTCAAAGAAGCAGCAAGAAAAACTACAAGGTCTCATCAATGATCTTTCTGACTATGCCACACTTTCAGCCAAAGGAGCAGGAACTTATGAAGTAGCAAAAGAAGAAATTTTATCTCTGCTTCCTCTAGAACTCAAAAAGAATATTCTCAATGGCTTCAAGAGGTATGAAGACGTCAGCGAAGGAACAGGAGGAATTACTGAAAAAAAGAAACTCCTAGAAAGCATTTCTGCAACAATCTTTAATCACGTTGCAAAATCGGATCAAAATATCGGAGAAAATGAAATTGCCTCAGAAGATTTCCAATCAATCGTAAAACCTAATCTCTGTAAAATCGCAAACGAAGACTGAATTACGACTCAAATGTGTAATGACTACAATAAAGATAATCCTGAATATAAAGCAATCACTGAAACTGTCGAGAAGCCTTCATCATGACTCCCTACCTTTCTAAAAATTCTGCTTTGGATTGTAGGAATTGTAGTAGTAAGCTTTATTGGATTAATCGTAGCTTTCGCAGTTAAGGCAAAACTGAGAGAAAGAATTGAAAATGAAGAAGAATAACCTTGCTATTCTCAATACATAAGACAAGACATTTAGATAACCTAGATCTCGGAAAACAATCTCTTTTATCCTTCATTCCACAATATGAAATCAAAAATCTGACTTTTTCTTCTTTGTAGCTTTTCATTGCTAATTGGAAACGGATATCTTTATGCCCAAGACATTAGCAATACTCGAGCTGGACGAGGAAGTTCTCCAGAAGAAATTGTAAACACGATTGCTGACAAGGCAAATGAAGATCATAAAATCCAGGATACCAAATTTGACAAAATCAATAACAGACAGTGAGGATACGGCTCTGACTATCAAATTACCAATACTTTGGAATGGATAAGAAAAAATATTCAACCTTATCTTCAATGGATGCTCTATCTTGGATTATCATGAGCAACTATTCTCCTCATCTGGAATGGATTTCGTCTCGTTACCAATAGTGCAGTAAGCTGAGGAGACATAAAAACAGTAAAGGGAAATATTCAATCAATTCTGATCGGAGTTCTGATTATGACCAGCTTCCTCGTAATCATCAAACTTGTAATGGCAATTATGAATATGTTTTTTAGCAATTAGCTCCTCTTGACCATGAAATGACGAAAAAAAATCTGATTTTTACTTTTATGTTCGCTTGCTTTCCTTTTACCCGTAGGCTTTGCAAATACCTCTCCTGCGCCAAATTTTGAGAAAGATTTTGCGAATAAGCTTACAGATAGCAAATCCGATGAAAGAGTTTTTGATATCTCTTGTATTAATAAAAATAACTCCTTCAAAGCAAACGTAGAGTGCCTTTTTTTCCCAGGGAAGAACTCCTGAGGATATCTACGAAATATTGTAAAATACATCGGTATGCTTGTCGTTTTCATTATGATCGTTTCATCTGCCATCTCACTGCTTATGAATGCAAAAAAATGAGAAAGCATCAAAGAAGCCGTCACCCATTTGGCTTTTATCTTAATTGGTTCAGCCTTTTTCTTTGGTTCAATGTGGCTTTTTGGAACAATCATCAATCTAAATTCTCTTCAAACCACGACCGGGCTCCAGCAAAATCTTAGCTCAAGTGGAGGAATTCTCTTTTTCTTCCTAAGTTTTCTCAAATGAGCGGCATTTTTTATTGCAATTCTTATGATCGTAGTAACGGGATTTAAAATGATGAATCCTCAATCCTGAGAATCTGGAGATAGTAAGAAACTAGCAAAAAATCTGATCAATATTATCTTCGCTCTGGTAGGAATGAAGGTTATCGATTTTATTTACTATATTGCAAGTCAACAAAATTTTGCTCAACAGATCGGAGATTTCATCATCCAATCAGCAAAGTTTTTAGCGTATCTCAGTGGAAGTGTCATCGTAATTATGATTATTTACTCTGGATATCTACTCGTTGTGGATGGTGGTAAAGGAGAAAATTTCAAGAAAGCAAAAAACACGCTCATCAATATTGCTCTCGGAGTAAGTGCGCTATTTTTCTTTCTCTTTATTATCTATCAGATTTTTTCAGAATTCAACTAAGAGGAAAGCTTGCATCTCTCTCGCGAAAAGGTATAAGGAGACTAATCTTTATACTTTTTTTCGTAATGCAACTCCTCGTTAGCTGTCCGTACGGACTTTGAAGTCTTTTAGCTCATGAATTAAAGAAACTCTGATTTCATCCAGAGAGCACTTTCCAAACCTGAACTTTTGTAAATACTGATATGCAGGGGATGATGAAGATTAATTATTGGTCAAGAATTGCAAACAAAGTGTTTATTCAGCTCGGTAAAGGAGAAGTAAAAACATTTGATCAGCTTTTTGAGCTCATAAAAAATAGTTCTTATCCCCAATACCTCAGTAATACTCATGTAGAAATCAAAGTTCAAACTAAAGCTTCACAACTCTCTTCTGTGAGAAGCATCCAATCTGTTGCCCATAAGGCACTTTTGGAAAGTATAAAAAATTTTGGAGACGAAGCTGGACGAACGACGGAGCTCTTACTAACCTTGGAAAACGACTCTGCTACCCTGTATCTGAATAGCTCAGGAACAGCATTACATCAAAGAGGATACAGAAAACAAACGGGGACTGCTCCTCTCAAAGAAAATCTTGCAGTAGCACTTCTTCTGCTTGCCGGATGGAGATTTAAAAGTCCTTTACTTGACCCCTTCTGTGGATCAGGAACTCTTGCAATAGAGGCTGCTTTATTGGCAAAAAATATTGCTCCTGGTTCTTGGAGGACTTTTGCTTTTGAGAAATTTAAAAACTTTGAAAACAAAAGCTTTCAAGAAATAAAAGCTGAAGCTGAACAAAAAATATTTGATGGGAAGTATCAGATTTTCGCTTATGATCATGATCCTAGGATGATTTCTTTAGCAAAAAGTAATGCTAAAGCTGCTAATGTAGAAGACTGTATCTACTTTGAACAAAAAGACTTCTTAAAATCTGAATTTTCATTGAATGAAGCTTCTCGAATGATTACAAATCCCCCTTATGGGAAGAGACTAAAGACTCAGGGTCTAGAGGAATTATATCATAAACTTAAAAAAAGTTTTACGGGTTCTCTTGCTGGAGGGCGGATTAGCTCGTTTCCAATGCAAGATATGAAAAAAGAGTTTCGAAAGGAAAAGAAACTCTTTAATGGGAATGAGAAATGTTCGTTTTGGCAGAAAAAAGTGAACTAAAACCTAATATCCTCTAATTTTTGACTCAAACTCACGAAGTCTTTCTTCTTGGAAATACTGATTTCCCTTTCTTTCGGTATCACTTGCAAGTGTTTTCAAGGTAGCAATAACTCAAATTAAAGCCGAGATATTCAGAATATAGAAAATCCAAGAAACCGTTTTTTCAAAATAAGAAGTTTCCAAAAATTTTCCGCTTAATCAGAAACTCATAATAACATTTCTCAACCAATCTACTACAAGATCAACATTCACAAAAAGCAATGAAAACAGAAGCAAAGAGAAGAACAATGCATACATAACATAATTCGTCAGATTTTTTGTACTTTGTGCCCTTTTAGAAGTTCTATAATTCGCTGTTTCAGAGTTAACGGTTTTTACTACGAAAAAGGGAGTAATAAACTTGATAGCGATAAAGCTAATCCAAAGGATTCCCAAGGCAGAAAGGAGAGGAATACCATTCCCTAGACTACAATATCCTTTTGTACAAAGAACATATCCAAATCCTCCCAAAAGGAAAAAAACCAGAATAGGAAATAACATTCCAATAAAGAAGCCCCAAGAGAAAGATCTTCCTCAGTTTTCATTAGCTTTGAAAAAACACGAGTCTTTAGTTTGATCAGGGATAATCATACTAATTCAGAGTAAAGCTCCGATTCCTAAAATCACTAGTACTAGGAGTAACATTTCCATATCTGCCATAGCTTTCAAAAAAAATAAATCATAACTAAGTATAGTTAAAATCTTTTTAAAAAGCAAAAAATCTGACAAAAAAACTGGAACAAGTTCCCAACTCTGATAATAAGAATATTTGTTAGGCACCCTTCTAGCGTAAACTTCTTTGTTTAGCAAGTTCTAAAAGAACCACATTATCATTCCACTTTCTCTTCCCAAAATTCGTGAGTTGAACCTGTTCATGCCCTTTCCCTGCTAGAAGAACAATATCTCAAGGTTTTGCAATATCCATAGCAAACTGAATCGCATATTGTCTTTCAGGGAGGATATAGGAATTTTTTCACTCTGCAAGTAATCTCTCTTGAATTGGTTTACTCAAATCATCAAGAATTTTAAGCCTGTTTTCTGTATCAGGATCATCATCCGTGCAAATAGCAACATCTGAGTATTTCCACGCAATTTCTCCCATAATAGATCTTTTTTCTTTATCTCTATTCCCAGGACACCCAAAGACAGTAATCAGTTTTTTATCTCCCTTTTGGCCAGCAAGAAAGCTCAAAGTCTTTTCCAAACCATCAGGAGTATGTGCAAAATCTACAAAATACGTTACTCCTCCAATTTCCTGCTTTTGGAGCCTTCCATCTACTCCTTCAAAGCTTTCAGTAGATTTTAGGATTGTAGCAATATCAAGTCAAAGCTCAATTCCTACCGCGATTGCCGCAAGCACATTATTCACATTATAGGCACCAAGCAATTTTGTAGAACTGCGATAAAGTTTTCATAGATACGAAAAGACAAATTCAGTATGATCGAGATATTCAATAACTTGAGTTGCCTTTAAAATAGCAGAAGCCTGACGAGAATAGTTGATTTTCTTGTCAAAAGGCATTTCTTCAAACCATTTCCTTCCATAACTATCATCTGAAGGAAAGATTCAGAATTTATTTTGTTTGGTATTAGAAAGCACATTTTTAAAAAGCAATTTTTTACTCTCTGCATAAGCCTCCATCGACCCATGATAATCCAAATGATCATGCGTAATATTTGTCAAAACCGCCACATCAAAGTCGACTCCTGCAAACCTCTGCTGATCTAATCCCTGAGAGGAGGTTTCCAATACTGCGATCTTACAACCATTATTTTTGGCTGTAGAAAGAAGGGATTGGAGATCAAAAACATCTAAAGAGGTCATTTTTTTCGTATTAGTAATTTTCTTGTCTCCAATTCTCAGGTCTGCAGTACTTACTGCGACTGTCGGAGCAACATGATCATTCAAAATTTTATGAATCAAGTTTACAGTCGTTGTTTTCCCATTCGTCCCTGTTACTCCGATAATGAAAAATCCATCTGAAGGATTACCATAAAGTGAATTTGCAATATTCGCTTGAACCTTTTTAAAAACATGATAAAAGACTGAATTTTTGAAAACTGGATAGAATTTATCATAACAAATAAGTTTCTTAATCAGTTTTTTCATCTCTTAGAAGAAGAAAAAATAAAATTGTCAAGTTTGAGTATAAGAAAGCAAAAAGTTTTTACAATAAAATTTTTAAATATTTCTTGCAGTCGCTAAAAAACTCTCCAAAATTTTGACAAAAAAAAGAAATCTGAATATACTTAGATATGAGCTTTTATTCTCACAGAAAAGAATGACAAAAAAAGAATTCATGCTTCAAATTATCAACTTCTTACCAAATTGGAAGATGGGACGAGGGCTTAAGGCACTCATTGAAAATAATCAGCTTTCTCCTGAAGTTTTTGATAAATTGTACGAAATTTTTAGGCAAAATATTCATGAGGTATATAATGAAAAACAAAAACTTAATTTTAAAGAAAAGCTTCAAAAAATTGAAGCCATGAAACAACAGGAAGCTAGACAATCCGAAGAAGAACTGATTGATCTGGATGAAATGTTAAGCAACTTATAGTTTTTATTCCCTATCAAAACGATATGATGAACACAACAAATCTTGAGGTAGAGAATAAAACTATGAATCAAAACCTCAATCAAGAAATCTTAAATCTGATCAAAGAATCTGGAAGTGGAACCTGACTTGAAGGGCTTTTATCCTTTGAAGAAAAGCTTTCCAAACAAGATAAGAACCTTAGTCCATCAGAAACAGCTTCTCTCCTAGAAAAAGTAAAAATAGATATTCAAAATCCAGAATTCCTCTCCTTTGAAAGTGGAGAGAAAGATGAAAAAGATTTTGGATTTGAAGGGGTAGGAACTGATGTAATTCCGACACTAACCCCTAATGGAGACTGTATTATCCCCGTTAATTTTTGGTATGATGGCCAAAGAAGAACTATTCTTTTGATTTTAGAAGTGGATGCTAAGGGGGGAATGAATTTTTATCGTTTACCTGAAGGGGATAATCATTACACTATGAAAATCAATAATACAGAATTTACCTATCAGCTTATTCAAGAAGGAGAAAAATTCAGAATGACACTCAAAAAATAATTTTTAACTTATAACTTAGAGAAGATGGCATTTACTGTAGAAAACATGAATTACCACGATTCAGCTGAAGTAATGGAATGACCTGAAGCTAAAGTCGGACCACAAGCTGAGAAAGAGATTAAAGAAGCGATTGATGCAATTCAAGCTTATGAAGATGCAAAAAAAACCGTAGAATCAACAGCAAAAGTTGCTGAAAAAGAAATGAAAGATGCAGGAATTCCATCGGATTCAAATGATAGATGAGGATTGGAACTTAGTGACACTCCAGAACCACTTTCTAAACAAGCGTTGATGAATAATCTGGAAGGTGATATTTTTAGGGTTTCTGCTCAAAACAAAAAAATGGAAGAAGAACTAAAATATGCTTTTATTCCAGAGGGAGATGCGAGATTGAAAAATCTAAATAGAAATCCTGAAAGTGCGAAACAAATCCAAATGGAAACTTGAGTTATTGTTTCTGGATAATTTCAACTTGTAAACGTCTTATGTTTCACTAGAAAAAGACTGACTACATTAAAGGTCAGTTTTTTTATTTTCTTCTAATCCTTATGAAAGATATTATCCTCGCTGGAATACAAGCTTCAGGAAAGGGAACTCAAGCTCAAAAACTTTTAGAAAAATACGGAAATCAGATTGCTTATTTTGAGACAGGAAACATTTTGAGAGCTTTGATGAGTAATGAAAATGTAATTGGGAATTACCTCAGAGAAACAGTAAATTCCGGTCGCCTTGTAAAAGATGAGATTATCATCGGACTTTTTAAAGTTTTCCTAGAAACCCTTGATGAAAAACACTTACTCGGCGATGGAAACCTCAGAAGAATTGGACAAACCAAAGGAATCCTTGATGCATTATTAGAAAAAGGCAGAAAACCCTTGGTCATTCAGCTTGAAATCCCTGAAGAAGAAGTCTATAAAAGACTCACCAACCGCAAAATGTGCAAAAGCTGTGGGAAAATCCATTCTACGCTCCTTGATGGCGAAGTTGAAAAGTGCATTAAATGCTGAGGAGAGCTCTATATTCGTACAGATGATGCTGATCAAAATGCTATCGCTAATAGAATCGCAGAATATCAAAAAGAAACCATTCCAGCGCTTGAGTATGTAGATTCGCTCTGATTATTGGTAAAAATAGATGGAATGCAGAGCATTGATGCCATTTTCGCTCAGATTGAAGAGTTAATGAAAGACAAGGAGTAAAAGGAATACTTTTTCAAAGCAGAATAAAAAAATCCTCTCTTGGTAAGAAAAGCATCCTAAGCCATAAGGAAGAGCAAAAAGTATAGCAATAAAAAATCCCCCTTATAAAGGGGGAGAAAGGGGATTCTAAAAAAGGATTCCTTTTGGAAGAACAAGGGATTCTCACAAAAGAACCTCCCTCCGCTCACTCTGTTCGCTCCTCCCTCCTTCTAAGGAGAGCGACTTTTTCCCCTACTTTTTTAATTACCCTACTCTCTGCTTTTTAATACTCTCCTTTAGCTATTTTTTACCTTAAAACTCAGCTTCTCTCATTCAAGACCAACAGAAATCTGACTTCAGTTTTTTATTTTTCCTTCAATGATTTGGAGGGCAAGCTCATCAAGAAGGTAATTCTGCAAAGCTCTTTTGAGCGGTCTGGCTCAGAATTCAGGATTCCAGCCCTTTTGCGCAAGGAAAGTTTTAGCTTCCTCACTGAGTTCTAGCTCAAGTTCTCTGCTTTTCAAGAGTTCCTGAAGGTAGTTCTGAAGCTGAATATCCACGATACCACGGATTTCTTTCTCAGAAAGCGGATTAAACAGCACAATATCATCAATTCTATTGAGGAATTCAGGTCTAAACTGCTGAAGCAAAAGAGGCATCATGTCATCAAGCGAAACTAATGGTCAAGATTCAGATTTCTTTTTTTCTTGAGTTTTCATCTTTTCAAGAAGCAGCTGAGAACCGATATTTGAAGTCAAAATTATGAGGGTATTTTTAAAATCCACGGTCTTCCCCTTACTATCGGTCAACCTCCCCTCATCTAGCACCTGAAGCAGCAGATTAAAGACCTCCGGATGTGCCTTTTCCACCTCATCAAAAAGCACGACTGCATAAGGTTTTCTCCTTACGGCTTCCGTTAATTGTCCGCCTTCTTCATGCCCAATATAACCTGGAGGCGAACCAATCAGCCTTGCAACCGTATGTTTCTCCATATATTCAGACATATCAATTCTGATCAAAGCTTTCTCATCATCAAAAAGAAAAGAAGCCAGAGCCTTCGTGAGTTCGGTCTTTCCCACCCCTGTTGGTCCTAAAAAAAGGAAGGAACCGATCGGTCTTTTCGGATCTTTTAACCCGGCTCTTGCACGGCGAATTGCATTCGCAACAAGAGTTAAAGCCTGATCTTGACCGACCACTCTCTTTCTGAGAAAACCCTCCAAATCTACCAATTTCTCCATCTCACTCGCAACAAGCTTCTCAAGCGGAATCCCTGTCCATTTGGAAATAATTGCTGCGATATCCTCAGTATCAACGGTATCTTTGTGAGCTGTACTGCTAGCAGCTTGAGCCTCAAGTTCGCTTAATGCCTTTTGAGCTTTAGGTAAATCGCCATAGCGAATCTGAGCTACAGTATTATAATCAGTTTGCTTTTCAGCAATTTCAGCTTGGTGTTCTAGGCTTTTGATCTGCTCTTTGAGCTGCTTGATCTGTTCTCCTTGAGCTTTCTGAGCTTCCCAATCAGCTTTTTTGCTTTGATAGGCTTCTTTGAGCTCTGCAAGCTCTTTTTCTATCTGCTGGATACGATCAGCTTTTGTTTGTTTTGCCATCAGTTTTTTTCTAAGAAATAAAATAGCACCTAAAATTATCAAGTGCTATATTAGAAAAAAAAATCTGAATTGCAAGAGGAAATATTATTATAATTCAATCTTTACCTTAATTCTTGATTTTACCGTTGGAATTTCTTTCCCTTGCATCAAACTAAGATCAATTTTTGCACTTGCGATCTCTGAATACTGCAAAATAATCTTTCTGGCTTCTTCTAGTGGTTTACCAGCAATAGCCTCTTTGATCGCTGGAATAATTCCCTTTATATCCTTCTGAAAATCATAACCCTGAAGAATAGTTACTTTCGTAGGAATGACAAAAACTTGGTTTTCAGTAGTTCGTTTCATATCTTGAATAAAAGCAAGCGTATTTGGGTTAATACTAATAAGCTGAATACTATCCGACTGTCTTTGCTGAACGTATGAAGTAAAAGCTTCGACAATATCCTGCCATTTTAAATAATAAAAATTAAAAGAAACCTGAGCTCTTCCTCTGAGAGAAGTTGCCCTTTCCCCTATTTTTCCATCAACCGAAAGTGAGTGAAATTTGGTTTTAATCAACTCATCAAACATCAAAACTAAAGCATCTTGATGCTTAAACTCTTTGCTTACAATATTAAGCTTGTCTTTGTATACCCCATTCTTTATTTTTTCAGAAAGCGTTTCTCTATCTTTCTCTGAAATCGTCCCAAGTGCTGTCGTTCTTCCTCAGGTAAAAGGCTCTATTGCTTCTGCCCAAATTTGCCCAAGATAAAAACTATCTTTTATATTTTTAATGGTCATTCTCGTTCCTTTAGGAACATTTCCTCTTACTCCCATCAGAAGTCCTTGTTCATCAGTTTCATCAGCATACAGTCTAACTTTCAATTCTGAAGGATTATTTTTTAGTCATGCAGGAATCGTAATCGGTGTTTTAGAAAGGAAGGTCAATCCATCATGAGTAACAAATCTCGTATTTGCAAGGAGATTAATCGCATTTGAGGTCTTATTATAGATTTTCACAAATCATGCGGACGGATCAATAATATGCTGAATATTTTCTGTACTAATTGCGAGCTGATAATTATAATCTAGACTTCAACTAAAATAAGGAATACTAATCTGCTTAATCGTTCCTGAATAGTCGCTATTCTCTGCAGGATAATAACGAAAATTATAAATAATATCCTCTGTATTTTGAGCCACTTTTAAGGTCACTTTTGCACTCGGAAGAATGGAAAGAAAAAGGAACCAAACCAATCCTATTCCTGCTAAAGCCTCAAAAAAAAACACCATATAAAAAAGATATTTTTGCTTGGTCTGGGTTCCCGCAAAAGCATGAAGATGAAACCTTTTAAAATCAAAAAGAAAAACAGAAAGGGTCTTCAACATCTTAATAATCGGCTTTTCTTCTTCATAATACACCTGAAGTCCAAGCTGCTGAAAATATTTTCTATTGGATTCTTTCTCTGCCAAAAAAGTAATATTCAGATTTCTTTCTTTGATAAGGTCTTGAAGCTGTTTTCCTCGCCATTGATTTTCAAAAAAAGGATGTTCAGGATCGATGAAAATCTGAACAGCTTTTTGTGAAGGAACTTTCTCTAAAGTCTTAAAAATTTTATATAAACTATCCGTTTTGAGGAAAAAGAACTTCATTGCGAATCTCGCAGGTTTCAGAGAAATAAAAGATTAATACGGTTTTTTAAGTTTTTTTTGCCAAAGTAAGCAATACAAAATCAGAATAAAAAGCACATAATAGTTCAGATCCAAGCTCAACTTTCCAAAAACCGAGATAACACCATGTGCAGGATAATTCCAAAAAGGCAATAGAATCATAAAGAATAGAAAAAGGAAAATGAATCCCCAAAGACCAAGTCCTGCTTTTTTAAGCGAAAGCTTCCAAAGTGTAATAATCACATTAATTAACAAAGCTCCGAGGGAAAGGAAGATCCCAATCGGGAAAACGGATTCATATTTCACTAACGCACTCTCTCCCATTAATGCTTTGACTCCAAGTGCTCCTCCATAGGGTTTCCCAACAAAATCATCTCACAAAACTAGGAAGATTCCTAGGACAATAACCGCATTAATAAAGGAAAAGAAAAGGATATCTAACCAAATTTTCTTGGTTTCACTCCTTCTGAATTGAGTCATAAAGAGTAAGACTGAAAAGAAGCATGCAATCAGTATTCCTACAAAGCTAAAATTGTAGCCATAAGGACTCAAAAAATGCAAGGAAGTCGGAATAAATGATCCATAATCCAATACAAATGACGTATAGAGTCCAATAATATAGGTTGGGATCAATAACCAAGGAAGTCGATTAAAAAGCTTCATAAATTCTTGATGATATTTTTTGGAAAGGATTCTTCCTGTCATCAAAAATACAATACAAGCCATTACGATTCCAATTCCTGTCATATACAGTTTCGTTCCAAAAAGTTCCACATAGGGATACATCCTATTCGTAAACATATAAATCAGTTCTCTAGTATTTAGAGTTTTTTTGAATAAAAAAGAATTTTTATTCTAGTCACCCTAAATGCTTAAACACGAACTGTTTGCCAATAAGGCTATCTTAGATACTGAACCAACTTTGTTTCTCTCAAGGCAGTAATTCTAATGATTCCCGGATAATCAAGTTGCTCCTCAATCTTCTTTCCAATCGTCTCTAAAAGTCATTCAACCTGAGTATCAGAAATCATCTTCGGATTAACAAAAACCATAATCTCTCTTCCTGCCTGCATAATATATACCTTATCTACTCACTCAACTTCTAAGATCAGTTTTTCTAGCTCACCCATCTTCTCAATAAAAAACTCCTTCGTATCAAATCTTGCTCCAGGTCTAGATGCTGACATTGCATCAGCTGCTGCAACAAGCCAAGAATAAGGACTCGTCATCTCCACATCATAATGATGAGATTCTGCCGCATTTACAATAATAGGATCCATAGCCTGTTTACGAAGCATATCTGCTCCAATTTTCGTGTGAGACTCCCCTGCTCCTGCTAAAACTTTTCCTATATCGTGGAGAAGTCCAGCTTTCTTAGCCAGAACTGGATCGAGTTCAAGTTCTATCGCAAGATTTTCACAAATTTTAGCTACTTCCAGAGAATGAATCCACAAATTCTGACCATAACTATATCTCAAATAGAACTGACCAATTGTCCTCACCAATTCAGGATTCATCATTGGAAGATTGAGAAGTGTCAATGCCTCTTTTCCTTTTTCTTTCAAGGTAATTTCTAAATCAGAAACAACCTGATTATAGACTTTTTCAATATAGAAAGGATTAATTCTTCAATCCTTGATCAGAGTTTCTAAAGTTTTAGCAGCAACAAACCTCTTCTCACTATCAAAAGAAGAAATTCTGACTGATAACGGCGTATCATCAACCAAAAGCTCAACTCCAGTAAGTTTTTCAAAGAGTGAAATATTCCTTCCTTCACGACCAATCAATTTTCCCTTAAAATCCTCATTTGGGAGATCAATCATTTTTGAAGTAAATTCACTTACGGTATCAGCAGCTAGTTTTGGCATTGCCTGAGCCAAAATTTGAGCAGCCTCTTTATCCGCCTCTTCTGCTTTTATTGTCTTAAATTTTTGGATAAATCTCACAATCTCTTTCTGATTTTCCTCCTCTATTCTCTGGAAAATCTGCTCTTTTGCTTCTTCTGGTTTAACTTTTGCGATTTCTGAAAGTTTTAACTTTTGCTCAGCAATAATTTCATCAATCTCTCTTTGCTTATCAAGAATTTTTCCTTTCTCTTCTTCAAGTTTTTCAAGCTTCTGATCCATCTTTTCTTCTCTAATAAGAAGCCTATTCTGGATCTCTTCCATTTTTGCAAGCCTCTGATCTTCAATTTTCTGAGCCTTCACTTCGGCCTGTTCAAGAATGTGATCAGCTTTTTTCTTTGCTTCTTCTAAAAGCTCCTCTTCCAATTCTCTCGCTCTTTCCATCTTCTTTTTAAAACGGATTTGTTTTTCATTGAGCGTCTTTTTATAGCCATAAAATCCAGCAGCACCTCCTATGGCAAGAGAAACAGCTGCCGTCACAATCAATCATAAAGTCGGCATAAGTACTATTTATTATCATAAAAAAACAAAAAATTCCACTACTAGTGGATTATAAAATTCTCAAGGAGAAATGCAACTAAAAATGAAAAGAAGAAAAATGATCTTGAAAGTTCTTTCACTTTCCCTATCTTTAGGCTGATTTTATGACACTATGTAAAAAATTAATGACCAAAAGAATCCTTACCTGAATTAAACCTACCGGATCTGAACTCCATCTTGGGAACTATTTCTGAGCTTTGAAACCGTTTATCACCATGCAAAATGAAAATACTGATTCAGAATTTTTTCTTTTTCTCGCAAATATGCATGGCTTTACGCAGACGCAAGAGGCGGAAATTTTGAAAAAAAATAGTATGACGATTGTAAAGCTCTACCTCGCTTGTGGAGCTGATATGGAGAAAACCCTGATTTACAATCCAGCAGAAATCCCTGGACATGCACAGCTTAACTGGGCTTTGACTTGCTTGACGATTATGGGAACGATGGAGAGAATGCACAGCTACAAAGACGCTTTGGCAAAGGGAAAATCTGGAGAAATCAGCGTTGGAACTTTTTGTTATCCTATTTTGATGGCAGCGGATATTCTGCTCTATGATGCGGATTTTGTGCCGGTTGGAAAAGATCAGAAGCAGCATGTGGAATATGCGAGAGATATTGCTCAGAAATTCAATACTCGCTATGGGGAAACCTTCAAAATACCAACTCCTCTGATTAGAGATGAGGTCGCAACCGTAATGGGAACCGATGGAAGGAAAATGTCCAAATCTTACAATAACTATATTGGGCTCCTTGAAGAAGAAAATAGCATGCTCAAAAAAATAAAGCAGATCCCCACCAACGCAAAAACCGTTGAAGAACCGAAAAATCCTGATGAATGTAATGTTTATCAGCTTACCAAGCTCTTTTTGACACCAGAAGAAGATCAAGAATTAAGGAGAAAATATAAAGCAGGAGGACTCTCCTATAAAGTAGCAAAGGACTACCTTTTTGAAAAAATGAGAGAAACCTTAGAGCCGATCCAAGCGAAATTTAAAGGAATCTCTGAAGATGAAGTCAGCAAAATGCTTCATGAGCACTCAGAAAGGGCAAATGCTATTGCAGAGAAAAAGATTCAAGAAGTCTATGAAAGGATTGGATTTATCCTATAAATTTTAACTTGACTTTATATTAAAAAATCATTATCTTCATAAAAAAATACTAATTTTTTACATTATAAGTGAAATAACAGAAATTTACAGGAAATTAGGGCTTAACATTGATCATTATCAAGGCCCTGGAGGAGAAGATTACAAACAATTTAAACTACAGCGATTCAAAGATCGCTTAAAAGTTTGTTTGTACTTTGAAAGATGCCTAGAAGCAAAAGGTCTGGCATTTCAAAATCTTTCCGAAGAGGAAAAACTTCAACTCAAATCCCACAACTCTCCTAGAGAACTCCTTACCACATTTATTGGTTGGGGAAAAGGAGAATTAGCATTTTCTTCTAAAGAAGATCGTATTCAGCTTATTGTTAAATACAAGGGTGAGGAACATGATCTTGTAGAATTTGTTAAAACATTTAGAAAAAAATGTTTGAATCAAAAAGAAAAATGCAGAGTGAAGAATCTCATCTGCTTGAAAGTATTAATAACTTTCATTCAAGACGGAAAGATTTCTCTTGACTAGAAAGTTAAAAGTCAGACTAGAATCTCTAATCTGACTTTTTTTATTGTTCAATCCAATCCACAAAAACTCTATAATCATGCTGAATCTCAGGATCAGACTTCAGTTTTTTTTCTATTGTATTGATCGCATAGATCGCGGTTGCGTGGTTCTTCCCACCGAAATAATCGCCGATCTTTTCCAAGGTCCGATTGAAATATTTCTTGGCAAGGAGCATCAAAATCTGCCTCGCCTGCGTGATTTCCTTTTTTCTGCTATCGGATTTGAGTTCTGCGATAGAAAGCGAATAATACTGGGCAACCATCTCTACGAGCGTAGAAAAATTTTTGCTGGATTTTTTATTCTGCTGCATCACCTGCTCAAAGTTAATCTGATTTTCATCGCAGTAATAACCAAGCGTTTTCAGGCAACTATACACATCTTCCTCGCTAATTTCCGCCTTAGAAAGCTGCTGCCTCGTGATCAGAATATTCAAAGCCCCTTCCAGCTCCCTCACATTACTCTTGATATACTGCGCAATCAAGGACAAATATTCAAAATCAATACTGATCCCTTTAGACTGGAGTTTGGACTCCAAGATCGCAATTCTGGTTTCAAAATCTGGAGCCTGCACATCAGCAACTAAGCCCAGTGCGAATCTGCTTTTGAGTCTTGGTTCTATATGGAGAAGCTCTTTTGGAGGGCGATCGGAAGAAATAATCACCTGCTTTTTCTTCATATGAAAATCATTGAAGAGATTGTGAAACACCTCCTGCGTCTTGTCCTTGTCCGCGAGAAACTGAATATCATCAACCAAAAGCACATCTACCTCATCAAACTTTTTCATCAGATTTGCCATTTTATTCATCCTCAGCGCCTGAACGATCTCCTCTACAAGCTTGGTCGCTGGCAGATAAATCACGACTTTTTCAGGGAAGTTTTGCATAATTTCATTTCCTACCGCCTGCATAAGATGCGTTTTCCCCAGTCCAACATTCCCATAGAGAAAGAGCGGATTATATGCTGTCCCTGGAGCATCAGCCACTGCTTTCGCAGCAGAAAAGGCAAACTGATTATTCGCCCCAGCAACAAAAGTATCAAAACGATAACTCGGCTCAAAGAGAATCCCAAAATAATTGCCTAATTCTGATTTCAGATTTTTTTCAAGTTGAGGAGCTTTGGAAGCTTTGCTCTCTTGGATATTGAGCAATTTTTTGAGATCAGTAAGAAGCTCGTGCTGAGCATTCGCAAAAGGAGGATAGACCACAAATCTGACCCCAAACTGCGAATTGTAGGTCGCCATAATCGCTTCTTTGAGCGCCTTTTGGAAGTTTTTCTTGATCTGGGTAAGGATAAAATCATTAGAAACTCAAATCACAACCTCTTTTTTCGTTTCATCAATATCTATGATCCCAACCTTTCCGAGAAAAGTCAGAATTTTTTTATGATCAAATTGATTGGCAATCGCCAAAATCGTCCTCTCTCGGAGATCAAGGAGATAGTGTTTTTTCTCGTTATCGTATTCAGAAACCGTATCAAGAAGCATTTTGTTTTTTTGGGGAGGAGAAGATAAAAAGGCTCAGTCTGATTTTTCTTATTTAGCCACACTCGGAATATTTTGAAGCTCAAATCTCCATTTTTGAGCAACATCAGGATATTTCTCATGATCCACTTCACTGAGAAACATCTCAAGTGGCCTAATACACAAACTCATATCACCATAAAGATGTCTATATACAACATACTTTTCTTTCGTTTCAGAATGCGTAGCAATATCTTCTACCAGATAAAGATCGCCCTTAAAATGCCTATAAATACCATGAATTTTCAGTTCTCTCATCACGATCATACCAAAAATAAAAAGTCAGATTTAATTCTTCTGTAAGATAATATATCCAATTTTATACTCTTTATTGATCCCCGGAGCAGGGTTAGAATAATCTCCAAAATCCTTTACTGAAAAGTTTCACTTAAGCGACTTAAAATCATTGAGTTCATACTTCACAATTCCTTCTTTCTCCTTGAGAAGTTCAGAATCACGATGGTGATAGGTAAGAAACAAAAGTCCTCCTCTATTTAAATGTTGGTAAATTGAGGGCAAAAATTCCTCCAAAACATAAGACTTATCCATATACATCACGATATGTTTGGCAATAACGAAATCATAATTTTTCGTAATCTTAAATTCATCCAATTTGCTTTCATAAAAAGAAACACTTGGATGTGCCTTGAGGTAGTCTGGATAAAGATTTCTGACACTCGTATCTTCTACCGCATCAACTTGCGCACCGTAGCTCGCCGCCAAGATACTGAAATAGCCCTTTCCAGCTCATAAATCTAAAATCGTTTTTGGATGATATTTTTCAATCAACTCACTTACTAATCTTGCTCCCTCCATCTTGTAATTCAATTATGATGATAAATATTTTCGTATACTATGTTATATGTTCCTGAGTGAAACGAAGGATATAAAATCTTAGATTCTTTCCGATAGCTCAGAATGCTTCGCTATTACTTCGCTTAAAATGACACTTACAAAACTACTCTACAAATTTTTCTAAAGGCAAAATATTTAAATCAGACCTCGTAGCATAGAGATCTTCTAGAGTGCTAGTATGTAATTTATCAGAGAATGTTATCGTCAAGTCATCAAGTAAGGCAATTCTATACTCCCTATCGTAAGCCTCCTCTACAAACATTCTCACACAAAGATTCGTCAAAGCTCAGCAAACGACGAGATTTTTGATACCTACCAGTTCATTTTCTAATTTCGTATGGTAAAAACTACTGATTTTAAACTTTGGAATCACAATATCATGTTTTTCAACCGCAAGCTCAGGGATGAATTCTGAAAGTGGATTATCCATAGCAAAAGCACCTTCTGCTTCATGATGTTTGATAAAGATAATCTTATAGCCAAGTTCCCTAGCATAAGCAATAAGGTAATTCATTTTTTCTATCATCGTATCTAGATTTTCAAGATAATATTCAGAATCTTTTTCTATTCGAACATTCTGCATATTAATGATAACAAGTGCCGTTTCGGTCATAGTCTCTTCTTGAAGATATAAAGCTACTGACCTTATCATACGAAATCGCTCTCAACTTTCAATTTGAAATTATTCCGCTCATGAGCTCCAGCTAAATATTGAGCAGCTATGAAGAGATCAGCCATTATACTCAGTCAACATTATTACCATATTTATCAAGTTTTTTTTTGACACAAAAGAAAATCATTTATTTTTACTTGATTTTTTAAAAATAAAAAGTAATCTGAAGTCAGATTTATTCTTTCTATTACCCAAATGATTGCTCGCATCAAAACATTTGCAAATCTTGGACTCCTCGGACAAGAAATTACTGTAGAAGCTGATAGTAATAAATCACTGCCGACGATCGAAATCATCGGACTTCCTGATACCACTATTAGAGAAGCCAAAGAGAGAATAAGAGCAAGTTTCAGGAATATTGGAATCGATCTTCCGAAAAGAAAATTTATTCTAAATCTTTCTCCAAGCGATCTAAAAAAAGTAGGAACCGCTTTCGATCTCCCTATGGCAGTTGCGCTCCTTTGTCTGATCGCTGATGGGAAAGTTGCTCATTATGAGAGATTACCGGAGTTTCTCTTCTTCGGAGAACTTGGACTGGATGGGAGTGTAAAAAGAGTAAATGGAATCCTCCCAAGCGTAATTTCTGCTAAACAAAAAGGCTATCAAACCTTCTTTATTCCAGCAGAAAACTTTTATGAATTAGAATATGTCAGCGATATTACGTTGATTCCCATCAAGCATTTTTCACAGGTTGCAAATTTTTTGCTGAAATGAACTTCTCTTGAGCATTTTCGCAATGCAAAAAATCTGACCGACCTCATTAATCAATCTCCATCGCTCCTCAACGACTTTTCCTCTATCAAGGGACAAATCATTGCAAAAAGAGCACTCAGTATTGCAGCAGCCGGACTTCACAATGTCTTGATGGTTTGAGCACCAGGAAGCGGGAAAACTATGCTCAGTAAAGCACTTCCAAGCATTCTCCCTCCTTTGGATTTTCCAGAAATATTAGAAGTAAGTCAGATTTATTCTGTTGTCTGAAAACTCAATAAAGATCAACCTCTCATCACACAAAGACCCTTTAGACAGGTTCATCATACCGCTTCCAAGGTTTCTATCATTGGAGGAGGAACTCATCTAACCCCTGGAGAAATTTCTCTTGCTCACAAAGGGATTCTCTTTTTTGACGAATTAACCGAATTTCCGAGAGAAGTTTTAGAAGTTTTGAGGCAACCTCTAGAAGATAGCGTAATACATATTTCGAGAGTTAGTGGAACGGTAGAATATCCAGCTAATGTTATGTTTATCGCCTCGATGAACCCTTGCAAATGCGGCTACTATAAAGATCCTGAAAAATCTTGTAGCTGTTCTCTTTCAGAAATCAAAAGGTATCAAAGCAAAATCTCTGGACCACTCTTAGATAGAATTGATATGATTTTAGAAATTCCAAGAGAAAAGATTGATACCCTCCTTACAAAAAGTCTCAATCAATCCTCTGCTGAGCTTCGCCAACAGGTCATCAAAGCTTGGAAAATCCAAAAAGATCGCTTCTGAAAAAGCGGAATTCAGACGAATGCCATGATGGATGCCAAAGATATTGATCACTATATTCAGCTTGATAGTGCATGTAAAGATTTCCTTAGCCAAGCTGCTGAGAGGTTTACCCTTTCTGGTAGAGTGATTCATAGACTCTTAAAACTTGGTAGAACCATTGCAGATATGGAGGAAAAAGATCAGCTCGAAGTCGGACATCTCATGGAAGCTATTCATTATAGAAGTAAAACAATGTTCGTAGAAAATGAATAAGTAGAAGCATCTCCTATCATCTTGCATTTTTTAGCAATTCCTTTATAAGTAAAGTCCTTTATTTTTGAAAAGCTTTGGTATGCTTTCTGACTCAGAAAAAAAATATTTTCCCAAGGACTTTATAAAACGAGTAATGATCATCATAGGGGTGAAAGTCCTCATTATCAGTTTTTTCTTTTTTCACTTTCTAGAGAAAAGCCAGATACCAAAAACACCTCCACAAATGTGCTACCAGAACCATTGCTTCCAGCTGGAAATTGCTGATACTCCAGAAAAGAGAGAACTCTGACTGATGTTTCGTGAATCGCTTCCTGAAGATCAGGGGATGCTCTTTATTTTTGATAAAGCAGACTTTTGGAGTTTTTGGATGAGAAATACTCTTATTCCTCTAGATATTATTCGAATCGATAAAGACAACAAGGTCGTAGACTTCATCTCGCTTCCTCCCTGCAAAGAAGCTCAATGTCCAAGCTTCTCTCCAAAAGCTCAAGCCATTCAAGCCATAGAACTCAATAGTTGAAGCGTTGCAAAATTAGGGATCCAAACCGGGACTCTACTAGAAATCTTTAAATAAAAAAAATACTGACTTTGTAGATTCAGCATTTCACATTTTTTCATTATCATCAGGGAGTGAGGGGATCGAACCCCCGACAGCGGTTCCGAAGACCGATGTGTTACCACTACACCAACCCCCCATTATCTTAACACTTCAATTCAGGGCCGGCAAGAATCGAACTCGCGACGCGGAGCTTTGGAGACTCCCGCTCTACCACTGAGCTACGGCCCTTTTGATGTTGATCCAATAAGCCTGGTTCTGTATTAGAGAGCATTTATCTACTATCGCTTATAGCGATCTTTGCACTTCCATATCAAGTATGATAAGCTTGCACTCGTTGCGGTTTGCCCCTCATAAGATCATCAATCTGATTGAGTAAAGGTATGACAATCACCAACCCTTATGTTTCACCTTTCCTCCAAAGGTTTGGAGTAGTTTAATCTCTGTGGCACTTTCGTTTGCTCCCTTACGGGAAGTTCCAGCTTCTGTTAGAAGACAACGAAGTTTGAGTGCCAGGACTTTCCTCACTCATCACTGAGCGAACTCTCTAGACCAACAAAGCATATATAGCAAATTACTTTTCTAATGCAACTGAAAGTACTAAAAAAAACATCTAGGCTCTCCATCATCAAATTTTCAGAAACTAAACATAAAAATCGCTTGATTTTTAAGGTCAAAATAATAGGCTGAAATCAGTTTTTATTTTGTTGTTATAATTTGAAATGAAAAGAAGTGCTGGTCTCAAATGGATTACGGTCATTATTCTCGTGATTGCTGCGATTTCCCTAGTTTTTGGTAGTTTTATTATGCTTTTAGGGGCTGGAGATAAGGATCAGGTTGCGGCTCCATCCAAAACTCCAGTTAACACTGAAGTTGAATAATTTTATCTTTTTTATCTGGAGAAAATGTTTTCACAAGTCAAAAAATTCTGATTTCTTTTGTTGTGTGGAATAGCTTTTTTCGGACTACCTTCTTCTACAACTGCTGCTAATGATAATTTCGGGATCAATATGAATTCTGAGAGTATGATTGATGGAACGAGCACTTTTTCGATCTACGACGCTACAAATGTAAAGAAAAATAGAGCTCCATGAGAAAGAACCTCCGTAATGCGTTTTATCCAGGATATTGTCCTTGGTGCAACGACATTTATTGGAACGGTCGTAACGGTTGCATTGATTTTCTCAGGATTCTTGTATATCTTTTCTACCGTAGATAGCTCACTCAAAGCTAAAGCGAAAAATGGAATCAAATATTCACTCATCGGAATGGTTATCGTAATGCTTTCACTGATTATCATCAGGCTCGTTCAGTTTTTAGCGAGAGGAGGCAGTTAAAAAAATCGCTTGCTTTTATGAGGCAAATACTCATACCTGCAGACGCAGGAAATTCTCTCTTCATGGGAGATTTTTTATATACCAATGATCTACGCTTTCATGCAGGCTCAAGAAATTGAACAAATCAAAAATATACTTACGAACTACGAATCCTCGACAAAAAGAATTCCCTATCTTTCGGATCTGGAACAGCATCCAGCTTTTTGACCACTTTTTTCTTCACTTTCTCTGGAGCAAAAGGAAGAGGTCAAGAATATCATCAAGGGATATCTTGAAGAGAAACTCCAAACGATTCAGAAAACTAAATGAGGCCAGCTCTTTGCAAGATTTGCAGAAGCCTCTCCTGAAATATTTTGGAAGTTCCGTGAGCTTAATGATCGCAACAATACGGACTCAACATCTTTTCAAACTCTCGGAAAACAAGTAGAAATGGAGATGTTCAAACTCGAAGGAATCTTAACCGAAAAAATGCTGAAACAGGAGAAAGGATTGGATAAAGTAATTGATTCATTTTATACGATTGTCTATCTTTTTTTCCCAAGATTTAGTGAGGTAGAATAGAAAACTCTCCTTTATGTATCAAAAAAGAAGCTCAAGCGATAGAGCCTCCTTTTTTTAACTGTGAAACGTCGTGCAAAACGCTAGCTATTTTTTTCTTTAGGCTTGTAAAAACTTTTCTGCTTCGAGTGCCGCCATACATCCGGTTCCTGCAGAAGTGATAGCCTGCCTGAATATTCTATCTTGCACATCTCCTGCAGCGAAGACTCCCTCAATACTCGTCTTGGTGCTTCACGGCTGGGTTTTGATATAGCCGGTTTCATCAAGCTCTAATTGTCAATTGAGGAAAGCGGTATTTGGAGTATGTCCGATAGCATAAAACAACCCAGCACATTCAATCAGCTTTTTTTCTTGTGTTTTATTATTGATAGTCCAAACTCCGTTTAAAAGCTGTTCTCCTACAAGCTCCGTTGCCTCGGTATTCCATAAGATTTCAATTTTTTCGTTTGCAAAAGCCTTTTCTTGCATTGCTTTAGAAGCTCTCAGCTGATCTCTCCTCACGAGGAGCTTGACTTCACTCGCGAAATGCGTCAGATGAATCGCCTCCTCTAGTGCAGCATCTCCTCCTCCAATCACTACAATCCTTTTATTCCTAAAAATCGGCAATCCTCCATCGCAGATAGCACAGGCAGAGACTCCCTTTTGCCAAAACTGCTCTTCTCCCGGAAGCCCCATTCTCTTGGCCGTTGCTCCCGTCGCAATGATCAAACTTTCAGCAGTATATTGATCTTTTCCTACCTGCACTTTGAAAGGCCTCGAGGAAAGGTCTACGGAATCCACCGTTTTCGTCTGAATTTCTGCTCCTGCGTTAAGCGATTGCTGCCTCATCTGGAGCATCAGTTCACTTCCATCAATCCCCGTAGGAAATCCAGGGAAATTTTCAATAACCGTCGTTGTGGTGAGCTGTCCTCCTGCAGCGATCCCTCCTGCCATAAACCCCTCAAACATCAGTGGCTTGAGTAATGCTTTCCCTGCATAAATAGCAGCAGTATGCCCTGCAGGACCTGATCCTATAATAATAACTTTGCGATGTGTTTCCATGCTCTTAAAAAAGAATAAAAAACTGACTAAAAAATACTATTTTTCTTGTGAATTGCAAGGAAAATTTATCATAAAAAGAATCATTCTTAATTTTTTTGTAAATAACACTATAGAGTATGGTAGGACAATGAGTATGCATCAACTTTTATTTCTTAATATTATGAATAAGTATCACTTCTTGTATCTCTATTAAATTCTCTAAGATTGGAGAAGATTTTAAAACAAGACTTCTCTTTTTTTGTTTGATATTGAATTTCTTACTTAAAAAAGATATATTACCTCTTGTTTTAAATAATGAATTCATTTTTTATGAAGCAGCAATATTATTATTTTATAACATTTATTATTTTTGTAGTTGTTTGTGGAACGATTATTAAAGGATATCTTTTTCCCTCAAATCTCTTCCCTTGAAAAGAAATTGAAAGCTCCCTTTCTTTAGAGGAAAAGAATAATGAATTAAGAGGAAATAATTCTCCTATGAATACCTGAGCTGATTCTATTAAGGAGAGGCAAATTACTGCTACTTGAACACCATCTCACTCTATGATAAAACCTACCGAGGATCAAAACAAAAGTCTGACTATTACTCAATATATGTTTACGGATACTACTACTAAGATACATAAACTTTGAGCATTAGATGATCATGGAATTGCTAAAGCAGTTTGATTCTATGCTACTTTTTGAGATTATTTTGATAAAGAAGGGAGTGCGCCTTCTATGTTTAGCTGTGAAGATGTGGAAACTGAATGGCTTAAACAGTCTTTGAAATGATGAAAATGTAAACGATACAAACTAGAGTATAATCCATTTTCATTTATTTTTATGAGTAAAAATCCTGTATTATTTCTTGAGAATTGAAAGATTTACATCAAAGATAAGGAAGGAAAAGAGTATCAAAGCTATGAAATCACCCAGTATACTATCAATAAAGATAGTAGTTTAAAAGATATTATTAGGAGGAAGGAAGAATGGTTAGATAAAAAGTATTGCCTCAAGAAATATGATGTTTGAGATAGCTTTAAAAAGTGAAATATTTCTTGGATTGCCTGACTGGGAGAAAAACTTAATAAACTTTACAATGAAGGACAACTTGAGCTTTATGATATTCATGAGAGAAGTGATGTAACGTGTTTAAATAACACCCCATGATTATTACTTTATCAGAAATGAAGTCAAAAATTTTATACGGTTATTGGACATACCCCCATAAATGAATTCCCTACATCTGATGGAATATATTCTACACCTTTTTCTATAGATGAAGATGTAGATTAAGCTCTCTAATACGTTTTTTTAATTAACCTCTTAGCAGAAGATGAAAAAAAAATACCAACGAACAATAAGAATCAGTATTTGAATACTCCTCTTGTATATCCTAGCATGATTGCTTCTGGCGGCTGGTCTGGTAGCGGTCGGAATGGGAGAACATTCTCAACCACGATTCCTAGAACATGAGTGATGCCCATGATGAGAGGTTAAAGTCTGGTTTTGTCTGATGAGACAAATAGCCCCCTCCGTGTGGAGTGGATGAATATCATTCCTATCAAAGAGCATATATCATCTCTTTACTTCTTTCTTCTAACTTCCCCTTGAAATCCTCTCCCCTACCTATAGACTGAAACTAGTAAACTTCCTCCCTGCGAGGAAGGTAAATTCCAGAGCTTAGCCGTCGCTCTGTATAAGCATGCCTCTTCCCTTGAGGATGTCTTATAATTAGTAAAGCACTACTATTTCACTCACTTGTCCTTGCGAACGCAGTGAAGCAATCCAGATATGCTTTCAACTGGATCGCCACGGCTTCGCCTCGCGATGACCGCCTGCCCGTCATTGCGAACGCAGTGAAGCAATCCAGAGAATAAGTGAATTGGACTACAAGTGGATCGCCACGCTAACGCTCGCGATGACAGCTACTCTCAAATCGTCGGAAATCTCTCTGCTACAGGGTGGAGTTTCGTTCAAACCGTCGGAAATCTCTCTACTACAGGGTGAAGTTTCATTCAAACCATCGGAAATTTCTCTGCTACAGGGTGTGGTTTCGTTCAAACCGTTGGAAATTTCCCTACTACAGGGTGGAGTTTCGTTCAAACCATCGGAAATTTCTCTGCTACAGGGTGGAGTTTCATTCAAACCGTTGGAAATTTCCCTACTACAGGGTGGAGTTTCGTTCAAACCGTTGG
>CAUTUR010000004.1:0-38059 GCA_963541585.1 uncultured bacterium | reverse complement strand
GGGTATGAAGACGCTATGATGGTAGGTGCTGGGCAGGGAGTTATGAGCTCTGGTCTAGAAGCGGTGTTTGGTGTTTTTATGATTTTAATATTAGCAACTTCTTTGCTAATGCTCGTTTCTTGGTGGAGGATTTTTCAGAAAGCGAAGCTTCCAGGACGAGGAGCGATTATCCCGTTTTACAACATTTATTTGATTTTAAAGCTTGCAGGAAAACCAAATTGGACTTGGTGGTTGCTTTTCCCTCCTGTACTTTGAATCTTAATGATTGTAGCTCAGTTTAAAATCGCTGAAAAATTTGGGAAAGGAACAGGTTTTGCATTAGGACTTTGGTTCTTGCCAGTTATTTTCTACCCTATTCTTGCCTTCTCAAAGGATGTAGAATATCATGCAGAGGCCTAGTCATATGCTCAATCAAAAAAAGTCTGATCTCTTCGTGGGGTCAGATTTTTTCTTTTTTTATACTACAAGGAACTAAGAAAAAGCTTTTCATAACTCATTTCTTAATTTTAAATCATCAAAAATCAGGCTTCCTTTCGTTTTTCTCGACCAAAAACTTCGTAATAATGCTAGACACGAACAAATGAAATCAGATTTTTTGATTTTTCTCTTGATTTTGGTGAGGAGTTTTGTATATATTATGTCATTGCATTGACGATTTATCTTTAGATTTCTGGAAATATCAAATGCCAACGATTAATCAACTTATTAAAAAAGGAAGAGTAAAGAAAACCTTTAAGTCAAAGGCACCTGTACTTCAGTTTGGAGTAAACAAGCTTCAAGGAAACAAAAAGGTTGTGCAGCCTGCTCCATTTAAGAGAGGAGTATGTCTTAAGGTATCAGTAATGGGGCCAAAGAAACCAAATTCAGCTCAGAGAAAGTTCGCAAAGGTAAGACTTTCTAATGGTGCAGAAGTATTGGCATATATTCCAGGAGAAGCTCACTCACTTCAGGAGCATAGTGTTGTGCTTGTAAGAGGTGGTAGAGTAAAGGATTTGCCAGGTGTGAGATACCATATCGTGAGAGGAAAATACGATGCGAATGCAGTAGCAAATAGAAAGCAAAGTAGATCTCGCTATGGAGCAAAAAAACCTAAGGCTGGTAAATAATTTTAATTTGTTTTTGTTAGTTCTAAGATGGCAGTGATTAAAAATAAGACTTTGGACACCTTTGATTACGAAGAAAAGTTGATCAACTTCATTATGAAGCATGGGAAGAAAAGTGTTGCAAAGAAAATTTATGCAGATACGCTCAAAGATATTAAGGCAAGTGGACATATGAATCCTGCAGTAGTAGTGAGAACTGCTATTGAAAACGCTTCTCCTGTGACAATGATTAAGTCAAAGAGAATTGGAGGTGCAGTATATCAGGTTCCAGTAGAGGTAAAAGCTGACAAGAGATTCTTTTTTGCTACGAAATGGATTCTTGATGCTGCGAGAGGAAAGAGTGGAAAGCCGATGTATAAGAGACTTGCTGAGGAAATTCTCGCTGCATATTCCAATCAAGGAGCTGCAGTAAAGAAGAAGGAAGAAGCTCACAAGATGGCTGAAGCTAATAAGGCATTCGCTTATATGGCTAAATATATTAACTAGTTTTTCAATCTATAAAAGAGAGAAAAATCTGAATTTATTTTTTGATTGTTGTTTCTAATGTGAGATACGAACGGAAGAAAAATTAAGCACTTTCTAAAGGCATTGAATTTGCACAGACCAAAGACCGGTTGTAAAAATGAAAAAGCAGTAGAAAGTTATGTTACCCTTTTGAAGAGAGAAGAAAAAGAGGGATTGACTGCTTGGATCAAGAATGCTAAAGTAAAGGCTGAAGCGAAACTTAAGAAATATGGAATTCCTCAGCAGAAGGTTAAAGAAGTTCTTGAATCAAAAGGACTCGCTCATTTATCATCTAAATTATCATAATCTCATGGCAAGATTAAAGACAAATGCAAAGAGAAAGCTCAATAAAGCACTTACAAGAGTTGAAAAAGTGGTGATTATGGATGTAAGAAGAATGCTTGAGCAACAGAGAAAATGGAAAGCTAAAGTAATGAATAGCAAAGGAAGCAAGTAGTTTTATTCTTGAAATATGCTAAATAATGAATCACGAAATGATAAAGTATCTTTCTGATGCGAATGGATATAAAATCTTGCCTGTGAAAACAGGAATGCAAGTTGAGCTTCACGAAAGAGTAGGAGAAGGTTCTACAGAGAGAATCTGGAAGTTCAAAGGTTTGATCATCAAGGTAAGAAAACCTGGATCAGCTGATGGAAGTTTTACGATCAGAGGACTCGCTGCGGGGCAGATGATTGAAAAAATTTATCCTCTTTCTTTTCCTAAGTTTGAAAAGGTTACCCTTATGGATGAATACAAGGTAAGAAAATCAAAACTCTACTATATCAGAGAAAAAGTAGGTAAGGCAGCGAGAATGAAGAGTAAGATTGCTGCTGAAAAGAGAGAATCAGATTTGTTGAAATAATTTTTTTAAATTTTGTTGTATGCTATTATGAAACTTACTGTTCAGGTTCGTACTGCAACTGGGAAAAAGGTAAAAAACTTGAGAAAAGAGGGGCAGCTTCCTGCTATCGTATACGGAAAGAGCTTGGAAAATCCTGTGCTCTTGAGCTGTGTAAAAAATGATTTTATCAGAGTATATAGAGAAGCTGGATTCTCTACTCCTATTCAGCTTACAGGAGCAATTGATCAGCTTGTGCTTTTACAAGATATGCAGTTGGATCCAGTATCTGATGAAGTGCTTACGGTTGATTTCTTGGCAGTCAATGCTAATGAAAAAGTGTCTGCTTCAGTACCAGTAGTGCTTGTTGGAGAATCAAAAGTAGAAAAACTGAATGAAGGAAAGGTTCAGTTAGTAAAGGATGTTGTAGAAGTTGAGGCTTTCCCTCAGGATCTTCCTCATAATATTGAAGTAGATTTGGCAAGTGTTGAATCTGTAAATGATGTGATCTTTGTGAAGGATTTGAAAGTTTCTAATAAGGTTACTATCTTGGATGATGGAGAACAGCCAATCGTTACTGTGGTTGAACTTGCTGATGAAGAAGAATCTTCATCTGATGCTGCTTCAGCAGAGGCAACTCCAAGTGCTGCATAGTAGACTTTACTTTTATCTTATTGCATTGTTATTATCATGGCTAGAATATGTTATTTTACAGGGAGAAAATCTCAATCTGGACAGACAAGGTCTCACTCTATGAGAGCAGGAAAGAGACAGTTCAAAGTAAATCTCATCAATAAATGGATTAAACTTGACGATGGAAGTCAGATTAAGGTAAAGATTAACTCTAGACTTTACAAAAAGTTTAAAGGATTTATGTAGGAATTTTCTTATATATTTGCTTGAAAATAAGAGAGAAATGACTATAGTTCTCTCGTGATAAAAAGTTTCCTTAGTGGATATTTCTCAGTGTGGGGTAGTAGCTCAGTCGGTAGAGCAACAGCCTTTTAAGCTGGTGGTCCTGGGTTCGATCCCCAGCTACCCCATGAGAATTATCTTTGAAGAAGGAAACTTTTTTGATTTACCTGTTTTTTGAAGAGATGGCGTTTGTAGTCTATATCTTAAAAGGGAAAAGATATTATGTAGGATATACTGGCGATCTGCAGAGGAGACTAGAGGAACATAAGAGAGGACAAACTAAAACAACTAGAGAAATAGGAGCATGGGAGTTGGTAAAAGTAATTCCTTGTGCTACTAAAAGAGAAGCTATTACATTAGAAAGAAAAATAAAAAGAAGCGGACATGTAGAGAGACGGTTGTAGAGCAATCCCGCTCAAGCGGGAGTGGTCCTGGGTTCGATCCCCAGCTACCCCATGAGAATTATCTTTGAAGAAGGAAACTTTTTTGATTTAAAGAGTTTTTTAATTTTTAATCCAGACTTTTTCTCCATATACTTGTTTAAGGTCATCAATGCTTGTTATGAGAAGATCTCCTCCTTCTCCCATTCTTGAAAGGCAAATTCCTCTTCAAAGAGAAAGCGCTGCATGTTTCCATTCTCCTTGATGATAATATAAAACCGGTTTATAGGCAATGTTTTGACTCTTATAGGGGCTGAAGTATTCTTTATTTGGTATTCATAATTCTTAATTTTTATTTTTATCTACCCATTTTCCAGGGCTAAGAGCATAAACGAAATCCATACAATCTCCATGATATAAATTGTCGTTAATATCACTTTCTCCTGCTAAAAAACTATTAAAATTTTTCATAATAGTCTCTGTAAATAGCGGAATAAGTTCGTTATTTTCTACGAGAAGATATAGTTTTTCAAGCTTTTTTGGAAAAATATCCCTAAAATCATTATCAAGAGTAATTGTTTTTCCATGATCGATAAGGGGAATTTGACCCTTAATCATAAAAATCTGATCGTTATTGCGAATCCTATGCATTTCCCAAAGAGGTTTTTCTTGCAAAGTAAGAAGGAGCGTTTTTTGTGTATTTCCCTTTTGAGTTGAGATCTGAATTTGATCTGTTCCCTCACTCTTCTTTTCTGTTCTTTCTGGAGTTCTCATAGTCTTTCTGATTATTTTTAAATAGTTACTCAATAATACTCGATTTTCTTTTTTTTGCAAATTCAAGTATGGTTTAATTCTGCTTGATAAGAGGAATAAAAATAAGTATTATACAAAACATTGCAATCTTGTATACATTTATCTCTCTTTGCTGAATAGTTTGATGAAAACCATTAACGAAACTTTTACTTGCCTTAACTGTGGAAAGGAAGTTCCAAAAGCTGATCGCACTTGCCGTAATCACTGTCCTTTTTGTTTTGCATCAAGGCATGTAGATGGTGAGATACCTGGAGATAGGAGTTCCGCTTGTCAGGGGGCAATGTATCCGACCGCTTATGAGATGAAAAATGGAGAAATCAGAATTCTTTTTTCTTGTTCAAAATGTGGAAAAAAGCATTGGAATAAAAGGGCAACTGACGACGAAATAGAACATTTACCAGCACATATTCAATCATATCAGTCGAAATTTTAATAAGTGAGGAAAGAATGCTGATGGTCTAGTTTTTCCTTCTGTTATTAAGCTTTCCCTTGTTTGTCTTTGTGAGTTCTTCTTGATTTTTTATGTAGTTTTCATATAGTTTAACTTGGTATTTACTATTTTATTTTGTTTTTAGAAGACAATGCAAATTGATATTAACTTGGTAAAAAAGCTTAGAGAAGCGACTTTTGCTCCACTTGGAGATTGTAAAAATGCGCTTGTAGAGGCAGGAGGTGATCTTGATAAAGCTCAGGAAATCTTGAAGCAAAAAGGAATTGCAAAAGCAGGAAAAAAAGCTGATAGAGAAACCAATGAAGGACTCATCAAGACACATCAAGCAAACGGAAAAACAATCGTGCTTAAGCTCCTTTGCGAAACTGATTTCGTAGCGAAAAATGAGACTTTCCTTCAGCTTTTTGATAAAATTTTTGCTGAACTTGAAAGTGTTTCAAGAGAAGTGAGATCATTAGAAGATCTTGAGGGAGGAGTTGCAGAAAAACTCAATACTATGGTTGCTGAAGCGGTAGGTTCTATCGGTGAGAACTTGAAAATCGGAGAACTTTTCATCACTGCTGGAAATGCTTATGCCTATGCGCATCCAGGAAACAAGGTGGTTTCTTTGGTAATGTATAGCGGAGATGAAGCAACTGCGAAAGAATTGGCTTTGCAAGTAGCGGCTTTGAGTCCTGAATACCTCAACTTTGATGAAGTTCCAGCTGATGAAAAGGCTAAACTTGAGGCTCAGTTTACTGAAGAGCTTAAAGCAGCAGGGAAACCAGAAGCCATGATCGCAAATATCGTGAAAGGAAAGATTGATAAAGCCTTTGCTGATGTAGTGCTTCTTGAGCAGGAATATATCAGAGATGGTGCGAAAAAGGTAAAGGAAATCTTGCCTGCTGGATTTGAAGTAACGAAATTCTATAGATTTGCTGTGTAGTTTTTATTTTTCTCGTAAGGAAAAGAAATCTGGACTTATAATTCAGTTTTCTTTTTTTTGTTTCAAAAAAAGTTACCTGAAATTTGTGAAAAACACTTGTTTTTGAAATGAAAATATTTATTATCTATTGCAAAGTTGTCTAGTTCTTTTCTGTGGCATTTTGCGATTTCTTTAGTTTGTACTTAATGCTGAGAGATATGGAGGGAAGTAGAGAGCTATTACTATTAATAGTAGGATTTCTTACCTCACATACTACATCTCTCTTACTAGAGGAGCAAGGAAGTCTTTTTACCCAACACAAAAGAAGTCTGATTCACATCGAATCAGATTTTTTTTGTTTTTGTTTTTTCTTTGTTTGAGAAAGGTTAATTTCTGAAAAAAAGTGGTATTTCTTTATTTTTTCTTTCCCCTAGAGGTATAGTATCGTTCTTACTTTTATTTGTTTATTATAAAAAAGTGATGTTTGAAACAAAAGTAGTTGCCTTTATTCCTTCAAATACAAGGTTGGATACACTTAGACAAATGACAAAAGATGAGTTTATTGAATGTCATGGATCTGGAACTTTGCGTAAAAATACAAGGCTAGGAATGGCAAATCATGAACATTATTTAGAAGAGCGTATCGCATATGAGTTTGGTCGAGAGTTTAGAGTTGGCTATGCAACTAGAACACTAGTATGAAAAGCAATTTCTGAATGAGATAATAAAGGAAATACCGAACTCTGATGGCATGCAGAGAGATATATTAATACGAGAGTTTTTGATGAGGATAAATGTCAGGTGGCTTATATTACCTATGAAAATGCTGAAGGAGAGCTTGTAGAGGGAAACTGAATTGTTTTATTAGAGACAAGCTTTCAATTGCCTCCATGAAGATGTGTGTTTGCTATAGTTCAAGAGTATGATAGGTCCACAGATGAACGAAAGCCAGCGGTAAATCCTTTCTAAAGGAATGATGTTCTATATTAAAAAATTTAATTTTTATTATTTAACTGATAAAAATATGCAAAATTATTTTGATATTACACCAATCAAAGCTTATGTAAGATCATCTCAAGTTTTAAATGAATATTCCGACCTTCTCACTGAATGTGAGATCATAGGTATCTGTGCTTATACATGAGAAACATTAACTGCGCTGATTAAGTTAAATGATGGAGCGGTTTTTAGCTATATTCCCTTCTCTTCTTTGACACTCAAGAAAACAAAAGCAAAGACAGAGGATGCGATCTTTCATCTTACGCCACAGGAGGCAGGATTTGTCAATTGCCCAGATTGTGAGTTAGCAATTAGCTATCTTAAAAATTTGGACATTCCTCTTACTTATTATAGTGTCTTTACAAAAAGTTGGAATCTTGGGCGCTACCTTTTGACAGTTGATTTTGTGAGAGATAATGAGCTGCTTAATTTGCTAGTAGATGAGAAAACAGGAAATTTGCTTTTTATTCCTTTTCATAAAGTAAAGTTTGTTGCAGGAGAGTCTTTAGATATTCGTGTAAAGCAGTACAAAAAACAAAGAGATACTTATCGTGTGTTGTAGTCAGCATTATTTTGTTTTATTTATTTAGAAAAATTAACTAGAATGGAGTATAAGAGAATCGAAATTGATGGTAATGATGGTACAGGGAAAACAACTCGTGTAAAGTTTTTGAGAAAAATGTATCCTGGGTACGAGATTTTAGATAGAGGATTGCTTTCACAGTGGGTAATGGAAGATTTTCGCTTCAAGGATTGATATCAGATTGATCAATTAAAGGGTTTTAGAGAAGATACCTTATATATTACGTTGTATACCACTGTGGAAAAAAGCCAAGAAAGAATTGTAAAAAGAGGGGACTCTCTTGAGGAGGAATATCACAATAAGGAAGATCTTCTCAAATATAATGCAAGATTTGCTTTTCTTGCTCAGCACGAAAGGGTGAATTTTATAAGGAGTGATGATTTTGTAGAAAGTATGGAGAAAATTTGTTCTCTGATTGATGGAGAATAACTGGGTATTAGAAGGATAGAAAGGAGTGATGCATCATAATAAATATGTTTCTCTCCTTCCTTTATCCTTTCAAAATATGCTATTCTTTTTTTGGAATGATCGTCGAATTTACCTTTATGAATGAAAACAATCTATTAGAGGAGTTATTCTATCCAAACATGTTTTTCTTCCCATTTGATGAGTTGTTCATTTTGCATATCATGGAGGATTTTTTCTACTTCTTTATGAGGAAATTCTTGCTTAATCAAAGCTATGGCAAGTTTTCACTTCTTTTTTGTTAATTGTTTTAATACCCAGCCTCTTACCTCTCTATCAGAACCTTCAAACTTACTTTGTTTTCAGAGAGATTTTATTTTTGTTTTTCTTGCAGTGAGATAAGTTGCTCCATAGTCCATCAAAGCATTATGTCGATCCCTACTTCTTCACTCAGGGATCAGCTTTTTTGCCTCTTTTTCTAGCTCTTGAAGAGAAATTCACTCATCTAATTTGAGTAAAAAGATGAGAACTCTTCTGATATTGGTATCAATCACAGGTTCTGGTAGATTCCAGGCAAAAGCACAGATCGCACTTGCAGTATAGGGTCAAATTCAGGGTAATTCTAAGAGTTGAGCTCTATCTTTTGGAAGCTGTCCTTTATACTGTTCTACGACTTCTTTAGCACAGTTTTGGAGTCTTAACGCTCTACTATTAAATCCCAAACCTGATCGATGACTAAGAAGCTCAAGTTTTGGTAACTGGGCAAGTGTTTCATAGTCTGGAATATCACGCATTCGCCTTTCTCGGTATGGAATAACACGATCTACTTGGGTTTGCTGGCTCATCACTTCAGAAATATGGATCGCATAGGGATCTTGAGTTGCTCTTCGTGGAAGTTTTCTTCCTTGATTTTCATATCGTTTGAGGATGGTAGCCTGGAGTTGTTGTATTTCAGAGGAAATCACGATCGTTTTTTGAAAAAAGATAAAAATCAGAATTTTTTTGATTTTTCGTATGATAAAACAGTTTATCTTTTCCAGAGGATAAAACAACTTGAAAATTTAAATGAGAATCCTATAGTTGAATCGTTTTATTTTACAACTTAGAGACGATGTCAGAAAGCAAAAAGTATGTCTACTCTTTCGCAGAAGGAAAGGGGATAGGAAAAGACATCCTCGGAGGAAAGGGTGCTAATCTCGCTGAAATGGTGAGCTTGGGATTACCTATTCCATCAGGATTTACAATCACAACAGAAACTTGTGATATTTACTACAAAAATAACAAGAGCTACCCAGCAGAAGTAGACCAGCAGGTAGAAGAACAGCTTCAGGCGCTTGAAGTAAAAATGGGAAAAAAGCTGGGAGATGCAAACGATCCTTTGCTTGTGTCTGTAAGGTCTGGAGCAGCAGCCTCGCTTCCAGGAATGATGGATACCGTTTTGAATCTTGGACTTAACGACGAATCTGTAGTAGGACTTGCGACCAAGACAGGAAACGAAAGATTTGCTTGGGATTCCTACAGAAGATTTATTCAGATGTTCTGAGATGTGGTGATGGAAGTGCCTCATCATGACTTTGAAAAAGCCTTACAATCGGTAAAAGACAAAAAAGGCATCAAATTAGACACTGAACTTGATACTGATGATCTCAAAGAAGTCGTAAGACTCTACAAAGAGGTGGTGCAGAGAGATACTGGAAAACTCTTTCCAAATAATCCAAGAGAACAGCTTAAAATGGCGATTGATGCGGTTTTCAACTCATGGAATAATGAAAGAGCAATCATCTATAGAAGAATCAATGATATCAAAGGACTGCTCGGAACTGCAGTAAATGTGCAGTCTATGGTCTTTGGAAATATGGGAGAAACTTCTGGAACCGGAGTATGTTTCACGAGAAACCCTTCTACTGGAGAAAATGCTTTCTATGGAGAATTTTTGATGAATGCTCAGGGAGAAGATGTAGTAGCAGGAATTAGAACTCCAGCACATATTGAAGAGCTTGACAAGGTAATGCCTGAGTGCTACAAAGAGCTTTGTAATATTTATCACCTGCTTGAAAAACATTACAAAGATATGCAAGATATGGAATTTACCATTCAAGAAGGAAAGCTTTACATTCTCCAGACTAGAAGCGGAAAGAGAACTGCTGCAGCTGCCGTGAAAATCGCGATGGATATGCTTTCAGAGGGACTGATTGATGAAAAGACCGCAGTGCTGAGAGTACAGCCAGAACAGCTTGATACCTTGCTTCATCCACAGCTTGATCTTAATGCAAAAAAGCAAGCTGATCTCTTAACCAAGGCTTTGCCTGCTTCCCCAGGTGCAGCGGTAGGACAAGTAGTATTCTCTGCTGCTGATGCTCATGACTGGAAAGAAAATGGAAAGAAAGTTGTGCTTGTGAGACTAGAAACTTCCCCAGAAGACATTCAAGGAATGATCGCTGCTGAAGGAATCTTGACGGCGAGAGGAGGAATGACTTCTCATGCTGCAGTCGTAGCGAGAGGTATGGGAAAATGCTGTGTTTCTGGAGCAGGAGACCTCGTGATCAATGAAGAAAATAAAAGCTTCACCATTGCTGGGAAAACTTTCCATGAAGGAGACGAAATTTCTCTTGATGGAAGTACTGGAGAGGTGTTTGGAGGAGCAGTAGCTGTTGTTGATCCAGAACTTAGCGGAGATTTTGAAAAATTGATGCAACTTGCAGACAAATACAGAAAACTCTGAATCAGAACCAACGCTGATACTCCAAAAGATGCTATCACTGCTAAAAAGTTTGGAGCAGAAGGAATCGGACTTTGTAGGACTGAACATATGTTCTTTGCAGAGGAGAGAATCAAGGCGGTAAGAGAGATGATCCTTGCAGAAGAAGTGGAATGAAGAAGAAAGGCACTTGCGAAAATCCTTCCGTATCAAAAATCAGACTTCTATGAACTGATGAAAACCCTAGAAGGAATGCCAGTAACGATCAGATTTTTGGATCCTCCTTTGCATGAGTTCCTTCCTCAAGAAGAAGCACAAATCCAAGAACTCGCTCAAGAACTCGGAGTAAGTGTAGACACCTTGCATGCAAAAATCGCATCACTTCACGAATTCAATCCAATGCTAGGACATAGAGGATGTAGATTGGCAATTACCTTCCCTGAAATCGCAGAAATGCAAACTGAGGCGGTGATCTCTGCAGCTTGTGAACTCAAAAAAGAAGGGGTAGACGCAAGACCTGAAATTATGATCCCACTCGTAGGATTCAAATCAGAATTAGACTTTAATGCTGACATCGTGAGAAAGGTAGCGAAAGCAACGATGGAAAAATACGGTGTAGAGGTAGAATACAAGCTCGGAACGATGATTGAAGTACCAAGAGGAGCGGTAACCGCTGATAAAGTTGCAGAAACGGCTGAATTCTTCTCTTTTGGAACGAATGATCTTACCCAGATGGGACTTGGATTCTCTAGAGATGATGCAGGAAAGTTTATCAAAGACTATGTAAATAAGAATATCTTTGAAAAAGACCCTTTCCAGACCCTTGATCAAGAAGGAGTTGGGGAACTTGTAAAGATCGCAGTAGAAAAAGGAAGAACTACCAGACCAAATATCAAGCTCGGAATCTGTGGAGAACACGGAGGAGATCCAGCTTCTATTGATTTCTGTCATAGAGTAGGTTTGACCTATGTAAGCTGTAGTCCATATAGAGTGCCTATCGCAAGACTCGCTGCGGCACATGCTGCGTTGAAGCATGGATAATCCCTTTTAAAAATAAAAAAAAGCCTGAATACTGATCGTGTTCAGGTTTTTTTATGATTCTTTTTTATGAAGACATCATCTACTTAAATTGTAGATTTTTAGATAAATGTTGTTTATATTCTTCTCGAGGTTGATCTGGTGTAAAAGATTTCAGATGAATAAGCCAATTTTTTATAACCTCTATTTGCTGGTTTTTTGAAGGAGGAAGATGGTAAGCTTCTAATCCTTTTTGAAGTTTCTGAATCTCAGCAATAAGGGTCTCTGGATTCGTATCAACTTTTATTTCTATACTATAACTATCTCCGATTGATTTTATTCTCCAGGCTATTATTCTGTACGCACTCTGAATCGCTTCAGTGTTGTTCTCCAATTTCGCAGTATAGAGATTTTGAATGTCAGTAAGAAGGAATGTTTTATTCAAAGCAGCTGTAATTTGACTAAGTTGCGCTTCTGTTGGGATCTTTTTCTCATCTGATTGATATGCAAGATTAGTATCTACAGTTTTTTGTACACCAGAAAGTACCTGATCTTCTTCTTTATTTCTTTCAAAATCTTTTGTTCCTGAGAGGATTTCTAATTCCTTGGTAATGTGCTCTAATGAGAGATTCTTTTCTGGGGCTTCTGAATTTATTTTGGTAGTGTGAGTCAGATTTTTTCTGTTAACAAGTACTTTTTCAAAATGTTCTAGATCGCGAATCTCAGTAATATCGTTATCTTGGATCGTAAGAAGTTTTGCAGTTTCTAAGGTAATTGAATCCTCCTTAGCTTTTGCTTTTTTGTTCTTTACAAGAAGGGGAGCTCCAGCATTTTTGAGTTGAGGTTTTTTGTTATTTTGAGAAAACTCAAGTGCAAGTACTTCATTTTTCGCAGAAGAAATCACGATTTCATGAGTCTCAATTTCTAGTGCGTCACTATCCTTTTCTCCATCAAGTTTGAGATAATTCCCCTCTATTAAAGAAAGACGATAATTCTCTTCTGAGAGTTTAGTAATCGTAAATTTTGCAGGACCTTGTACTTCAGCCTTGATGTGTTCATTAATATTAAAGATAATTTTTGCATTATTCTTGAGAGTGATAATATCTCCATCAAAAATGACAGAATTTTTAAACTGTTTCCCCTCTTTTTCAATAATATATTCTCCGTTAAATTCTAGAATTTCTCCAACTTGAGCAGCATTTACAGCTCCAAATCCAGGAAGTACTTTTTGGGTAAAGAAAGCTCTATATTCAGAAATTTCTGCATTCTCCCAGAAAAAGTTTCCAAAAAATGCAAAAAACAAAGCAAATGCAAGGAAAGCATAGACTCTATTTTTGGTCAGAAGTGTTGATCTTTTGAGAGACTGAGGAGCTATACTTCTTTGCTCACAAATGCGTTGATAGAGCAAAAGCTTTCTTTCATCCGAAAGCTTCTGTTTACCTTGCTGAGTAAAATAACTATGTAAGTTCATTGTTTTAAGCGTTCATAAGAAATAGACAAGAACAAAGAAGTCAGAATTCCTTCTCTGATTCACTTGTTGATACGAATGAACTTGGATTTTGTGACAAAAAAGAAGACTTTTTGATCAGGTTTATTAAGGGGGTTTTTTGAATGTTTTTTTCTTCTTTTTTCTGCACTTTATCTTTGTGTTTTAAGAGAGATGAAGCCAGGTTCTTAACTGATAGTCTAAATCTCAAGCGGTAAACACGATAACAATCGTTTCTTTATCCGTGCTAGACAAGAGCTCTTGCACTGCTTTGAAATTGTCTAGGTAGTCAGCTTTCACTGCTTTGGCAAAATAGGCTCAAAACTCAGAAAAAGACTGAAAATTTTGCTCCTGAAAAAGCGGTTCATCAGTGAAATCGGAAAGCTTTTCCCTTGCGGTATAGATAGAGAAAATCGTACGCTGATCAAAGGAAGCAAGTGCTTTTTGAAAGTCTACCCATCCTTTTAGGACTCTATGGGTTTGATGAGGCTGAAAAATAGCGAGAAGTTTATGATCTGGAAAGCGATTTCTTAAAGTCTCATAAGCAAGCTGGATGGAAGAGGCGATATGTCCATAGTCTGAAAAGAGTTTTGCTCAGCTTGGAAGTGTTGTTAAAAACTCCATTCTCCTCCAAATCCCTTTGAAGGGCTTCATTTCCTTTTCAATCTGCTCCAAAGAAAGTTCAGGATTGAGTTCTTGAAAAAGTCCTGCGACCAGCGAAGCATTGCAATCGGTCGGTTTCCCTCGGATATGGTCTAATTCCCAATGTCTGAGAGGAATTTGCTTCGTTTTAGAAAAAGCTTCTGGAAACTCAAAGGAATCCAAAACAAAAGTCAGATTTTTGGTCTTTTGGTTCATCTGGACGAAAGCAGACTGATAATCTGCGAAATCACGATAGTAATCGGTATGATCCAGCTCAATATTCGTAATCAGAAGATGTTCTAGGTCAAGATTGAGAAAATGCCTCTTGTACTCGCAGGCCTCTAAGAAAAAATAGTATTTTTTGATCAGTTCATATGGGAGTTTTTTTCCTGTGAAAATAAAGTCAAAAAGCTGACGAAATTCAGATTTTTTATCTTCTTTTAGGTAATAACTTTTGTTATTTAGATCAGGAACTAGCGCTCCTACGATTCCAAGTCCAAGCTTAGGAATCAGCTTCTTCCCGGTAGTAATAGCAAGGGAAGTAGAGCTTGATTTCCCATTTGTCCCAGCAAAACCGACTGTGCGAAAGTATTTGGTAAGCTCTCCGAGGAATTCAAAATAATTCCAAATCTTCATCGGAAAATGCTGTTCCCTTTTGAGCTGAAAAGCGGATTGAACTTCAGGACTTTCTTTCGTCGCTTCGGAATAGATGAGAATGTCATCAGCTTTCGGCTGGTATTTTCCGTGCCCAATGATGACCGGGATTTCTCTTTCACGAAGAGTTTGAGTAATTTGCGATTCTTGAGCATCAATGGCGATGAGATTCGTATAGCCAAGATCTCGGAGAAGATGAGCGATATTGGAAATTCAGCTTCCACCTGCTCAAAGGATAACGATATGCATAGGATTTGGGAAATGAGGATGTAAAAAGTCAAAATTCTGAGAATTTGCTTGATTTTTATTTTTTTTTGAGTATACTCATACTGTCAAAGTAATTCCTTATGTACGGGGTTCTGGAAGTTCCTCATAAAGTGTGCATAAGGTTTTTGTTTTATTGAAAAAGAAACTTCTCCTCTATCATAAGCTTTTCAATCAGCTGGTAATAGCCATTATCCTGATGTTCATATTTTTGATATACTGCATAGGATACTATATCTGCTATTTGTAGCCCTTTCTCTTGATAAGCAGTTTTGATTGCAAATTCAAGTTGAGGTTGATCCTTATGTTTATTACTCAAATAGGCAAGAAAGTTATCATTTAAAGCCTTATTTGTTTCTCTACGGGAAGCGATGAAGTTTATTTTTTCATCTTTTGGTATACTATTTTTTGTAATCAAACTATCAATAAGAACATTAACTACCCAAGTATAAAGGAGATGTTTCTGATTTTGAAATCTCGTATATACTTTCTCTTTATTGACAATCAAACTCATTACTTTACATTCTTTCTCTCTAATCAACAGAAGGGCTTTCTTAATATGACTTGGCGACTCCTTATAGGCGTGGAAAACTCAGCTTTTTATTTTTATTTTTTTCCCTTTTAGCCGATGAAAAAGTTTTTTGATGATGAGGTTTGTTGTTTTCTGATGTTTGAGAAATAAAAATGTAATCACAAAATACTGACTTGATCCTTTTTTATCAAATCCCAAACCTCAACTTTCATCCATAAAAATAAAGGTCATATTTTTTTCTCTAGTTAAAAAAGCTTGCTAAAATCTGATCCTTTGCCTTGCAGATTTCAGCTTTTCTGTCCCTAGAAGATAAGGTTTTTTTGAAGGATTGCAAAGCAAGCAGGTGATTTTTGAGCTGCTGAAGGAAATCAGGATCGTCCTGCTGGATCAGAATTCAGTTTTTATGCTGAACATATCGCTTCGCATTATCCAACTGGTCATGGGTTCGTGGAATCGGAATCATCAGCAACTTCATATCAAAAAGTTCCTGCTCCGCAAGTGAGGTTGTCCCTGCTCTCGTGATCGCAATATCGGACTGAAGATAGAGGCGGCCGATCTCCGTTTGACTCACAAAAGCCAAAGTCTCCACATTCGGAAAATTAGAAAAAAGCTGAGCAAGATCTTGATTGAGTTTTCCAAGGATGATCGTAAAGTGTATTTTTGTAAGCTCTGGACTTGTCTTCAGTACTTTTGCAAGGGCTTCATAGAGGTTTTTTGAGCCTTGAGAGCCTCACATTACGAGGACTTGTGTCTGCTTTTTATCTCAAGAAAGAGGGGAGTTCTCTGCTGGTAATAAGTCTTCAGAAAGGATTTGTCCTACGACTTGAGCTTTGGGAAGCACTCACGGGAAGCCTGTGAAGGAAACCTTTGCAAATCTGGATGCGATACGATTGACCAATCAGGTGTGGACATCAGATTCGTGAACGATGATTTTCTTTCCCAAAAGTTTCGCTGCAAATACGACGGGTAATGCGACATAACCTCCCTTACAAAAAACCACATCAATCTTGAACTGCAAAAGATAGAAAACAGACTGGAGAACTCCAATCGCAAAGAGGAAAAGGTCTCTGATGTTTTTTATCAAAGCTCAAATTCCCTTTTCCCTCCTTCGTTTTCAAGAATAAATGGAATGAAAAGTCAGATTTTTGATGCTTTTTTGAAGTTCAGAACAGGTTTCTTGTTCTAGGCTGTTTGAAGTTCCAAATCGGAACATTTGAGCGACCTTTCCTTTGAGGTCTGAATGAGTTTGGAGATGCTGAATCAGGCTTTTGATCGGGAAGACATGTCCGCCAGTTCCTCCTCCTGCTCGTGCTATGTTGAGTGTTTTCATATTTTTTCACTATTTAAAAAATAGGTAGTGTTTAGAGTAACTTTATATAGATAGCTTCTTTTTTTTCAATTTAAATTTTTTATTGGGAATTCTTTTATCAATCATTGGAAATCTGAAATTAAAAAGTCAGATTTTTTGCTTTTTTATTTTTTCTGAGTATATTTAGGGGATATGTTTTTATAAAAACCAACTACTTTAATGCAAAATAAAATAACAAAAAAGAAAAAAGCTCCTGTTTTGAGCCTCAAAAAAATTGCTACTTTGCCAGTTAATATTAGATGGATTTCCATTTCACTTTTTCTTTTTATGATTGGTCGGTGATTAGGAGGTGATACTTTCTTTTCTATTTATGTAAAATCTATTGTGGGATCGGGGTTATGACTTACCCTCATAGGAACTTTACTTGCTCTTACCAAGCTAATTATCGTAATTCCTGTGGGAGTGATGAATGATCAAGGGAATACAAGACATCTCTTGCTTTTGGGTAAACTGATCTATGCGATTTCAGGCTTATTCTATTTTTTAGCAGGGATGGAGTCTGCTCCAGGACTTCTTATTCTCGCTGTTATACTTAATGGAATGGCAAGTTCTACGATGTTTACGACCTATCGTACCCTTTATGGAAAAAAATCCCATCAGCATAACCGTAGTAAGGTATTCGGGGTTTACTTCTCTAGCATCAATATGGCCTATGTTATCGGTGCTTTGCTGAGTGCTTTTCTTGTTTCCTATATTGAATTGCCTTATATGTATCTTTTTGTGGTGATTTTTGCTTTGCTTTCTTTAATGCAAGATGGGAAAATTCAGAATTTTATCAAGAAAAAATTCTCCAAATCGCGAAAAAAACGAGATGCATGAAATTTGGAGTACGAAATCGATGAAGATATGCATAATCTCAAAAAGCTAATGTGAAAAAGAGGAGTTATCGCAAATTTTTATAGAGAAATTACCTCATTTGAACCACGAAAGAGGATGTTTGTTGCCTTAAAATCCTATGGACGACCAATGTATGTTGCATTGATGGCTCAGGGACTTGTAAGTTTTATGAATTATGTCTGATTTCTTTTTATTCCAATTATAGCAATAGAGAATAATCTTTCATTACCACAAATTGCGATTCTTTTCGCTGTGATGAGGTTGCCGTATTTGATTAATATTTTGATATGAGGATTTGGAGACAAATATAGTAAAAAAATTCTGATTACGCTTCTTGTTTTAGTAAGTTCTTTACTCTATATTTTACTTGGATGTTATGATGGTTTCTTGGCGATTGTTATCTTGAGCTTTTGAATCTCTTTGATGATTGCTTTGCTTGCTCCAGTGACAGCGGCTCTGATTATCGGCTATGCTAAGCCAAAAGATAAAGGTTTGATGTCTGGATTGCAAGAATTTGTAAGTAGAGCTTGAGAAATTATCTGATCTCTTGGATTTGGAATGCTTACGGCGTATCTTGGTATGCAACTAAGTTTTATTATCTTGTGATTGGCGTTATTTGTGCTAAGTATCTATCTGCTTTCCAAGAAACTTATCAGATTTAAGGTAAAAGATGATGAGGACAAAAAAGAAATTCAGGCTCAGATCCCTATTAAAATTTAACGTTATTGTGCTTTAAAGAATAATTTTTATTTGACTTTTGCTAAACTTTCTATACACTTCTCTCCAGAAGCGAGAGCTGTATTAATTTTTTTCTATATCATGCAAAGGTCTTCTCTGATTAAAAATTTTTTTATCTTGTTGCTTGCTCCAATATTTGCTTTTGGACTATTTTTTCTGACAAGAGATTTGTCTGGATTAACTGCAAGTGTCCTTGATATTGCAGAACGTCAAAAGATTGAAGAAAAAAAATGGTGAGTTGCTTACAAAACAGACGATCAGGTTTTTGAACTCTTCGGATCTCAGCAGCTAAAAAAAGGAGAAAATCTGATTTTTGAGTTGGTATACAATCCTCAAAAAGTTGTTGTTTCTGTTGATCAAAGTTCAGGTTTTGATTTTGTAATTCTTGAAAATACTACGGGAAGTTTGAAAGTACAATTAAATACTATTGATAGACTCAATCTTGATGAAGGTCGGTTTGTGGTTCCTTTTTCATGAGAAAAAGATCAAATTGTTCTTGCTGAAGCTTCACTGTGATCTTTGGGAAAAAATGTTAGTTCTCTCAGTATAGGAAATTTAAATGCTGAAGAAGAACATTCTCTTTTACCTTAGTTGATGGATATAATGAAAAAGATTTTTATGGCATTTTCACTGGTTTCGTTAATATTTGGAGGAGTGGTAACTCTTGCAGCAAATTCTCCAGATAGTTTTCAGGTAGAAGTCTCTCCATCAAGTGCAGAGGTAAATCAGTTCCTAGATATTACGATTACTGCCATCAAAAACGGACAAGTTATGAAAAATTATGATGGAAAATTTTGGATGAGTCTAGAGGAAAATGGAAATTTATTATCAGCCTATGATGCCACACTTCCTGATGATGGATTAGGAAGTATGGTGCTTACTAATCAAGGGAAAAAAGTATATTCGAAAGGTCTTTCTCTTAAAAAATCAGGAACTTTTACTCTAAAGGTTGAAGATCTTTTCAATGAAAATAGTACTGGAGAAACGGTTTTGACCATTCGTTCTGATGGACTTGCTAATTATAAAAAAATAGAGCTTCTTTCTCCTCTTCAAAACGGAAAAGAGACAGATTCAGTTATTAATGTTATGGCGAATGCTCCAGAGCTCGTTAATTCTCGTGTACAGATCTATCTCAATGGACTTATGGTGAAAGAAGGCATGACAGACGCAAACGGTCTTTTCAATGAAACAGTTCCGCTTACGAAGGTATGAACGAATGTTTTAGAGTTAAAGGCGGTTTCTATCACCAATCAGATTGTTGGTCTATCAGAGAAGAGAACTTTTGTGTATGAAGCTCTTTCTGATGCACTTTTTAAATCTATTGCTATGACCCCAAATACTAATCTAAAACTCGGAGATAAGGTCAGATTTGAAATTTTTACAGATGATCATGTAAGTTCAGCGAAACTTCTTTTTTCTGGAGGACAAGAGTATCCTTTAGATAAAGAAAAAGACTGACTTTTTACAAAAGAAATTATGCTTAATGTGGCAGGAGAAAATATGCTAGGTTTAGAACTTACTGCTTCGACTCAGCATAAATCTTATGAAAATATTCTGAGTTTTTCAGTAAAAGATGCTCTTAAAATTTGAGAAGTCAGACTTTCATTGAATCCCAAAACGGCCTCTACGATTGATCTTGAGTGGGCTACGCTTTGAGGAGAATCAAAAGACTATGCAGTAAAATATGGATTAACAAGAGACAATCTTGCAGGAGTGGTTTTTACGACAGAACCTAAAGCAAGTCTTTCAGGATTCTCTTATGGAAAAACGTATTTCTTCCAAATTCTTGCTACGACACCTGAGCATGTTCCAGAGGGAGTTCCTTCAGAAGTAGTCCAGTTTGATCTTCCAATTCTGGGTGGGACAGGATCTTTGGGTATGGCGCTAACAGGAGGGCTCTTAACGACTGATGAACCTCATGGTGCAGCGATTTTGGATCAGCCTTTATGTTTTGTAAAGAATATCCAAGTTTCTACTAAAAAAATTGGAAATAAATATTATCTTGTTTGGGATAGGGTAAAAAATGTGGAGAAATATCTTGTATATAGATCAGAATTTGCAGATGGAAGTGATAGAAAGTTTGTAGGAGAGACAGAAGTTCCTAGGTTTGAATATCCTTTTGATAAAACTTCCAAGGAGGATGTGTATGCATATTATTCTGTTGAGGCTGTTTGTCAAAATGGAGATAAATTAGTTCTTACTGAAGCTGAAAAAGTGAAAGTTGGTCCTCTAGAAGATATGCTAGTTATTCTAGCAGCAACTTTTTTGCTCTATCTCATGTATAAACTTTATATTTATCGCGTGTAATTTTCTCATCTTTAATCTTTTCAAGGAAAATCCTCTTTCTCCTTTTTATGCTGCTAGCCTGTTTGAATGAAACTGAATAAAAAATATCAACCACAATCAAAAGTAAAAATACAGCAAGAAAAAAAATCAGATACTTTTTTTCCTATTTTTTTCCCAAAGTATCAAAAAATAGACGGGGAGGGTATAAGCAATTATTTTTCACAGTATCTTGAACAATCTCGGTATTCAAAAAAGGAATTTCCAATTAGAGAGCCTCTCATTATTACCGGAGGATCTAGTAGAGGATATACTAAACTTCTTGCTGGAAAGCATCATCTCCCTCTGCCAGCTAAAATTCAAAGATTGGCAACTCATGAGCAGAAAATGCTCAAAAAAGGACTTCCACTCTTGCAGCAAATTTTTTTTCAGGAGAAGCTTACACTTTCTGATAGCACATTAACTGATCCAAAATTTCAGTCTTTACTTGCTTTATTTAAAGAAAAAAACCTTCGAAAACAGACTCAGGAACTTGTTCGACGGGATGTTTCTACCCAGGCGATTGTCTATCCAGATGATATTGAGCGAAAAGGGGAAAAGACGATTCAACTGGAGATTAAATGTTTTGTAGAAACGAAAAATGATGTTTTTCCGTTAGTTGTAGAGGATCCACTTCTGCTTTTTTCCGATGTAGGGGTAGTAGTTCATGAGAATGATAAAAGGTATAAGAAACATATTGGGAAAAAAATTATTATCCCAGTGATCAATAAGTCAATCCCTATTTTTGGAGAGAAAAATATTGATACTATAAAAGATTATGGAATCCAGAGATTAAATCCTCTTTTTTCTCCACAAACTTTAGAAAGAGTGAAGGCATATGAGCTTCCAACCGACGAATCTTATATTGACGATCAGGGACACTTTACTGAAAAGGTCGCTAATTTCACTGGGAAATCAGTTTTTGAATTTACTGAAAATATTGTAGAGACGCTTGCTACAATTTGAAATTTAGCCAATCAACAGGAAATAATAAAGCAGATTCCTTATTCCAAAGAAACAGGTCAACGCTTGATCAGAAAAGTTATTTCTACCATAGTTTTAGATCTTTCTGAACGAAAGACAGATTTCTTCAGTTGGCTTTCAGAATCCTTTCCACAATTCCAATCCTTTTTCACAGAGGAAGATACTTTCAGAATCCTTGTAGAGAGCCGTAATCCGTATGTACAGAAAATAAGTTTTTTGTCCGATGCCTTTCAACAGGTAAGAATTTTTTCATTTTCAGCATATCAGGATAAACTTTCCTCAGCTTTTTCACTTTTCCTCTTAGATCAGCTTAGAAAGGGAAATCTCTCTTGGAATTTTACGAGGGATGAATTGATAGATGTGCTTTTCCTTATGCCAGAGCAGGAATGGAAAAGTCTCGCAGATCAGAGCTCTTTTTCTCTAGAAGAGCTTTTGGCTACTCAAAAGGCTTTTAAAACGGAGGCTACGATAGAGAATCTTCGAGATGCCGTATCTTGAGCCTTAGAAAAGATTTCTTGGCTAGAACTCAAAGAAAATATGATTTCCTTTCTTCCAGAGCAGCTGTGGTGAAAAGATCAGCTTTGGACGCTTGCAGTTAATGATAGCTTTTTGCAGATACTTACTCTTCTTTCTCATGAGAATAATCATTTTGTCCTTCATAATGCTGAATTCTGAATCCAGTTTTTGAAGGAGTTAGTATTGCTGATTTTTATTACAGGGAAAGCTCAGAATTTTTCTTTTTTAGAATGTAAAGAGGAGCTTCTCAAAACTCCTCCGCTCCCAGAAAAAGCTCTTAAACTCAAAGAAGTTTATGGCTGGGAAACGATTAGATTATTGTTGGCGAGGCGGCAAAAGTGTGAGGAGCCTTTCTTAGATGAGAATTTTGATTATCTCAAACACCTTTGGAATCTCTTTAAAATTCTGTATGAACAGGGTATCTTTTCTCAAGCAATTCCAGAACAATTGCAGATTTGAGGAAAAGAATTTTGGATCTATTCTCAGTGGAATGAGCTAGAGCTGAGTTTTGCTGATGAGATCCCAAATACTTTATCATTTGTGCAGAAGATTGAAACGCTTCAGCATTTTACTAGAGAGCAATTTTCTTGGTATCTTGCTTTGATTAAAGAAGAAAATAATCCTGAAGCTTGGTGGGTGGCATGAGAGATTTTTTGTAGAATTCTTCTTCTTTTGGAGCCGCTTATTCCTGAATTTATGCTGATGATTGAGAGAAATGGGGAAGAGAAAATTTTCTCCAATCTTTTAAACGTTCAAATTACAGGGACAAAGGACTATAAAATGCATTTGCTCTTTGATATCCTCAAAGGTATCGTGAATAAAAAAGCTGAACTACATCTCAAGAAACATCTTCCTATTGAGCTCGTTATTCAGGCAAATTCAGACATCTTGCATTTATTGGAATCTTACGAAAATACCTTGAAGCAGCTTTTCAAAATTGAAAAGAGTTCTTATTTTACAGCGAATGAAAGTCTTCCTTCAGATTTTGAGTTTTTTACTATCCTAGATATAACAATAGGGATTAAGGCGTTTTCAGTCACCAAGGAAGAAGATATTTTAGCTCAACTTGAGAGAGATTTAAAATCAAAATCAGAAAGCTTGGAATATCTCAGGACTACGCTCATGGCGCTTTCTCTCAATCCTCTTGCTGATCCTGTTAAAATGAGTGAAAAGGAAGCCGAGCTCGAAACTCTCAAAACAGAGATTCAACATCTAGAAATCAAAATCCAAAAAGCAAAAATGGCAAAGAAACTTTAGTTTATTTATTGTGAGACTATGATGCATATTGATCAAAAACAACTCAAACTTTGATTCCTTCGATGAGGAGGATTTTTGGCAGTGTTTAGTCTGTTTTTTCTTCTTTTTTATTTCTCAGGGAAGCAACTTTCACAGGAAACTCAAAAAGGAACTTCCTTGACTCCGAAAGTAAAAACTTTAGCTGAATTTTCTCGTCAGCTGAGCTTAGAAAAACCAGGGACAATCGCCTCATCGCAGGATATTCAGGTAACTTCTCAGGCGAACGGGAAAGTTGCTCGTATCCTTGTAAAAGAGGGCGATACCGTTAAGGGAGGACAGCCGATTGTTCAGCTTTCAGATACGATAGCAAGTTATAAGTTACAGGCAGAAAGAGCAAAAAATGGACTTGATAGAGCAATTCTAACCAAAACACAGACAGAAACGACACTCAATCAGCAGATTCAGCAGGCAGAAAATGCCTACAAGCAAGCTCAGCAAGCCTTTCAATTTGCACAAAAAACTTCAGAGACCGCAGTAAAACAAGCAGGACTTGGACTTTCAGGAGCAGAGAGTCAGTTTGAAGCTTTGAAGAAGAATTTCCTTTCTCAGAAGATCGCACTTGTGAACTTTATGAATACGGTCATTGATGCAGGAGATACCTTGCTCGGGGTAAGCGATTATTACGAAGATAGGCTCGAAGGAAAGGATACCTATGTTGGAGCAAAAGATCTCAAACAGAAAATCGAAGCAACGAAAGCGTTGAGAGAGCTATATAACCTGAGAGATCAGATCAATGCACTCGCAGATACCCCAAATAGTGCAGAGCTCCTTACGACGGCTACGCAGAGCCTTGATCGCTGATATGTCACAACGATCGCTTTCGCAAAACTCATGCAAGAAGTGATGAAAAATAGTATCAGTTCAGAAGGTTCCTTGGGAGCGGCGGAGATCAATAAACAGCTCCAACTCTTCCAAACGTATCAAGTCTGACCTGCTACCCAGCAGGCAAGATCAGCTTTTATTGCTTATTCTAATCAGGTGGAGGCACAGTTAAACGGCTCTTCTACGATGGAAAAGGAAAAAGCTGGACTAAACTACGAAAATACCCTTAATACGACTCAAAATTCCCTCTTTACTGCAGAAACGGCACTCAAAAATGCAAAGGTAAACTACGAAACTTTGCTTGCTACCAAAGATACTCAGCTCGATTTGCTAGGAAATGCAATTACTGATGCAAAGATCGCTTATGAGTCAGCATTGATTCAGTATAATAAACTGACTCTCAGATCTCCTGTTTCTGGAGTGATAGGAAGTATTTTGATCAGTGAGGGGCAGGAGCTTTGAGTTGGAACTCCAGCCTTCAAGGTTTCAGGAACCAAGAAACAACAGATTGAAGTCTATGTGACAGCAGAGGAATATCAATACATTCAAGAAAACTTGCCAGTCCAGATTGTATATCAGGATCAGATGATGACCTGATTGATTGATGCGATAAGTACCGTTGCAGATAGGACTAATCTTTTCAAAGCAACCATTCTCCTCGAAAAAGAAGTTCCTCTGCTAGGAGATGTTGCAAAGGTAATCTTTCCGATCAAGGTCCCAGAGAATACCCTCCTTCCTCTAGAAAAAGTAAAAATCCTGAATGAAAATGAGGGGACCATCCCTATTCTCAGTGGAACAACTGTCGTGCAACTCCCGATCAAGATCAAAAAGATTTGGGGCTCTTTCGTAGAGCTCAAGCAAGCCCTTCCATGAACGCTTGCCTTGGTAATGGATAAATAATACTTAGAAAATCCTTCTTTACGAGGGATTTTTTTCTAAAGAGAAGAAATTTCTTTTACGATTTTTTGATAATGAAGCTTCCTCTTTTTTTAAGTTAAGAGAAACAAAAAAAGGCAGGAATTATCTCAATCCCTACCTTTCTGAAGGTGGGAATTCCCACCTAAAATGAAAAAGCTAGCAGATAACTTATAAAGATTTGTTTTAAAAAGTCAAGAGAAATCAAAAAAGCCCCCAGTTATCTCAACTAAAGACTCTTAATTCATCAATTATAGCAATTTATTTATAAAGAATTTTTATCCTAAAGGCAAAAGAACTTAAAAAAAGAAGTTGAATTTTTCAATTCAAATTCTTTATATTTTATGAATATTGTTCTTCATTATGAGTAAAAATATGAAGAATAGTACAATTCGAAAAACTATTTCTGATTTTTGCTCGCGTTTTTTTGTCCAGTATGTTCTTTTCGTTTGTTTCTGATCATAATCCCTCATGTAATCAAGCAGATTCATCCTAGAAGGGCAGTCATTCCTAATTTATATTTCTGCGATTCTTCTTCTGATATTCCTCCATATTTTAGCGCTTGCATAACTTTCTCTTCATCAGCACTATAGTTCCCCTCACCATCAAAACTTCCAAAATGTTCTGGATTTCTACTAATGGTAATAATCAAATCTAGTAATTCCTTGGAAATTGATGCTTTTCCGTATTTTTTTTGTAGATTTTCTATCTCATCTCTGAATTGTTCATTTCTAACAAGTTCCTCTTCTATGAGTTGTTTCACTTCAGCTTCAGTGAGCTCGAGATTTTTAGCCTCAGTAAGAGGAATCGTCTTCTCATCCGCTTTCGTCTGCATCGTCTCGAGTAATGCTTTCTCGGTTTTTGGCTGCGGAGCAGGACTGGATCAAACTGGGAGTGTTGAAAGTCCAGCAACTCCTAAAGCGACTAAGTGGTTTTTTATATTCATGATTCTACATACTAATAAAAATAAAACAGATAGATACTGGGGGTCTTGATGAAGATTTCAAATTATTTTTATCGACCTTGTTTTGTCTCAGATTTTTTTTATTTTATTTTTTTCCCGTTCTCTTTTTCTATTCTTTTAGCTTCATAATCTTGTAAAGGTATACAATATAATTTACAGAATCCTAGGACTATCTTTTCATCTGCAGTATAGCTTCCCTTATTGTTAAATTCCCCAGCATTATCTACATCTTTGATATTATCAACAACATAATCTACAAGCTTATTAAAAGCAGATTCCTCTCCATATTTTTCTTTTGTCATTTCTCGAAATTTTTTATAGTTTTTGTTCTTAAGAAATTTTTCTCTTACAATCATTTTAACCTCATGTTGAATGATTTGATCTTTGTCTTCTTCAGAAAGGGCTGCGGCATTTTCTTGATTCTCATAATGCATTTTATCCATCATGATACTACACCAAATCTTACAATATGCCCCTAATGCATTTTTATCTGTAGGATCAAATTTTTTGACAGAAATTCCAGCGGAATCAATATCTACAATAAAATCTGTTAGTTTACTAATAAATGCAACTTCTCCATATATTTTTTGGAGATGTAGAACATCTTTTGCAAGTTTTTCATCTTTAAGAAGCTCTTCTTCTACAATAGTTCTTACTCGATCTTTGAGTTTTTTCTTCTCCTCTTCTGTAGTTCCGATCATCGTCTCAAACAACTTTTTATTTGTTGTTTCAGAAGAAGTTGAAGAAGTGGTCTCTGATGTAAGGGGGGGGATTTAGAATTTATACTTCAAGATTCTGGAGTTTTAGGCATATTTTTCATGCTAATAAAAATAAAAACAGATATAGTATATACAAAAACAATAAATAAGTCAAGTATTTCTGATTAAAAAAAGGAATTTTTTTGGCTACGATATGTTGTAAAGGTGGACTCTCTATTTCTTTGCTTTCCTACCTCTTTTTTGGGTATTGCTGTATGAGGAAGTCTTTATTTCTCAAAATGCTCTTTGCTGCCTTTCAATTTGCAAAAAGCCACGAATTCTTTACAACAAGAAGCGTCGAAAACTATTCAGACTTTTATCTTTTCTTCCTTTAAGCCTAAATGCTCCTCATCTGAGACCTCCACATCACTTCAAAAATCAAAACGGAATTGCTTGAGCAGATTAAAGCCTTTGTCGCCTCACAGCCAGAAGAAAAAAATCTGATTTTTCTTGGGGATTTCGTTTATCATTTCAGCTATGATAGAGGAGCTTTGCTCGCACTCTTTGAGCTTTTCCTAGAATTCTATTCGCAGGGCAAAAATCTCTATATTCTCGCAGGAAATCATGATCGGCTGGGGAACTCTTTCGTATATGAGGAGGGGAAACAGGTGTTTGATCTCCTCCAGCAGCAGCAAAACTCAGGAAAACTGCATTTCATCACGAAACCTTGGCTTACCGAGCTTGAGGGCGAGAAAATTTTGTTTCTTCCCTTCTGTTTGGATCTGCACGAAGAGGAATATCCCGCTTTTCCTCTCTGAAAGACGCTACTCACCGAGGAACTCTTAAAATCCAAAGACAAAAACGAGCAATTCTCCGGAAAACTCAACCAGCTTGTCAATGGCTTTCTCCAACAGGAAAAAAAACTGACCATTATCCACCATTACTATCTCAACAAAGAGAAATTTCCAGGCTATCGTTCTGCTTTTGCATTCAAAGATATTGCACTATCTGAGCAGTTGTTAAACTTTCCAGATTTGAAGCTGATTTCTGGGCATCTGCATGCTCCTTTTAGCTACAAAAATTATCTCTGCGTAGGGAGCGCTTGGGCGACCTCTTCCCTAGAATCCAATCAGATTAAGGGGTTTTTTAGCTATTCGCAGGGGAAGTTTTCGTTTTTCTGAACGCAGATTATCAATTATCTGGAGAGCGAACCTACTTCCACGCTCCAAGCCTCTGATCTTCAATCTCTCTACCTCCAAATCCAGTCCCAAACAGAAAAAAATCTGACTTCTCCCTCTTTTTCGTTGCTTCATTGTGGCTTCCTTCCTTTAGATCCAAAAAAAACTGTCCTTACCCTCAAGGTCAAGCATTTGGACTATGAAAAAATTGACGAAGCACTTGCTCCTGAACTGAGGACTCAGCTTTCTGATTTTAGACTCAAAAAAACTTCCGAAAAGGTGGATGATTTGCTTTCACAGCTAGAAAAACCTGATGGAGACGCCTTGCAAACATTTGGCTGATGGAAAGAACTCTTAAAATCCTTTTTGCAGAAGCAATACCCAGAGGACTTCTGAAAATATGAGGAGGTATTGAAAAAGTTAGGAGTAGTGTAGGGGGAGTTTTTCCTTTTGATCGGCTTTTTCTTGAAATTAAAGAAAATAATGCTAAGCTTTGGTTGAGTTTTATTTTTCTTATTTTCAAAAATGAGTCGCTCTATCTTTTCTCCCTTCACCAATCTCTATCCCATCCAAAAAACCCTTCGCCGAGAGCTAAAACCGCTCAACGAAAATTTTCAACACGATCCAGCTCTTAGTGCACTTCGAAATTCAGAAATCCCACAGAGAGACGAACAGAGAGAAAAAGACTATCAGGCAATTAAACCACTTTTGGACGAACTTCACAATCAGTTTATCACCGAAAGCCTTCAGTCGCTAGAAACTCAGAATCGATCAGGTTTTGTAGATTTTCATCAAACTTACCAAAAAAAGAAAAAGAACAAGGCTGACTTCTCCGAAAAAGAGCTAAAAAGCCTTGATGAAGAATTTGAAAGTCGCACAAAAGCCTTGAGAAATGCGATTGGAACGAGTTTTTCAAATACTGCAGAGTTCCGAAAAAGCAATCCCGACTATGTCAATGAAAAGGGAAAGCCTTTTCTGACGCAAAAAAGTTATAAAATCCTGACTGAAGCCGGGGTACTCTGACTTTTGGAAAAGAAATACGCCTCTGAGCCAGAGAAACTTGCACTGATTCGCCGTTTTGGAAATTTCTTTACCTATTTTACAGGCTTCAATCAAAACCGCGAGAATTACTATGCTACCGATGAGAAAGCTACGGCGGTTGCCTATCGTGCGATCAACGAAAATCTCCTTACATTTGCCAATAATTGTGAGCTTTTTGAGAAACTTGCCGTGCTTTCACTTTCAGAACTAGAGAAAAAAGTCTTCAATCCTGACTCTTACAGCGAATACCTTACTCAATCAGGAATTGATTTTTACAATGAAATGCTTGCAAATATCAGATCAAAAGCAAATCTTTATACTCAAGAACACAAAACCAAACTTCCTCAGCCAAAACTCCTTTATAAACAAATCTGATCTCCAAGGGGGAATACCATTCCTTTTGATTTGATTACTTCAGAAGCGGAGTTTCAAGAGATGCTTCACGCTATGATTAGAGAAACAGATCAAAGAATCCCAGAATTTAAGAAGCTTTTAGAGTCAATTTTTGAGGAGAAGACTGATCTTTCTCAGATTTTCTTGTCAAAAACCGCTCTCAATATTATTTCTAACCGCTACTTCTCATCTTGGCATACCTTGCTAGAAAAGGGAGTTGAGCTCAAGCTTTTTAAGTTCAAAAAAAATGATGAAGAGCGTTTCCAACTTCCTGCCTATCTTTCGCTCGCTGAACTTAAAGAGCTTTTGGAAGCAGTGCCTTTTCAAACAGCAGAAAAATCTGATACCGCCGAAGGAACTCATCATCAAGTCTCTCTTCTCAAACTCCAACGAGAAAATCTTCATTGAGAAAATTCTCATTCTAACTGGGAACTTCTGCTTAAAAGTATGAAATCAGACTTTGAATCTTTTTGGACTTGAGAGGGCGAGTTTTGATCCTATACTTCAGCAAAAAAAGCCCTTCAATCGCTTTCAACTCTAGAATCCAACAATCAAGAACACAAAAATCTGATTAAAATGCTTTTGGACAATGCTTTGTATGCGTATAGGATGCTCAAGTGGTTCAAAATAGATACGAGTAAACTTGGATTTGTTCCAGAAGGGGAGTTTTATCCGAGTCTTGATCAGCTTTTACAGGATTATCCTTTGCCAAAGTGGTATGATATGATTAGAAATTATCTCACGAGAAAACCTTATTCAGAAGTAAAGTTAAAGCTGAATTTTGACTGTTCTACCTTGCTGAACGGACGAGATAAGAATAAAGAAACTCAGAACTTATCGGTGATTTTGAGAAAAGATGGGAAATTTTATCTCGCAATTATGAAAAAAGATCAGAATAAATTTTTTGAAAAATCGGCTCTTTACGAGGGAAATCTCGGAACCATGGAAAAAATGGACTATAAGCTCCTTCCCTGAGCCAATAAAATGCTTCCAAAATGCCTAATGCCTGGTTCTGACAAGAAAAAATACGGAGCTTCTGATCAGGTTTTAGAGCTGTATGCTAAAGGAAGTTTCAAAAAGTCGGAAAAGAGCTTCAATCTCGCAGACCTCCATACTTTGATTGATTTTTACAAGTCTGCATTGCCAAAATATGAGGATTGGAAAGTCTTCAATTTTCAGTTTCAAGCGACAGAAAATTATCAAGATATTTCTCAGTTTTATAGGGAAGTTGAGCAACAAGGCTATTTGCTAAACTGGAGAAATGTTAATGAAGAACTGATTAAACAAGGAATAAAAGGCTGATCCCTCTTTCTCTTTCAGATTTCTTCCAAAGATTTTGAAGGAAAGTCAAAGACTCCTGATTTGCAAACGCTTTATTGGCAACAGCTTTTTGAAAGTCAAACCAATGTAAAACTCAATGGAGAAGCGGAAATTTTCTTCAGACCATGAAGTATGAAAAAGGAGAAGAAAACGCTGAAGGTAGATAACTACGATGTTTTCAAGCACAAAAGGTATACGGAAGATAAAATCCTTTTCCATGTGCCGATTACCTTGTGATTTGGAAATAATGAGGTCAGTCCTTCTGCTCCTTCAAAGTTCAATCAGAAGCTCAATCAAGAGCTGATTATCCCTCATTTTGATGATCTTCATGTGATTGGGGTGGATCGCTGAGAAAAACATCTGGCTTTTTATTCTGTTGTTTCGGTGAAAACTAGGAAAATTGTCAAACAAGGGACACTTAATCTCCTCAATGGCACTGACTATGAAGCAAAACTCTCTCAAAAAGCTGAAAACAGACTCCATGCTCGTCAAAACCGGGATACGATTGAGAAAATCGCTGATCTCAAAAATGGCTACATTTCACAGGTCGTAAATAAGCTTGTAGAGCTGGTTTTGGAGTATAATGCAGTGATTGTTTTTGAAGACTTAAACGCTGGTTTCAAAAGAGGTCGTCAAAAGATTGAGCAATCTGTCTACCAAAAACTCGAGCTTGCACTCGCCAAAAAGCTGAATTTTATCGTAAAAAAGGAGAAAGCCGTTGGTGAGCCATGAAGCGTGACTTCTGCGTATCAGCTCGCCCCTCAGATCAATACGTTCTGAGATATTAAATGAAAACAGCGAGGAATCATGCTTTATACGCGTGCAAATTATACTTCTGTGACTGATCCGCTTACTGGCTGGAGGAAACAGCATTATTTCAAAAAAGGCTCTTCTGAGGAGATGAAAAATCAGTTTTTCAAAAGCTTTAAAAATCTGACTCGAGATGCTGGTCAAAAAGCCTATATCTTTGATAATGGAACTTGGCAACTTTATTCAAATGTAGAGAGACGAAGAGGGAAAAGAGGCGATCACCGAGAGCGAACGCAAATCAAATATGATCCAAGTTTAGAACTTGATACTCTTTTCTCAAAGTATCAAATAAAAAAAACTGAATCCCTCTTTGATCAGCTCGAAAATCGCGAACTTCCTCAGACTTTTTGGACTTCATTTTTCCGAATCCTTGACTTGATTATGCAGATCAGAAATACTGATGATGAAGGTAGGGATATTATCCTCTCTCCAATCGGAAATGCTCAAGAGAGATTTGATTCTCGTAAGCGATATAACCAGCTTCCTCGTGATGAAAAGGGGCTGGTTATTGAGGAAAGTGTGTTTGAATATCCAACTTCTGGAGATTCGAATGGGGCTTACAATATCGCCAGGAAAGGAGTGATGATGCTTAAGAGAATTAAAGAAAATCCAGAAAGACCTGATTTGATAATTAGGGATAGTGAGTGGGATAAAGATATTATAAAATAATAGAAAAAAATAGACTAATAGAAAAAAATATTTGACTTTTTGATCAGGAAAAATATATTTAACTCGTCATAGCATAAATTAGATTAAGAGAGGGGATATGCTCTCTCTTAAGAAATTTCTGCTATAGCAGATTATTAGTCTATACCTAAAGTATTGGTATAACATAAATCTAAAATTCATCTTTTATTTTTTTAAAAAGAATTACCATGGTTAATCTAGAAAGTTTTAAAAATTTATATGAAGTGAGGAAAAGTGCTAGGTTTAAAATCATTCCTAAAAAAATTTTCAGACAAAAGGAAGATAGGGGTAGTATTTATAATACAGAAGACATAGTAAAACAGTATAAAGGTATTATAAAAGATTTAGAAAGCATATTGTACTATGAAAATTTTGTGCCTGAAGCCGAACCTTTGAGTAATAAATTATGAGATTTATGTGATTTTTCTAAATTTGAATCTGAGTTAGAAGAAAACCAAGAAATATCTTCTTTGAAAAATAAAGAAAGTTCTGATTTGATTCGTATAAAACATGCTTGGTTACAAAAATATTTTACAAACGATTGGCACGAAAATAAAGACTTTATAATTTCTAAAAGGCTGGATCGCAAGAGAAATATAGAAATAAAAACGAAGAATTGGACAACTATTTGAAGTGTAAATTTTTTAAAAGAATTTTTTGAAAATTTTTTTACAGATGCTAATAAATATTTTAATGTCATATCAAAACTACTCCAAGTGCAAGATTTTGAAAAAAATAGACAATCAGATATAAAATTGGCATTACAAACAATTCAATGAAAAGATCATTTATATAAAATATATCAACTTTTTGAATGAGGATATATTGAACATAAAAATGATAATACATCAATCAATGAGTTACAAGAAAAATTAAAAGTATTCAAAAATAATGTAAATAATTATATAGAAAATTGCAGAATAAACGACTCTTTTGGACTTCCCTTGGAATATGTTAGCTTAAATTATTATACAAGAAGAAAGACTCAAAAAGATTATGATGAAGAAATTCTTAAAAAATCAGAGTCCTTAAAAAAGAAATTTGATTGAGATTTATGAGAATTATATTGAATTAGTAAAGAATCAGAAATTTCAGATTTATACAACAATATGAAACTGTTCAAAGCAAATCAAAAGAGTGCTTTTTTACAGTTATTGCAGAGTCAGACACCTTTTTCAAAACTAAAAAATAATTTTGAGTATATTGATAATAAAGGAGAAAGGTACTCCGATTACAAAATACAATTGTTTGATGATATAACAGAAGAAAATTATAAAGAAATGAAGGATCTAACTTCAAAAATTGAAGAATCAGACAATAAACAAACAAGAAAAGCATTGAAAGAGAAAAGATGAAAGTATTTTTTATTCCATTGTAAAAAATATAACAATTTCTGTGATTGTTATAAAAAAGTAGCTATGGAATTCTGAAAAAGAAAAGCAGAAATATTGTCTTTAGAAAGAGAAAAAATTCTTGCCGAAAGAGAAAGATGATATGGATTTTTATCAAGGGACGCTAGTAATAATTATTATATAAATACTTTTGATATAGAAAATACAAAAAATGCTTATGATTTTTTCTCAAATCAGTCTCAAAAGCAATGAGAGATTACCTATTATATTTTAAGTTCAATTACTTTAAGAGCTTTGGAAAAATTATGTTTTTCAAAATCTTCTAATTTTTATAAGTGAAATATTGTTCAAAAAATAGATGGAAAATTCTTAAAAATTCAAGAAGTAACAGGAAATAAAATTTTTAAAAGTAAAAGAGAGCTTGAGGAAGAAGAAAATTTAATTGAATTTTTGGCAGAAGTTCTCAGACTTCAAAATACATTATGAATAAAATTTAAATCAGAAAAGTCATTAGATAATCTCAAGCACTGTGAAAACATGTCAGATTTTGAAATTTTGTTAAAGAAAGAAACATATGTTTTGGATGAGTACAAAATATCCAAAGAAGATTTTGAAAAAGCACTTGAGAAGTTTAAATGAAATTCTTTTCTTATTATTGATAAAGACTCCGATAATCATAATAAAAATAGCGTATTCTCTCAGTGGTGGACTAGATTTTGGCAAAAAAATAATACAGAGAATTATATATTAAGAATCAATCCAGAGTTGATTATTTCATTTAGAAAATGAGATACAGAAAGATTTAAAGGTAAAATCTCATTCCACAGAAGAAAAAATGATGCTTATATGGTGAGTTTTAGTTTTTCTCATTTTTCTGATAAATCTTATATTACTTCAGAATTTATAGATGATGCTGAGAGAAAAGAGAATTTAAAGAAGTTTAATGATTTGTATAACGAAAATGTAACTCTTGAATATATTTATTGAATTGATAAATGAACAAATGAATTAGTAACATTATGAATTTTTAAAAGATGAAAAAACTGATTAGAAAAGGTAGATATTTCTGAAAAAATTCCTGTATATAGAATTACAAAAAAAGGATTAAAATATTTTGAAGATACTGAAACTAGAGATTCAAATGAAAAGAAAAAAAGATATTTATCAAAAAATGTCTCATATTTTTTGAAAGATTTAGAAAATAATGAACTATTTGAAAAGTTAGATATAGATTCTTGTTTATGAGATTTAACATATGCAAAAATTATTAAATGAAATATTATTCTAAATGCTGATATTTTTACCACTGTCAATTTATACAAGGTAACAGCTAAAAGATTTCTTAATGATGCGACTTTTAGAGGGAAGATAAAAAATAATACTGTATTATTTGATGACGAAAATAAAAGTTTTTATTTTGAATACGAGAATAGATGAAAGCTACAAAAACAGAATATATTTTATTGGAAGGATGATTTTGATTATTTGCCATGTGATGACATATTTCAAAATTTAAAAGAGGAAGTACAAAACGAGCTCAATATGTATTTAACAAGTATTTCAAATGAAGAAGATATTTCTATGCAAAGAGTTAATAATTATAAAAATGCCATCTCTGCAAATATTGTTTGAATAATCACTGAGTTACAAAAACATTTTAATGGATACATTTGTTATGAAACACTGGATGCTGGACAAATAGAAAAAAAATGATTTAATACTTTTATATGAAATACTCTTAACGAAAAGATTTATAATAAATTACAATTAAGTTTAGAAGTTCCGCCAATTTTAAAGAAATTTAGAACTGATATTTGAGCGAAAGAAATAATTCAACATTGAAAAATTATTTATGTTAACGAAAAAAATACTTCTTCAGCTTGTCCAATTTGTAACGAGCAATTATTAAATTGAAATCTATCTGATAAGAAGGATAATGAAGTTTTTAAATTATGATGACATTTAAGTGATTTTGAAAATAATATGAAACATTTAACAGATCTAGACTATCAGGAATGGTTAAAAAATAAAAGTTTTAAAAAAGCTAACACTAATAAAAAATGAGAAATAGAAAAAAATAAATACAATTCTTGAACTATAAATTGAAAATCTTGTGATTATCATATTTGAAACAAAAATTATCCAGAGTTTGACTTCATAAAATCATGAGACGATCTTGCTACCTACAACATCGCCAAAAAAGCTAAGGAATATTTAGAATCTTTGCAAAAAAAAGAAGACTCAGAATAATCATGAAAAATCTTAGGGAATATTACATTTACTCAATCTAAATAAATCCCAATCGACCAATATATCCGCATTTCTTCTCTCAATGACTTCATCTTCTGCCCATACTCCATCTACTTCCACAACCTCTATGAGAACTACGAAAAGCAAGTTTACCAAGATACTCCGCAAATCAACGGAGCGCTTAACCATAGCCTCATTGATAGTGGGAACTATTCAACTTCCAAAGATATTCTTCAGTGAACTACGGTGTTCTCAGAAAAGTATGGACTGATTGGAAAGATAGATTGTTTTCATGTTGGCAAGAAATCGCTTATTGAGAGGAAGTCGCATATTTCAGAGGTGTATCTTGGGATGAAATATCAGCTCTATGCTCAATATTTCTGTCTCACAGAAATGGGCTATGAAGTTGAGAAACTCAAGCTTTACTCCCTAGATGATAATAGAGTCTATGAAATTCCACTTCCAAACGAGGAAGAAATTCAGACTTTTGAAGCTTTTTTAGAGGAATATAAACGTTTTGATCCAAGAAGTTCCGACTTCAAGCCTCAACTGGATAAGTGTCAAAACTGCATTTATGCTGAGCTTTGTGATCATTCTTTGGTGTAAAACTTGCAAAAAAACAAATCAGGACTATACTTAAGTGTCTTTAATTTCTAAAATGAGAAAGATGCTTTCGGCTCCTGATTTTTTAGAAAAGCAAATCGTAGTTATTACCTCGGAACAAGTCAAAGACCTGATGCTGAGAAATGATAATCTTCTGATCAAAGAAAATGACAAAATTGTAAATCAGATTTCATGTTTCAAGATTTTCTGTATTTTTATTATCGGGGAGTATACCATCAGTTCAAAACTGATTGATCGCCTGGCGAAATATCAGATTTGCCTTTTTTGTCTTGGCTATAATCTCAAGCCCAAATGCATGATCGGCGATGCTCTGCAGGGAAATTATCTTCTCAGAGAAAAACAATATACTCAGCTTCCAGAGCTAGAAATCGCGAAGAAAATTGTCAAAAATAAGGTTCAAAACCAGCTTTCTCTACTTCAAGAAATAAGAGAAAAATCTGATAGCTTCAAGGAAAATATCCTCCGTATCAAGGAACTTCTCTCCAAGATAGAGGAGGTTGAAAGTGATGATTCGCTCAGAGGGCTTGAATGAAACGCTTCAAAGCTCTTTTTCGCTTCCTATTTTGAAGAGATGAAGCGGTATAAAAGGATGCCAAGGACGAGAAATGATATCATCAATTTCCTGATGGATATTGGCTATTCTTTTCTCTACAACTTCATAGAGGCAAACTTGTGTTTGTATGGTTTTGATGTCTACAAGGGCGTTTATCATAAGCTTTTTTATGAGAGAAAGTCGCTGGCTTGCGATTTGGTGGAGCCTTTTAGATGTATCATTGACAAAAAGATCAGAAAAATGCACAATCTAGGGCAAATCAACGAGCAGGATTTTAAGTTCAAAAACGGAGAATATACGATTGAATGGGAAAAACAGAAGAAATATATTCAGAATTTTTTGTCTGCTTTATTAGAACAAAAAATGCAGGTCTTCTCTTATGTTAAAGAGTATTATAGATATTGCATGGATCCGAATAGAGAATTCCCTCTTTTTACCTTCGTAGAAAAATAAAAGTATCGTTTTTTCGTTATCTAATTTTATACATAAAATTAAAAAATGCTGATTGTATCCTACGATATTTCCTCAAACAAGCTCAGATTCAGGTTTTCTAAATTTTTGGAAAAATACGGTCGTAGACTCCAATATTCTGTCCGAGAGCTCAAAAATTCAGATCGTATCTTGGCAATCGTCTTGCTAGAAATTGAGAAAAAGTTTGCAAAAAGATTTGAAAATACTGACAGTATCCTTATATTTGAAGTGTGTGAATGATGTAAAAAGAAAATTCACAGGTATGGATATGCGGTGCATGAAGAGGAAGAACTCGTCTTTATGTAGTGGCTTGATCATTAACATTATTCATGTTGAAAGTAAAAATCATGATATTGTTTCTAAAAAATGTAAACCTACCGTCTTCATAAAACTGGAAGATGGTCTTAAGCGGATTTGGAGCTGTTGAGTAAAAAACTTGATGGCTTCAAAATGGCTTATCTAAGCCAAAGGTGGAGTTTAGAAATTATATAAGATTTCTACTTTCGTAGATACGTAATTCTATTCCCTAAAGTATTAAGTTTAGAAATTATATAAGATTTCTACTTTCGTAGATAAGGCTGTTGATTATACTTTTTTTAGAGTTTAGAAATTATATAAGATTTCTACTTTCGTAGATCACACTCACAATATAGAACTAGCCAGGTTTAGAAATTATATAAGATTTCTACTTTCGTAGATAAGTCCAAAAGCAGAACTCATACTCTCTAAG
>CAUTUR010000003.1:0-38401 GCA_963541585.1 uncultured bacterium | reverse complement strand
GATGTCTGAAATTTCTAGAGCATTGATTTTTGATTCGGTTTTTGATCCATATAAGTGAGTTCTCGCCTATGTAAAAGTCGTAGATGGCTCATTTTCCGCAGGAGATGAAGTCTATCTAATCCATTCAGAAAAGAGCTTTCAACCAACAGAAGTCTGACATTTTACTCCAGAATATGTTGCAGATAAAGTGCTCTCCGAAGGGCAAATTGGTTATATTGTGACTGGACAAAAATCGGTAAGAGATGTGAAAATCGGAGATACCATCATTAAAACCAAGATCAATAAAAACGAAGGAACCAGCAAATATCATCAGTATTTGATTCCTGGTTTTAGAAAAGTCACTCCTTATGTCTATGCTGGGGTTTATCCGATTGATTCTACTGAATATGACAAACTCAAAGATAGTCTTGAGAAGCTTTCGCTCAATGATAGTGCGGTTGTCTATGAAATGGAGGATAGTAAGGCACTTGGACTGGGTTTCCGTTGCTGATTTCTCGGAATGCTTCATATGGATATCATCAAGGAAAGGCTTTTTCGTGAGTATGGTCTGGATACGATTTTCACGATTCCGACCGTGATGTATCTTGTAAAGTCCAAAAATCTTTCCATTCCACTGATCAAGACTTGAATAAATATCAAAAGTCTAATTCAGACTGGGCTTTATCGTGAAATTCTCAAAAAAGAAAATCTGACTCTATCCGCACAAGAGCAGGAACATTTAGAACATTCCGAAGGAATTTTCGGAACGATGCTGGAGGAGCAGACTTTTGTGAAACTTGCAGAACTCTTGAAACCACGAATCGTCGTAAAATCAGGTTCCGATATGATAGATCAAGGAATGATTGAGGAAATCTTAGAGCCGATCTGAAATGTTGAGATTGTGGGACCTGAAGAATTTGCAGGGAATATTATGGCACTTTGTCAGGAATATAGAGGGAAACTCCAGCATATGGAATACTTGGATGCAACGAGAGTCGTTTGGCATTACGAGCTTCCTATGGGGGAAATCATCGTTGATTTTTATGATCGCTTGAAATCCGCGACAAAAGGCTACGCGACGATGAACTATGAATTTAAGGGTTATCATGCAGATGACCTCGTGAAACTTGATATTTTTATCAATAATGAGAAAGTGGAGGCTTTAACTTGGGTTGTGCATAATGATAAAGCCTATTATCTTGGTCGTGAAGCAGTAGAAAAATTAAAAACCCTGATCCCAAAACATCTTTTCGCGATTCCCCTTCAAGCTGGACTTGGAAATAAAATCATCGCTCGTGAAAACATTTCCGCAATCAAAAAAGATGTCCTCGCTAAATGTTATGGTGGAGATGTGAGTAGAAAAAGAAAGCTCCTTCAAAAACAAAAAGAAGGAAAGAAAAGAATGAAAGCTATCGGAAATGTGGAAATTCCTACTGATACGTTCGTGAAAATGATTACCAGGGATTAAAGCATTTCTCATTTATTACCGTAAACATTATGCAAAGACTTGATAAATACCTCGCAAATCTCGGACTAATTTCCCGCAGAGAAGCTACTAATGCTTGTAAAGCCTGAAACATTCTCGTAAATGGAGAAAGCGTGAAAAAATCTGACTTTAAGCTTTTTGGTGGAGAAATGCTGACAGTTTTTGGTCAAGAAATCAAGGTGCTTGAAAAAGTTTATGCGATTCTCTACAAGTCAGCAGGCTATATTTCCTCAGATGAAGATGAATTTGGCTATCCGAGCTACAAAAAGCAGATGCTTGACTGCCCCTATGTGCATTTGCTCCATGTCGCGGGAAGACTTGATGTCGATACAGAAGGTCTGCTTTTGCTTTCCAATGATGGACAGTTTATTCATCAGGTTATCAGCCCTAAACGAGATAAAGAAAAAGAATACGAAGTCTGGCTCCAATCGCCGATCAGCCTGACAGACTGCGAACAGCTCCAAAATTGAGTTCAGCTTCATGATGGCTACCTTACAAAACCAGCAAAAGTCCAGCAACTCGAGGAAAAGAAAATCCTCTTGACCATTACAGAAGGGAAATATCATCAGGTCAAAAGGATGCTGGAAGCAGTGGGAAATAAGGTTGTTTATCTCAAAAGGTTGAGAATTGGGGAATGGACTTTAGAGGGATTAGAAAAAGGGGAGTGGAAACTGATTGAAAAGTAAAAAAAGAGAGTTATTATCTATCCCCCTTTTTTTGTTATCCTACAATTTCATCAATTTTTTTGGCAAGTGCTTTCCTAAAATTATTTTCTAGATTTCGGTAACTAATTGATTGACCGAAGATGAAATTCTTGGAATCTATTCCAAGCTCTTTTAATGGAATTTTAATATGTTTATGTTCATTAGTTCATCTCTGATCTAATTCAAGAATTAGATTTCCTCCATCAATTTTTGAATTCTTATCGAATACAATAGTTTCATTACTAAATTTCTTAAAAAATGTTGCATATTTAATATCGTCCTTTTTAAGGATTTTGCTTCATGAAACTTTTGGATTGTCTTTGAATAATCTATTTACTTTATAAGTTTTTCCTTTCAGAAACGTCTCAGCTTTTTTTAGTTCTGCTTTATTCTTTTCTTTTTTGTCTATTTGATCTTTTTGATTTTTAATATCAGTTTTTAATTGTTCTTTTTGTGTTAAATTTCCCCTAGAATCACAATATTTTGAAATATCAAAATCTAGTTTATTGTTTTTATAATATGTATATGTGTTTAAATGTTCTTGTCTATTGAGAGTTAAGCTGAATTCTTTAAATATTTCTTTTGCCTGAGTTATAATGGTAGAATGATATTCTTTTGCTATTTCTTTATGAGAAGAAACTTGAATTTTTTGATCTGGTTTGTTATTATTTAATTTTCCATTAATTAAGTCTTTTGTTAAATAAACTTTATTATCATATGGTGATTTGTATGCTCCATTAGAATAAAATCTATATATTTTTTTTGGATCTGTTGGATTGGCTATTTCATATTTAATTGAATCATTATTCCAAGTATATCCTTTAGGTAAGTCTTCAAATTTTTCTAATCTTTTGACTGTATATACCTCTCCTTTAGCTCCTTTTTCCTTTCTTTCATTCTGATTTCCCCTTTCAACCGCTTTATTAGATGTTTGTTTTTCTTTTTTGTTAGAAACTTCTTCTCATTTTTGTAAGTTTCCTTCAAGCATTTTGTTCATCGTTTCTTTCCCTGCTATTCCATCAAATTCTCCATTTCTTTTTTTTGAGCCTCCTACGTTATTATTTTTTTGAAATTGTTTTACTCCTTGCCATGTTTGATTTCCGTAAATTCCATCTATTGTTCAAACATTATAATTAAGTTCCTTTAATTTCATCTGAATAGCTGTATTTCGTAGGAGAGAATTTTTTAATTCATCTAGTTCTTTATTTTGTAGTTGAGAAAGAATCTCATTTGTTGTTGATTTTTCTGAGAGGTTTTTACTTCCTTTAGAAATTTTTGTATTAAGTGCTTCTAACTCACTTTTTACCTTCTCTTTTATACTCTTTCCCATCTCATCGAATCCCTTGGACAACGTTAGTGCTTCACTCATTTTTTCCTTATAAAAAGTAAAATCTCTTACTCTAAGTATATCTCTTATTTGTTCAAAAGTCAAAAAAATCAGACTTTTTTCATTCATTCTCGCATTGTTCCAAGTTTTCCTTGCAAATAGAGGAGATTTCCATAAGCTAAGTTCAGTTTTTTTGGACTTTTTATTGTTAAATAGTGTTGAGTATGCCTCGTATTGAAGATGTGAAAAAAGATTTAAAGCTTGATGAAGCCACCTTTGCTAAAGTGTATGAAAAAGTAATGGGTAAAAAACTTACAGCAAAAACGGCTACAATTTCTGATGCGAATTTGGAAAAGTTGAAAGCTGTTGTAGATCAGCTTCCAAAAAAAGCTCCTAAAAAGCTAGAATCTGTGAAAAAAGCAGATGACAATAAAATTTTGAAGTCTGATGAAATTGGATTTGGTGAGGGCTTTCTTTCAGGTTTGGGATTCGCAAAGCAGGAAGAAAAATCTGAAAAACAGGAAGATGATAGTTTAGAACTCCATAATATAGAAATTCCGCTTGCTTCTAATAAAGAGACGAGTCAGGAAGAGATTTCCTTTTCTGAAGCTCCAAAAATTAGAAATGCGAGAGTGATCTCTAGAGCAGAACCTCGTCCTACGGAACTTTCAAAAAAACCAAGGTCTGGAGCAACCAAGACGAGTGGAAACATTTCTATTGAACAGGGGACTTACAAAGCCAAAGAAAAACCACAAAAAAGCTGAAGCGGATTAGATTTTTTTGCAGATCATCTCGCAAACAAAAAAAATCTTCACACTTCTAAATCACATCAGGATCAGAAAGTACCAGAAAAGAAATCTGATACGAAGCCGACAGCAACTCCGGCTTCCAAGGTTCATAAAGAAGCAACAACTTCATCAAATCTTGTTAAGAAAACTGAGGTGACAATTGAAGAAAACATTACCGTAAAAGAATTTTCAGAAAAGATCGGAGTTCCACTTCCAGAGGTGATGAAAAAGCTTATCGCCAACGGAATTATGACCAGCTTGAATGCAAGTTTGGATTTTGATACCGCTTCTCTGATCGCTGAAGATTTAGGAGTTACTTTGAAGAAAAAAGAAGCAACGCTTGATGTACAGAGCTTTATGGAAGGAGATTTGCAGAAGATTTTGGATATTGATAAGGAGGCAGAGCATCAAATTGAGAGAGCGCCGATTGTGACCGTAATGGGACATGTGGACCATGGAAAGACCTCGCTTTTGGATTACCTCAGAAAGACCAGTGTTGCAGGAGGTGAAGCTGGAGGAATTACCCAGTCTATCGGTGCTTCTATGGTAAATTATAATGGAAAACAGATTACCTTCATTGATACCCCAGGACATGAGCTTTTTACTTCACTCAGAGCTAGAGGTGCAAAGCTGACTAATATCGCGATTATCGTGATTGCAGCAGATGATAGCGTGATGCCACAGACTATTGAATCGATCAACCATGCTAAGTCCGCTGGCGTTCCTATTATTATTGCAGTAACTAAAATTGATAAGCCTGGAAATAATATGGATCAGATCAAAGCTGATGTTGCTAAGCATGGATTGACACCTGAAGATTGGGGAGGTGAAACGCCGTTTGTAGGAGTTTCGTCCAAGACAGGTCAGGGTATTGATCTTTTGCTAGAATATGTGCTTTTGCAGGCTGAAATGCTTGAACTCAAATACAATCCTGATAGACAGGCGGTAGGAGTAGTTGTAGATGCCTACAAAGATCCAAAACAAGGAGTAGTAGCAAGCTTGATCGTGCTGACAGGAACCTTGAAGAACGGAGATATTATCGTTGCTTACAATACTTACGGAAAGGTAAGGAGAATGCAGAACCGACTTTGAAAGAATACAGGAAAGATTGTGGGTGGAGAACCGGTGCAGATTCTTGGATTTACCGAACTTCCTGAGCCAGGAAGAATTGTAGAAGTTGTTTCTAATGAAAAGGAGGCTCATCAGAGAATTGCTTTTATTAAAGAATCTGAAGCAAAGACTACAGGAGACGGAGCTTTGCAACAGTTCTTAGCTCAGTTGAAAGCAGGTGACCAATCAAAGATATCAGAATTAAGACTCATTCTCAAGGCGGATGGTTCCTCAAGTTTGGAGGCTCTCAAGCAGGCGGTTGATGGACTGTCGCTCCCAAAGAATGTGACGATCAAGGTTGTGCATAGTGATGTAGGATATTTCGGAGAAAGTGATCTTTCTTTAGCCCAGGCCTCAAAGGCGTTATTGATCTGATTTAATATCTCTATGAATGCGCTTCTCAAAAAGAAAGCTGAAGGACTCAAAATTGAGATGAAAGTTTTTGATATTATTTATGAACTTACCGATTATCTCAATAATCTACTTCTTGGTATGGTAGAGGTAGAAAAAGAGGAGGTTGTTGTTGGTAAGCTTGAGATTCTCGGGGTCTTCCATACAGAAACCAGAGAAATGACTGTTGGAGGAATGGTGAAAGAAGGAAAAGTAAAGAATAAGCTTAAATTCAGAGTATATAGAGGTGATGATATTTTGACGAATGGAGAAATTCTTTCTCTTCATCGTAACAAAGATGAGGTAAAAGAAGTAAATGCAGGTGAAGACTGTGGTATGAAAGTAAAAATCTGAAAGAGAATTGAAATCGGAGATACGCTTGAGTTTTATGAGATGCAGGAAGTGAAAGAATAACTTTAGTCGCTTATTTTTTCTGAGAGAGTGGATGCGTATAGATCTGTTTTATTACCTTTAGTACGAAAAGACAGGATATTTCTGGAGATTATCCTTATATTCGTTCCTGAGGTATAGAAACCAATTGCTGGAATTTGTCCTTTGCAGTTGGTTTTTTCTTTTCTGCTGAAATTTGAAGCTTCTGATCTTATTGAGGAGCTGGATTCAGAAATTTTTTTCTTTCGGAGAGGAAACGAACAATGAATCTGACTCCACATGAGAATAGGGCTCATCCAAGTCCTGAATAGAAAAAAGCGATGTTCCATTCGGGAACAAGTTGTAATTTGCGGATTAAAATCCCGAGCGTCATCATGCAGATCATAATTAGATAAGATTTGCGATCAAAAAAATTGTACCATGTCATTTTAGCTACGGACATTCTCATAATACGCTGATGATGTTTTTTGACTAAGGGAGAAAAAATAAGTTTGTAAAAAATTAAGAAAATCATAAGTGCTGGCAAGAGGAGTTTCCGAAATAGGGGATTTTCCCATAGCAGTGGAATTCCAATTTTCATGACAAAAAATCATGCGATTATTCGCAAACTTCAAGCTATGAGTAGGAGTCGGTGTTTGGAGAGACGCATCGACATAAGGAATGGTAAAAGGTTTTTGTTTATATGTTTTCTCTCATCAGATGCAAATATTTTTTTTATAAGAAAAGTAACAAAAAACCTGATTAGGTTTCAATCAGGCTTTTTTATGTTATTCTCTTATCCAAGCTTCCTTTTTACTGCAATCTTTCCATCAAATCCAATCTGAGAAATCACAACATTGATGGTATCTCCGACTTTGAAATGTTTCTCTAGTCCATCAGTAAACTTTTGACCGAGATTGGAAACATGGCAGAGTCCTTGCTTTCCCTTTGGAAGCTGAACGAAGAGTCCGTAAGCTTCTACTCTCACAATTTTTGCATCAAAAACTTGTCCTACCTCAAGATCTGTCGCAATCTCAAGGATCAGATTTTTAGCCTTTTCAATCATTCCTTGTTTTTCATGGGTAAGGAAGCAGGTTCCGTCATCTTCAAAGTCAATCTTGATATTGTCGCATTGCTCAATAATTTTATCAATCATCTCTCCACCTTTTCCAATCACTTCCTTGATTTTCTCAGGATTGATCTTGAAGACATGAATCTTTGGAGCATATTCTTTGACTTGAGCTCTAGGAGTTGGGATGGTTTCTAGCATAAAGTCCATGATCTCTTTGTATCCCTCACTCGCTCTATCAATCGTTTCATGCACAATATCCAAAGTCAGACCTTTGAGTTTGGTATCAAGCTGGATTGCGGTGATTCCTTCTTTGGTCCCTGCGACTTTGAAGTCCATATCTCCAGTAAAATCCTCAGTTGCCATAAGGTCATTAAGCACCATATGCTTGATTACTGCTCCGTTTTCATCGGTTTCAGTCATAAGTCCCATCGCAATTCCTGCAACTGGCTTCTTGAGCGGAACTCCAGCATCCATAAGGGCAAGGGTAGAACCACATACGGATCCCATACTTGTTGAACCTCCAGATCCAAGGCATTCTGAAACCACCCTGATAGAATATGGGAATTCTTCTTTGCTTGGAATCATATTCTCAAGGGCTTTTTCTGCCAATCTTCCGTGTCAGATTTCTCTTCTTCCTGTTCCTCTCATGGCTTTCGCTTCTCCAGTAGAGAAAGGAGGAAAGTTATAGTGATGGAAGTATCTCTGCTCAACATCGTTATGCTCCATATCTTCAAGGACAAGGTAATCTTTTGGCCCTCCGAGCGTTACGGTAGAAAGCACCTGCGTATCTCCTCTTCGGAATAGTCCAGAACCATGTACTCTTGGGAGGTTGTCCGTCTCACAGAAAAGCGGTCTAATATCTTTGATTTGTCTGTCATCAATTCTCTTTCCTGTGGCGAGGGTTCTGCTTCTGATGAAAGCTTTCACCGTATTGAAAACTGCCATCTTGATCTTACTTTCTGTGTATTCTTCCGCGTCTTCGGATTCAGCTTTTTCTTTTGCTGCTTCAAGAGCTTCTTTTTCATATTGACTGAAAAGGTCATTGAAAGGTACTTTGGTATTTCCAGCAAGGGCTTGAAGCTTTTCATCGGTCAAGAGTGTTTTTACAAATGCCATCGTTGCTTCACTTGGCTTATTGAACGTGATTTCTTTCTGCTGAATGTCTAAAGTCTTCAAGAAATCAAGCTGCAGATCACAGGCCTCATCAATTACTTTCTGTCCAAGCGTGAAAGCCTGCTTCATAAGCTCATCAGGGAATTCAAGCGATTCACATTCAATCATATTGATAGAGCCTTTCTTTCCTGCTACCAAAAGATTTAATTCAGATTTTTCCAACTGTTCTTTGGTAGGATTTACGATAAATTCCCCATCAAGATATCCGATCTGAGCTGCACCTACAGGACCATCAAAGGGAATCCCCGCCGCCATAATAGAAAGCGAAGCTCCGATAATATCCATCACTCCAAGGCTGATTTCATGATCAAGCGCAAGTGGAGTCACAGAAATAACAACATCGTTGATCATCCCCTTTGGAAACATCGGTCTGAGCGCTCTATCGGTAAGTCTCGCATAGAGAATTGCTTGGTCGGAAGGTCTTCCTTCTCTCCTTCTATAGACTGCACCTCCGATCCTTCCAGCAGCGGAATAACTTTCTCTCATATCAATCATGAGCGGCAAAAAGTCCATCCCTTCTCTTGGATTTTTCTCCATTACGGTTGAGTAGAGAAGCACATTTTCTCCCATCTGCATTCTAATGCTTGCATCAGCTTGCACTGCAAGTTTCCCCATTTCAAAGGAAACCGGTTTCCCGTATCGCACGGTAGATTGACGAGCGATTTCAAATTGTTTTTTTACGACCATCGTTTTCGTAGAAAAAAATAAAAGTGATGAGCTTTCCTCAGCACTATTGAGACAGATTAAAAGGCAAAAAAATCTGACTTACTTTCTTGCGTTTTAATCCACCACGGTGATGAGGAGATTACTCACGAAGAAAGTATACACTTTTCAGAGGAATTTGCAACAAAAGAAAAACATAAGAATCTTCTTGCATTTTTAAAGGAATCCCCTAGAACTTTACTGTTTATTTTTGTTTAGAAATAATGAAGAAAACTTCACTTCTCCTTACCATTATCCTTGCCTTTATGGGGGCACTTTTTGGGGTATGGTATTTTAACGCTTCTCATTCTTGTAGTGCTTTTTCTGCTGAATGTAAGGAAATCCCTGCTGAGCAGAAAGGAAAAATCTATCTTGATGTACGTGAAGAAGAGGAATGGCTTGCTGGTCATGTAAAGGGAGCTTTACACATCAAGATGGGCGATATTTTTGCTGGGAACTATGAGCAAATTCCACAAACTGATCCCGTCTATGTATATTGCCGTTCTGGGCGCCGTGCAGGTGAAGTGATTCGCTTTTTGGAAGGAAAAGGATTTAAAAATCTGATCAATGCGGGTGGTTTGCGTGATCTAGAAGGAGTAGAAATCGTAGAAGGTGAGTAATTAATGCTGCATACGAAGCATTTGAGAGCTTGGCAAACCCAATGCTTGGGAGGGTTGAGGTGGTAGCCATGATATTATGATAAGAAGATAAAAACTAAAGAGCTTTGAAGTCTGAATTTTGTCTTCTGTCTATCATTCTCTACATTTAGTACCAACAAGAGGTCTTTTTTGCTTTAAATCGTCTGCGAAGCCCTAGAAAGAGGTCTTTTTTGTTCTTAAACTGGATTCTAGGTATCATCTAGATGTCTTTTTTTACTATTCTTACTGATATTGGTAGGAAAGAATATTTGTCATAAGCGACAATCCCTTCCGCATACCAGAGATGAGAGTTTTTGATCCCTACTTCCAAAGCCATTTTGCTACAAATTGTGCAATATGGCTCTCTAGCTTTGGTAATTTTCCCTTCTTGATCTAGGCGAATAAAATATAAATCTGAATTATTAAAAAGCAGCCTTGAATAAAAGGTTGCTTTTTTTAAATAAAACTTTATGCTCACTGTTAGCTTTTTTAATTTCAGTTGTGGAAAATACAGTGAAAAAAATATATCGACTGTTAGGAATTCTCCTTTTTATATTATGAGTTTATGGTATTGATAACTTAATTTCACAAGGATCAGATAAAGCCCCCTCCTGTATCTTAGTTGAAAAAAATGGAAAGATATTCTCGACTTTACCATTCCAAGACGGTTTAAATAAGAAAGCACGGAATGAAATCACACTCTATACTTTGCAATATGCTCCTTCATTAGTGGTTTCTGAATTAGAAATCCTTTTTTTTAATAAAGAAGCTCATCATCAAGGAGATTTTATCTGTTTTTATAAAGACAAAAACTATGTATATGGACTTATAAGCGATATTCTGGTTCCTCTTTTTTCATGATTTGATAGTAAGTCTTTACAAATTTTAACAGGATGTGGGCACTATAGAGATGGTAAAGAGTTTGTAGGAACATGTGCTTTTGGAGGATGCTTCCAAGATAAAAATACTATATTTTATCCTGGAGATGAAGTATGAACTTATTTACAGGCAACAGGGAGGCAATTCACTTGATTAGTTGTTTTTGATAAATGTGAAGAGAAGCAATAAGAGAAATATTTTTCAATTACTATAAAGTTCTTTCCAAATAAGATCATTCTCTTATAATGAGGGATTTTTCTTCTCTCAAATCTTTGGATAAGTTTCCCTTCATTATCTCCAATAAATGCTTGCTTTTGGGTAGAAATTTTCGCCTTTATTTTCTACTAGCTTAATTGTAGCTCAGTGAGGATTGCAAGAGAAAATTGAGAAGTTTTTTTATTTGATTTTTTAGATTGTAAGAATATCATAATTTTATCTGATTTTAGATTGATTCATAATTAAATAATGAAAAAGAAATTGTTTTTTTGACTTCTTTCTTTTTTTACTCTTATACTCGTATGATACATTTATCGCATTTTTAACAATACTACAATTTCTTGTCCCTATGTTATTTGGAATACTTCCGCATATTTTTTCAATAAAGGTAGGTGGAAAGGTATTAGAAACATTGATTCTAAAACATTCACTTTCCTCTATAAAGCGAGAAATAATGATATTCTCTATTGAACACCTTGTTATTTTAAAGATAAAAACTTTGTTTACCGTAACGATCAAGCTTTATTTTCAGGTTTTGATTATACCACTTTTCAAATAGTAACCGGAAAATATAAAGTAATATCTAATGAACCGAAATTAGGTCCCTTCGTTGATAAATGGGAAGAAGATACTTGTGTTTGGGGGTGTTTTGAAGATAAAGATGCTGTTTATTATGATGAGTGAAGCTCTTGACCAGAAGAAATGAATGGTTTTATAAGAGATACTACAAAAATCTTTCCAAATACTTCCGAATATGATTTAGTAAGGAATAAAGTTTATATAAAAAAATAGCTCCGCTTTAGCGAAGTTTTTTTCTTCTCTCAAATCTTTGGATAAGTTTCCTTTCATTATCTCCAATAAATGCTTGCTTTTTTGGTCGGGCTGTCTTTGTTGCTTATTAGCTTAATTGTAGCTCAGTGAGGATTGCAAGAAGTTTTGATGCTTTTTAGAAATGGTGGCTTGTAATAGTGTCCTAAAAGACTATAAGAGCTTCTGAATCATTATGGGTTAAACTCTATAATAAAACTACTGGGAATGTTAACTATTACCAGATGTTTCCATATGGAAGAATGAAAGATAGACTTTATTTGTACTTGCTGTAAAAAAATGAGAAAAACATCCTTTTTAATATTATCTTTCTTATTTGTTATTTTTACTGGTTGTACATTAAAGATTAAAAATTCTCCTGAAGTCAAAAATGTGCCGAGTTGTTCTTCTTGTACTCAGGAAATAATATCAAATAAACTCAATGATCATGCTTATGATTTTTTCTTTACTGGTGATGCAAAAATAGTATTTAGCGGAAATCAGGCTATAGAAATCACTATTTTGAAAAATAAAATAACTCTTAATGTTGAACATGGTTCTTATACTCAGTTCTCTCTAGATAATCCTGGAAACATCGTTTGAATTCAGATTCTTGAACAAGAAAATGCCCCCCTACAAATCAATTTTTTGCTTCCTCAACGGAATGATCCACTTCTCAATGAGAGTATAAAACTTCATCTTTTTATTAAAAAGGAAGATGAATTAGGAGATGTTTGAATATCTAAAAAAGCCTGAAATATGAAATGTTTTTATACTCCTTATATGGTTTGAAAAGAGCCGTATCATAAGACCCTTATAAATACAGATCCTATGACCTATCCTCATCTCACAGATGATTTGTGGTCTGAATCATTATATTATGAAGGAGCAAAAAATGGGAATCTTACTTCTCGCTGTATTATCTATGGTGAGCAGTGATATATCATAGAAATGAGGAGTAAAAACCATCAACTTAATGAACAGATAATAAAATCTTTTCTGATCTAAAAAGAGGACTACTTTCTTTTCTCCAGAATCCTTTGATAAGTTTCCTTCCATTATCTCCAATAAATGCTTGCTTTTTTGGTCAGAATCTTTACCTTTAAGTCTGATTTATTTTGTATGAAATTGAGCTGATGGCGATTGATGAAGGCTTGCACAAGAGAATGGTCAAAATGATACTTGGAAATGTCGCAAAGATAGAAGATGATGAGATAGAAAAGTCGGTTTTGGATTCAGTGAAGGAATCCGCAAAGCCAAAGATTCGTGGGCTCAAGAATTTTTTTCTTGCAGGCATCAATGAAATGAAAAGAGATATCAAAAAAACTCAAAAAAAGACTGAAAGATAAGTCCAGTTTTTTTGTTTTTTGAAAAATTTGTTTATTTTTTTGTTCGTATATCGTATGAAAACATCACTAGAAACGGTCGTAGCTTGGGCGAAAAGAAAAGGTTTCGTCTATCCTAATTCAGAAATTTATGGAGGACTGGCAAATGCTTGGGATTTCGGTCCTTATGGAGCCTTACTCAAGAAAAATATTGCTGATCTCTGGGTCAAACATTTCACGCAGGAGAGAGAAGATATGGTTTTTATGGATACGGCGATCATCGCACATCCAACGACTTGGCAGGCAAGTGGGCATTTGGCTTCTTTCGCTGATGCGTTGATTGATGACAAGAAAACTGGACAGAGATTTAGGGCGGATAAGCTGATTGAGGATTATTTTGAAAAGAAAAGAAACTGACTTTCCGATGAGGAATTGGCTCAAAAACTAGAAGTCCCAAACCTTTCTCCAGAATCACGAGGGAACGAAGGAATGAGAGACTTCATCGTAAAGCATCTCCCAAATAACCCTGAAACAGGAAACCCAGCCGATTGGACAGAATGTAGAAATTTCAATCTCATGCTGAGTTCACATCTTGGACCGGTAGCGAACGAGACTTCCAAAGTCTATATGAGACCTGAAACCTGTCAGTCTTTGTTTACGGATTTCAAGGCGGTTTTGGATACCACGAGAATGAGGATTCCCTTTGGATTAGCTCAGGTTTGAAAAGCCTTTAGAAATGAGATTACTCCAGGGCAGTTCCTCTATAGAACCAGAGAATTTGAGCAGATGGAGATTGAATATTTCGTGCCTGCTGATCCAGAGAAGGCGATGGAGATTTACAATCAATGGAAGACTGACTGTATGCACTATTGGACTGAAGTGATTGGAATTAGTCCAGAGCATTTGAGATTCAAAGATCATGAAAAACTGGCTCACTATGCCGCAGCAGCAGTAGATATAGAATACCTCTATCCACGAGGGTTTGGAGAGATTCAGGGAATCCACAATAGAACGAATTTTGATCTTTCTCAGCATCAAGAGTTTAGTAAAAAAGATATGCAATACTCAGATCCGTATACTGGAGAGAGATATATTCCACGATGCGTTGAAGCTTCCTTTGGGCTTGGTCGTCAGGTGATGGTTACGATGCTTGAGTTCTATGATGAGGAAACTCTGGAAGATGGTTCTAGTCGCGTGGTGATCCGTTTCCCTAAGCAGCTTGCTCCTGTGAAATTTGCGATCCTTCCACTCGTAAAGAAAGATCAAAAGCAGGTTGAAACCGCAGAAAAAATCTTCCGCGATCTCAGTAAGGCTTTCAAATGTGAATATGATGATGGAGGAGCGATCGGAAAAAGATATAGAAGACAAGATGAAATCTGAACGCCTTACTGCGTTACTATTGATCTAGAAACCGTTGATGAAAGTTCTCCAAACTTCGGAACGGTAACGATCAGAGAAAGGGATTCTATGCAGCAGAGAAGGGTGAAGATTGAAGAATTGAGTCAGTGTTTTTAGTTGTTAATCTTTCAACAGTTTTGGCAAGAAGAAAGAAGATGGTAAGGTCAAGAACCTATAGTATCAATAAAAATCATATTGGGTTTGGGATGATTATCCTTGGAATACTGTATTTCTTTTCAAGGACAATGGCTCCTGATTCTCCAATTCTAACTTTTTTTACGAATTATAGTAGTATTGCTTTTGGGAATGTCGGACTTCTTTTCTTTTTTGGACTCTGTATCTTTATAGGCGTATTGATCTTGGCGAAAGGGCATTTGGCCAAGTTTTTGATGAAGTATTTTTTCTCGCTTTTGATGATGGTTTCAGCTTTGCTGAATGTCCGCCTGTGGAATGCTCCGATGCCGATGAATCAAATCCCTTGGACAGAGAATGGAGGTTTCTTTTCTTGGCCCTTGATTTGGCTTCTAGAGAGAGGACTTTGAGGACAAAATACTACGGCAATTAAAGCGGTGATTGTTGTTTTTCTTTTGATTTTGATTGGTTATCTCCTTTATGTTTTCAATGTCCGCCTGCCAAAACTTCCCAAAATCAATATCGAGACTCCTGATACTCCTATCAAAAAAGAAAAAAAAGCTGACTCCAAAGAGCAGGAAAGACCTACGATTACGATCACGAGACCCGAAATCTCTACCGAAGCGATTATGGAAAAAGTTTCTCAGGCAACCGGCAAAATTACCAAGTCTAGTTCTGGTTCAGGTTCTCTTCTTAAGGAAATGTTTAAAGCCAAAGTAGAGCAGAAGATTGAAGAAAAAAAGCCAAAACCAGTGATCCATTATTCGGGAGATAAACCGACTTTTGGGACTTCGCTGCTAGAATCCACACTCGGACAGGAACAAACGATTGATGAAAATTTCCTCGTAGAAAAGGCGAAAGCTTTGCAGACCAAGCTCGGGGAATTTGGGGTTCCAATTGCGATTGAGGGCTTTGATATTGGACCTTCTATTGTGCAGATCAAGATTAAACCTGATGAAGGAATCAGAATTTCTGCTATTGAAGGGCTAGCAAATGATATCAAGCTTTCTCTCAAGTCTAAATCGCTCAGAATCATCGCTCCGATCCCAGGAACCGACCTCGTGGGAATCCAAATCCCCAATCCAAAGCCAAATATGGTGAGGCTCGGCGATGTGATCAATACCAGCGAATTTTCTACGGAGATGAAAAAGAATGCGACCAATCTTTCTCTCGGGAAAGGGATTGATGGAAGTGTGCAGGTGAGACCGCTTGAAAAGATGCCACATTTGCTTGTTGCCGGTGCGACAGGAAGCGGAAAATCGGTAGGAATCAATGATTTTATCGTTTCGTTGATGTTTCAGAATACGCCTGCTGAACTCAAGTTTCTTATGGTTGATCCGAAGCAAGTGGAACTGGAGATGTATTCAGGTTTACCTTATTTGCTCGCTCCGATCGTGTATGATAGTGGGAAAGCGATAAAACTCCTTCAGCGAACGGTTGAGGAAATGGAAAAGAGATACACGACGCTCAAAGACCAAAGAGTAAGAAATCTGGATGAATACAACGAAAAGATGAGTGCCGAAGGACAAGAGAAAATGTATCGTATTGTCTTTATCATTGATGAAATGGCGGATATGATGCTTTCTAGCTCTGCCAATAGAAAAGAGGTTGAGAACTGTATTAACCGTCTTGCGGCGAAGGCTAGAGCGGTGGGAATCCATCTTATCCTCGCAACACAAAGACCATCTGTGAATGTGATTACTGGTCTAATCAAAGCGAATATACCGACGAGAATTGCCTTTGGAGTGGTTTCTGAGGTGGATAGTAGGACGATTCTTGGTCGTAAAGGAGCAGAAGACCTCGTTGGAAAGGGAGATATGCTCTATATGGATCCAAGTACGAAATTCCCAATCAGAATCCAGGCTCCGTTTATTGCAACAGAGGAGATTGAAAAGGTTGTTGCTCAGCTGAGAAATAAATATATGCAAGGACTGAGTGAAGACGATATTTATAATCAGGAAATTATTACAGCATTAGAAAGCAGACTGGAAACCGCGAAAGGTTCGTTTGCCGGCGGGGATTCTGGAGATGATGAAGACCTCGTCAATCAAGCTATCCAAGTCATCGCTGAAACCAGAAAAGCTTCTGCAACCTTACTCCAGAGAAAGCTCAATGTGTGATTTGCAAGGGCTGCGAGAATTATGGATATTTTGGAGGAAAGAGGCATTATCGGTCCAGCAGAGGGAGCGAAACCGAGAGATATTTTCATTTAAGAAATGTTTAGCTAGAGCATTCTAACTACTGCATTCCACAGATAACCAGCGGTCAAACTTCAGCTTTCTTTCATTGGACTAGCATCATAGTTTCCGGCTCGAACACAGATAATCGTTTGCTTTTCAGCATTCACGCCACAGGTTCGTCCATCTACAAAATGTCTTGAAGTCCCTGATTTTATGGACCATCACGGTTGATCTAAATAATTATCACTTCAGAAACTCAAGAGTCTATGCTGATTTTTGCTGAGAATGGAAAGGATACTTTCTTTTGTTTTTGTATATTCTTCTGGAAGGAGATCGTTCCTGAGGAAAATCCTCCAAAGCTGAGCAAATTCTAAAGGGCTGAGTTCATAAGTTCCAAGGGCGACAGATAAACCGAGATTTTTAGCGTTAAAAGTCTTGCGTTCCTGAACGATCATATTTTCAGGAGTTCAGATTTTTTTTCTAATGTCTTCCAGAAAACTAATAAACGCCTCTACTCCAACTTCATGAACAAGCTTGACAGCTGGAATATTGAGGCTATTTCCGAGGGCATCAGCGAGTGAAACCTTGCCATAATAGCTAAGCGAAAAATTTTTGGGACTATAACTATGCTCCTCATCCAGATAATAGGAAACGGGTTCATCAACAATCATCGTTCAACCTGTAAAATTCAGCTTATTCATCGCGAAAAGATAGAGAAAAGGCTTGATTGCAGAGCCGGTTTGTCTTTTATTGAGGCAGCCATTAACCTGTCCTTGCTCCTCATCTTCAAAAGGCCTACAGGTATTCATACTACGAAGCTTCCCCTCAGCATTCAGCACGAGAATACAGCAATCACCAATTCCAGCTTGTTTCCTGTAGTCTTCACTTGATTGGATTATAGATTGAATGCGGTTTTGGAACTGAAGATCAAGTTCTGAATTCAGATTTTCTATGTTTTGTTTCTGAAGATATTCTGAGAGGTGAGAAAAAGCAGGAGAAGTCCGATTTTTTAGCTCTTTTGGACTAAGAGGAGGGAGCCCGTCCCACGATTTACAGTCTTCAGCAGAAAAAGCCAGTGAGCATAAGACTTTAGCTCTTTGTTTGATAAGAGGAAAGGTTTTAGCATTAAGCGGATTTTTCCCAGTTTGTGCCGTCGCAATCAGGAAACTTATTTCTGATGGAAATAGTGCTGAGCAAGACTTGGAAAAATAGACTTCACAAGCAGATTTATAGCCACGAATCCCATTGAGAAACTCTACCTGATTGAGATAGGCGGTCAGGAGATTCCCCTTGGAATGATGTAGAGAAAGATTAGAGGCAATCAACATTTCTTTGATTTTTTGTTTCCGAGTCCTTTTATAGGCTTGCTGAGTGATTTTTACGAGCTGTTGAGGAATAGTAGAGGCTCATTGCCTTTTCCCAGCAGTTGTAAGGTTGAAACGCATCGCTCTAAGGATTGCAAGTGGATCAATCCCAAGATGTCGGTAGTATCTGCGATCCTCAATCTTGATTACGGCCTGTTTTAAGTTTTCTGGGATTTCGCTTGAATTTTCGTAGCTTTGGGTTTTAATTCCGCTGATGAGTTGACCATTTTTGTCGTGGAGGGAATTGGATTTGAGGCTTGGTAAAGGGTAAGAATAGAAAAGGTTAGCTAGGAGGAAGATTCCCAAGCTTCACAAAAGGAAAAATCAGATTTTTTTTCGTTGCTTTTTTTTCATAGTTCATTATTTAGATGAAAAAGATGATTTAGTCTATTTTTTCTCAGCGGAAATACAAGGGGCTTGTATTTTTTTGATTTTTTCGGTTCGCGATAGTCAGCATAAAGTTGCCATTTTTAGTGATTTTTAACGAAACAACCTTGCCTCTTACCATCTCCGTATTCCTGCCGAAAAGCTTCTATCCAGCTTGAGAATTAGAGATTATTCTTGTTACTCTTGAAGGGCGAAAGAATCGCTTGAAAGAGGTTAGAAAACCTTTACACTGAAGTCAGTTTTTTACTTTCTCTTTGAGCAAATAACGATGAGAACGCTCCTGTATGTCTTGGATTATTATCTTCCGCACAAATGAGGGGTAGAAACGGTATTTGAGCAGATTATTAATCGTTCTTTGCAGGAAGGCTATGCGGTTATCGTGTTGACCTCTCATTATGATGCAAAACTACCTCAAGAGGAAAACATCTGAGAACTTAAAATTATTAGAACAGGAAAGTGAAGAAAAGCTTTTATTCGGGCAGGATTTCGAAAAGGAATTCAGGTTTTGAGAAGGTTTCCTGAAATAGTAAAGATTCATACGAGTACTTATTGATGAGCAATTCCTGCGAGTTTGCTTGGACTTTTTTTTCATAAACCGGTTTTGATTACGGTGCATGAAATTTTTTGAAAGCTTCGAAATCGTTATAAAATTTGGAAAGTAGCTTGGTTGTATCGTTTTTTTGAATGGTGTATTTTTCAGTTACCTTTTAATAAATATCATTGTGTATCGCTTTATACCTTAAATTCTTTGAGGTTAGTCTATGGAATTCCTGATGAGAAGCTTTTTCTAGCGTATAATGGTGTGGATTATGATTTTTGGGATAAGGAAAAGGTCTCACAAGAAGAAACTCAGATGGTTATCAAAAAATTTGGACTAGAAAATAAATGGAATGTCCTTTATTTTGGGCATACGGGGATTTCAAAAGGGATTGATGATTTAGTAGAGGCAATTCCTGAGTTTTTGGAGATTAATGAGAACGTTCAGCTTATTTTTAATTTTATTCCAGCTCAAAGAGAAGCAGTTATCAAAAAGAAAATTCAGACCTTACTTACTCATTTGCCAAAATCAGCTCGTGGAAAGGTAAAAATCCGAAATGGATTGCCTAAAGAAGAGCTAAGAGCTTTAGTTGCAAATGTTCAAGTAGTAGTTGCTCTGTCGCTTTCAGAAGGATTTGGTTCTGTTCATACGGAAACCTTAGCGATAGGAACTCCGCTTATTACTACTCGTGTAGCTTCGCTTCCAGAGGTTGTTTGAGGTGCGGTAAAGTTTATTCCTCCTCATGATCAAAAAGCTCTTGTACAAGCGGGATTAGAACTTTATAAGGGAGAGATTTCTCAGCTTCCAAAAAAGTATTTTAGTCGAGATGAGCAATATCAAACGCTTTCTAGTTGGTATCAAGAAGAATAAAAAAAACTGAAAGCTCCTTTGCGATCAGATTTTTTTTAATTTTTTCCTATTAAGTAGAGTATTTAATGTTTATATCGTTTTATCGTAATGTTCTACAGACTTGAGTTTGCCAAAACGAATCTCAAAGACCTCTTCTCCTTTCTGATTTTTCACTTTTTTAATTCCTCAAAACTCGTAAATTGCAAGTGGAGCGTCTGCTTTATAGCCATTTTTGATGTGAAGTTCTTCAAATTGCTTAAAGGTCCCTTGTGCTTCTAGAAGTCTGCTAGTTCGGAATGGTTTGATTTCTCTTTGTTCGGAAGTAATTTCTCCCTTCATTAGTCTCGCAAAATCTTTGGAACACATTCTCAAGGTCAGAATTGTTTTTTTAGAACTTTCCATAATGGTTTTTTTATGATAAAATTAATGATGATCGCAGTGGCAATGATGATCCTGTTTTTCGTGTCCATGACAACAACAGCAAGTTTCCTCTTCTTCAGGTAACTCTACAGAACTCATCAGACTTCTAATCATAAAATCCACCACTTCATCTTCTGTTACTGTTTCTTCTGCCATTTCTTCAATAGTCTTCTTGAGTTTGCTAAAGTTATTGTAGGTTTGTTCTGAAATTTCTAAGTGTTTATGGCTCATTTGAATCGTTTAAAAATAAAAATCTGATTTGAACTTATGGATTGGGCTAAGAAATACAAGATCAGTTTTTCTTTTTGATTTCTTCGTGCATTTCTGTATGATGGATTGGAATTTATTCTGTTTATGAAGATGAAACTTATTACCAAAAATAAGAGAGCATATTTTGATTATCAGATAGACAAGACGTATGAAGCCTGAATTGTGCTTAAAGGTCATGAAGTAAAAGCTATCAAGACCTCACATATCAATATTCAAGATGCTGTGGTGAGGATTGATAATCGCGAATGCTGGCTCTATAATATGGATATTCCTTTATATGAAAAAACTTCTCCGATTTTGGTTCCTCATTATCAGCCGAAAGTAAAGAGGAAGCTCCTTTTGAATAAAAAAGAAATTGCAAGGATTTCTGCAGCCTTGGATAAGCCATGAATGGTTTTGCTAGCATTAGAGGTTTTTATTGCGAGGGGAGGGTTTATTAAGGTTAAACTTTGACTTGGTAAGTTGTATAGGAAAGTAGAAAAAAAACAGATTCTCAAGGAGAAAGATATCAAAAAACAGATGGATAGGGATGTGAAAAATTACGTTTAGGGAGGTCTTTTTTAGATCTGATCTCAGAAGGGAAATATCTTATTTTGATCAGTATTAAATTTCTATTGTTTTATCTTAATGCTTGGTATGCACATTGTCTATAAAAAGGGCATTCGTAATGCTTATGCAAAGGAAGTATCTGGAGAAGTGAAACTTATTATTCCTTATGCACTAAAAAATGACGAGAACTTTCTAGCAAAGATGCAGCTTCTGTGAATGAAACTTCAGCAAAAACTTAATAATAAGGCAAAAAATCAGATTTTTTCTTCTGAGTGAGTTTTGTTATTCGGAGAAAGAGTTCCTTTTGGAGAGCAGATTCAGTTTGATTCTGAAAAAGAGCGGGATCGCTTTTTTAAGCAGGAGCTTTTTGACTATACTTCTCCTATTCTACAAGACTTTTCTGAAAAGCTTTGATTTTATCAGGTTCCTTTGACGATTAGAAAGGTAAGATCAAAACGAGGTTCTTGCAGTTATGATAATCGTATTATGCTGAATCTTTCCTTAGTGCATTTACCTACGAGATTGATCCAGTATGTGATTGTACATGAGGTTTGTCATCTGAAGGAAAAAAATCATAGTTCAGCTTTTTGGGAGCTTGTAGCAAAGTATTGTCCTCATTTTAAAGTGCTGAGAAAGGAGTTGAAAAATCAGATTTTTGTCTCTAATTCATAAAAGATATTAGTTTTTTTCTGGACGATCTGCATCAGTAATTACGATTCCGCTAATTTTGTCGTGAAGGAACTGATCCTCTTCGCTTGTCCAAAAGCAATAGAGATTCCCCGTGATATAGAAAAGATATCAGATTCCAATACTTACTTTAGTGGCTAGTAGCGTAGTTGTCTCCGAAGCACCTAGGAGTTTGATGATTAAGGTGATGATTCCTCCGATACATAGCGGTGCTAAAAGCAATCAAAATTTGATAAGCATTCTTTTTAGGATTTGTTTTTTTGAAAAGGAGATGTTTTTTGTCGTGATCATTTTTAGATTGAGGAGTCCTTGTCTTCGTCATGGTCTTCACACGCTATTTCTTGAAAATTCGAAAACGATCAGAAAGATAATGCTACTCCAGAATAATGCCATCATTGCACTTGTTCAATAGCGAGTTGAGAATATCGAATATCAGAACATTGTGCAGAGAAGGTAAATAATTCAGATACTGATGATAGGAACGATAAAGGTTAAAGCTGGTTTGAAAAGTATTCTTTTGATGAGAAGTCTGATTTTATTTTCTCCTTGATAAAGGACAGGGATTGCAAAAAGGGTTACTACGGTTCCAAAGGAGAGCCCAAACATGATCGTATAGGCAAGAGGAACAAACATTCCGTTAGTAAGCAGGGTAATCATTCCAATTACGGTTGTAAGCGTTGTGCTCAGAATAGGTTTGATTCTTGATTTTGCACTTTCTTTGATGGCGTCAGAGCGAGAGTAGCCGTGGGTTATATTTTCATTTGCAGAATCAATCAGAATAATGGCGTTATTTACGATAATTCCCATAAGGGCTATGAATCCAATCAAAAACATCATAGAATAAGGATTTCAAGTGAGAAGCATTCAAAAACTTGCTCCGATGAATCCCATAAGTAAACTATAGGAAATAATCAAAGGCTGAGTGTAGCTATTGAATTGTAAAACCAAAATTCAGAAGATCATAATGAATGCAAAAACAATAGAAGAAAGTAGTGAGATAATGAGATCTGCATTTTCTGTTTGTTCTCCTCATTTGGCATAGCTGATGCCTTCTGGGAAAGCGTAGGAATCTGCATAGGTATAAAGCTGATTATTGATATTTTCAGCTTTTACTCCTTGTTTGAGATTTGCTCCCAGGGTAATAGTAATCTCTCCATCTTTTCTAGAAATCGAAGTCACCGCTGGTTTGAAGCTGTATTTGGCAATATTTGCTAGAGGAATTTGTCCTTTAGATGTTGGGATAAGTGTTCCCATAAGCGTGTCCGGAGAAACGCTATTATCAAAAGCATTGTATTTAATGCTAATATCGTGATACTCTTTATCAATTTTTACAGTTCCAGCAGAGATTCCATTGAGGGCAAGGTAGAGGAGAGGACCTACTGATTTTTTTGTTAATCCAAGGAGAGCAAGTCTGTCTTCATCAAGCGTAAAGACAAATTGTCATGGACTCTCTTTACTTGAATTGGAGATGTTTTTAGTTCCTGGGAGTGATTTCAGGTAATTTTCAAAATCTCTTGCTACCTGAGCGATTGTGGTTTGAGATATATTATCTTCTGCTTTAATTTGTATTCCTACTTCACTAGAGCTACCTTGCATGTTATTAACGGTTGCGATCGTTGTTTCGAATCCTCTCTGTTGTAGAAATTGAAGCTTATCTGCTAGTTCATTTTCTATGTCAAAGGAAGTTCTTTTTCTTGCTTTGGGAGCTGTCAGTACAATGGCAACCGAAATAGTATTCCCATTGATACTGAGGGTATAGTTTTCGAGCTCAGGAATAGCACTGAGAACTTCATGTAGTCCCTTAGCTTTTTCTTCCATTTTTTCGGCTGTGAATCCCGGTTCAGCAGTCAAATTTATGCTCATATTTTCACTATCATATTTTGGCATCATAAGAAATCCTATTTTAGGCGCAATGAGGCTTATTGTAAACGTAAACAAGAGTAGCGGAATGATTACCCAAGCAACAGATTTTAATCTATCATCAAGAGTTCAGCTTATCTTCTTGTCATACCAACTGACTATAGTATTTAGTATTCTTTCACGTAGCGGAAGTTTTTTCTCTTCTGTCAGTTCATTTTTTCCTATTCTATCATCGGCTAAAAGAGCTCTATTGCCCTCCGAGAGATAAGCTTCTGATTTTTCTTCTTTTTTGAAGGTGTTAGGTGTTTTTGTCGTGAGATAATAGATTACAGGAGTAATCGTAAGTGAAATAAATAATGAAGCTACGAGGGTAGTAAAGAGGGTAATCGGAATAAGAGCAAGCGATTTTCCCATAACTCCTGGCATTGTCATAAGTGGAATGAATACGACTACTGTTGTTGCGGTTCCTGATATCAGAGAATTTTTGTAGGTCTTAACAGAGAGAAGAACGGCATGAAGCGCTTGATATCCTTTTTTGAGGTTTTCGCTTGCTCCTTGGATGATTACTGTAGCCGTATCAACAGCGATTCCTAGACAAATAATGAGTGAGAAATTTGTCAGAGTGTTCATCGTATAGCCGAAACTATTTAGGACGAAGAAGGTTACGAAGAAAGAAAGTGGAATGGAAACGGTTGCGAGGAAGGATTCCATAGAACCAACAAAACAAAATACAATCAAAAAAACAATCAGCAATGTTGAAATCATATTTACGACGAGATCATTGTAGAGTTCACTGATTTTTTTTCAGAGATCCTGGGTATAGAAATGTCCCAATCCTTCGTAATCAGGTTTTTTTAATTCTTCTTCAAGTGTTTGTTTTGCACTTTTAGAAGCGGAGAGAACGCTTGTTGAGGATTTTCTATTAAAGGAAAGGAGTATTGCGAAGTTTCAAATATCTTTTTGATTTCATTCTATGTTCCCAATTGTGATATTGGTATTTTGATCATATTCTTTTTTTATTGTTGCAATGCTTTTGAGCGGAATGGTTTTCCCTGAGGGGAGACTAATAGGAGTCATTGCTATTTCTTCAAGATTCTGTTTCTCTCCATCGATTCTGAAACTGTATTCTTTCTCTCCTAGACGATGTTTCCCGAGAGGTTGACTGGTATTGAATCCTTGAAGGAGCGTTGAAATTTGTGAGAGAGAAAGCTGAAGTTGGTTGAGTTTGTTTTGATCAATTAAGATCGTAATTTTGTAGCTTTCTGGTTGTTGAGAGCCTCCTACTCCAACTGTTGTTCTTGTTCCATTACTGATATTAATCGTATCAATATCTCCAATATTTTCTAATGCTTTCTTTAGCTGAAAAGCTTTTTCTGTAAGGTATTCTTTGCTATAACGAGGATCTTTTGCATATAGAGCTAGGGAAAACATAGTCTTTCCGATTGTCTTCATATCGATTTGGCTGATCACAGGATCTTTCGCATCAGTTGGAAGAGCTAGTGTTTGAATAGCATCCTGAATTTTATTAGCAGTAGTATTGACATCAATTCCGTTTTCTAGTGTTGCTATCAGTGTAGAAAGGTTATTTGTGGAGGTCGAATCAATGTGGTCAATCCCTTCAATTGAAGAAATCTGATTTTCAATTTTTTTGGTAATGAGGGCATCAATATCTTCTGGATTTCCTCAAGGATAAACGGTTGTAATCGTGACCATACCGAGGTTAATTTCTGGAAAAGATTCCTTAGGAATGCGGTAAGCTGAGTAGGTTCAGATGAGCATAATTACTATTAAGAGGAGAATCGTGGTTCTCCATTGTTTAATCCAAAATCAAAAAAATCCGCCTTGAAGTTTGTTTTTAAAGTTCTCAAGTAGGGTATTCATTGCTCATTCCGATGAATAAAAAAGTTAGCACTTATTACAATGAATTTCTTTTGAAATGCAAGCTGGAAGTGAAAGAAATCTATTCAAAATGCTTGAGAGTTTGTTCTGTTTTTTAAAGCTTTTTAAGACAGATAAGAAACTTCTTGCAATTCAAACGGGGATTCCTATCATAAATTGGAATTTTATTTTTTCTTTTATCATTGCAAATGGCACAAGTTCAACTTAGCGAAAGAGAGGTCAGAATACAGAAAACTCAGAAACTTCAAGCGATGGGAATCCATCCTTATGCTCAATCTTTTCACAAAACTCATCTCATCAAGGATATTATCGCGACTTATGAAAATCAGCAGCTTCGCGAGATTGAGGCGATTATTGAAGCTCCGGAAGTGCAGGTCAAAACTGCTGGAAGAGTGATGCTCTATCGTTCGCATGGGAAGCTTGCTTTTGCAAAAATCCTTGATAGCACCGAGCAAATCCAGCTGATGTTTCATAGAGATCAGTGCAAGATTATCAAAACAGAAAAAAAAGCTGATGGAAGTATGGAAGATATTGCTATTGAGAGTTTAGACTTTCCAGAGAGTGAAACCTGAACGATGACGGCTTACAAATTTATGGAAAAAATGGTAGATCTCGGAGATTTTATCGGAGTAGAAGGAGAAGTCTTCAAAACCCATAAAGGAGAACTCACCATTTTCGTGTCAGCTTTCAAATTCCTTTCTAAAGCGATTAGACCTTTGCCTGAAAAGTTCCACGGTTTGAGCGATCAGGAGGAACTCTATAGGAAAAGATACCTTGATATGACGATGAATCCTGAAACCTATGCGAGATTCCTTTTTAAGTCCAAGTTTTATCAGACTTTAAGGGATTTTTATCGTAAACATAACTTTATTGAGATTCAGACTCCGATTTTGGATAATGCGGCTTCTGGTGCGGCAGCAAGACCGTTTATCACTCATCATAATGACTACGATACCGATGTCTATCTCAGAATTGCTTTTGAAACCTCACTCAAAAAGGCGACCGTTGGAAGATTTGAGAAAGTGTTTGAGATTGGGCAGGATTTCAGAAATGAGGGTTCTGATCCTTCACATTTGCAGGAGTTTACGCAGGTGGAGCACTATGCAGTGTATTGGAACTATGAGGATAATATGCGTTTTACTGAGGAGATGTTTGATTATCTCTTTGCTGAGCTTGGGCTTTCTAAGCAGCTTAAAGTAAAAGATAAAGACTGAATAGAGAAAACGGTTGATTTTACGACCCCACGAGAGAGAATAGATTATACCAAGGGAATCCTTGATGCTTCAGGGATTGATATTACCAAATATGATACTGATGATGCCGATCAGTTAAGAGCTGATATCCGTGCAAAAGGCATTGAATTTGAAGGAATGGATGAGATGGGAACTCCGACTTTGATTGATTATTTATTCAAAAAAGTCCTCAGACCAAAGATCGTAGGACCAGCTTTCATCTATAATTACCCAGTGATTATGCAACCTTTAGCAAGGACTTCTGATGCTGATGCAAATATCGTAGAGCAGTTCCAGCTCCTCGTAAATGGTTGGGAGATTTGTAAAGCCTATTCTGAACTTGTAGATCCGCTAATTCAACAGGCAAATTTTGACAAACAAGCTGAAGCCGCAGAAAAGGGGGATGATGAAGCGACCAGTGGAGATGATGCCTTCGTAGAGGCGATGGAGTATGGAATGCCTCCACAGTCTGGTTTTGGAATGGGACTTGAAAGAATTTTGGCAATTCTGACAGAGCAAGATAATCTCAGAGATGTGGTAATGTTCCCTCTTATGAAGCTGAGAAATGAAAAGTCCTCTGAGGAATAATCAACCTACTTAATGAATCCTTCATTTTTTAGCGCTCTATAACAGTTTCCGTCTTCTTTTTCAGCAATTGCAGCGGCAAGTGCTTTTGTAGGAATATTTTTGATTGGGGTAGTGTTTGCGGTAATCTTTAGTCCTGTTATTTGATTTACGATTTTGGCTGCTTTATTTGCGTAAGCTACTGCTCCTGCTGGGCTAGCGTATTTCGTGAAAAATTGTACAAGTGAAAAATTAGGACTATAGATTTTGCTTTTTCCCTTTTTCCAGTTTTCAATTGAATTTATTAATGCTTCCCGTCCTTTTTCTAAAGAAGAGAAAATCGCATAGCTTCCTTTATCTTTTCCAGCATCTCCATTCGTTTTGAGATTTCATGGATTGAAATTTCTCATAGCACGAGTTGGAGGATATTTTGTTCTTAAATACTCATTTTTTATTTTAAGAAAGGTCCCTTGAAGTTTCCAGATCATTGGGTTCTTTTCTAAAAGGGGAGTTTTACTCGACAGTGCATGGTAAATATAGATTTCTCCGTAAATTTTTTGTTCTTCAGTAGATAAGGTAGTTTGAAACAATGATGAAATGTCAGTTTTTGGAGCAGCAATTTTTTCTGGTATATGATATTGTTCTTGTTGATTTTGAGAATTTGCTTCATTCGGTTTTATAACTTCTGAAGGAGGAATTTGAATCCTTGTTGGAATCTGGTGTATAAGCTTGTTATAAAGCGAGTTGAATTGAATTATTGAAACCTTTTTTAGGTCGTTCAAACAATATGTTTTGAGTTTTTCTTTTTCAATATCTGATAATTCAAAAATTTTATCTTCAATTTTTTCTGCTACGATCGTAGGGTTTGTCCTTATTACCTCACTTGCTTCTTGTTGTTTAATAAGTGAAATGGTATCATTGTCTTTTTTTTGTTTAAGAATATCCTTCTTTTCAAAGTTTTCCATCGTGATGTTAATTAGTAAATAAACTAAAATAAGTATAGTCTCGTTTTATAGAAAAGTCAAAAAATTCAGATTTTTTTTTGATTTTTCCTCTTGTTATTCGTAGGTATTTTCAGTATAAGAACAATTCTTTTTAGACTCTTGAGGCGATTATGTTGGAGCAACTTCAGTATTCTTTCAATTTTGCATGGACGAGTTTTACCACTTTTATTAGCGAGCAACCTTTTCTTTTTGTGATTTTTGCTGTTATTTTCATTTGGTCTATTATTTCTCGTCTTATCAAGATCAAACTCAAAAAAAAATATATTCTTCCTTATGAAGGAGATGCAAATTTGGACAATACCCGTTACCATATTGATTATTACAAAAAAGTGCAATATATTAACGTTTTCGGGATTGTGCTTCTTGTTATTCTGCTTTTTACCTATTTACTTACAAAAGATAAAACGGTTTGAACAGTATTTGCTGTTGGAATTTGAGCTATTTTACTTACCTTTCAGACATTTACGGTATCTTTTTTTACCTATTTTATGTTGGTAAGAAACTATAGTGTTGGAGATACAGTAAGAGTCGGAGTAGACAGATTACAGGGAGAGATTTTGTATATTAAAGGTCTTTATACTGGGATATCAGGGAAGAATGATTTTTGAGAGCATACTGGTGAATTTTATATTATTCCAAATCATCAAATTTGGGCAAATCCTATTGTAAAAGTTGACCTGGATATTGATCATTATGCAAAGCATTCTCTTACTTTACTTTATGAACCCAAAGTTTTTTCTTTGCCTTTTGATGAGTTCATAGATGAGTTGGAAAAATTTTTGAATAAATTATTGCCAATGAGGTCAGCTGCCCAGGTATCTTATTATAAAAGTTATATCGGATCGAGATATAAAATAGATTTTCATTATGATTCGGATGGAAGAGCGGCTGTTTGGATTGCATTTATTGCAAAAAGAAAAAAGGCAATTAAGCTTAAAAAGCAGATATTTGCCTTTATTGAAGGGAAAAAGAAAACTGAGTAAGAGGCTTATTTTGTTAGCATTTCAAAAGTTGCTGCTGCTTTTTTTGCCTTTTTTATTGCATTATTTCTTGTTTCATCTTTTGCAATATAGTTTTCATTACTTCAAAGTAATTTTTTGTAAATGATTCCCTTTTTAAAAGTTTGTTCTACAAAATTAGGAAGTCAGGTTTTTAATTCTGTTTTTTTAAAGGTTGTTTCAATCGAAGTTAGTTTTGCAAGTGTGAATAAAAATCACGCTTCCATTTTAAAGGAAACTTCTCCTTTTTTAGTTTCATGAAGACTCGCATAAATAACTTTTTCGTTTGCTCAATAGCCAATATGATATTCAAATTTTAACGTTTTAGATTTTGCATCTCGTTCTAGATCCTTGTCTTTTTGGACGGCTCAAATTTCTTTCATCAGGGTTTCTTGCTCTTTCTTGCTTTTTTCTATAATAAGTTTTTTACTAAAACCGAGTAATTGATATGCCTTTTCCCATTTTTCTTGGCTAAGTGAAGGTCTTCCTGTTCCTATGTAATTATCAAGAGCTTTTCAGAGTGATTGTGCAAATGCTTTTGAGTCAGAAGTATTTAGGTAGTATTTTTCTTTACTACGAATATATCCTTTATTTTTTTCAGTAATAGGAGTTTTGTTTTCTATTCGTACTCTTTCATCTTTTTCTTTTTTGATCCTGAGATCAAACTCAACTGTTCACATTGTAGTTTCTTTGCTGTAGGGAATTTGAATTGTCCCATCGTTCAGCTTTTTAACTTCTTTTACCTTTGGCTGTTCTCTTGCTATTTCAAAGTTATTCATTTTTTTTAATTAAAAAATAAACCCTTTCTAAGTATAGTTTTTAGAAAGGGGTTTGTCAATTTTTTGGAGAAAAAGTTTAGTACAGAGAAATAAAGAGCGTCCCTTCATTCCCAGTAGTTTTGGGCTCAAACATGAGTCCCGGTATAAGAAAATCCTCTTGTTGGAGATAAACGAGTTTTCATTTTTTCATAGGGATAGTAGTCTTTTTTCCTTGTTTTGAAGTGTCAATGTTTCCTAGTGTTTCAATCTCAGCAAGTAATTGAGTCTTTTCTCGTGAAATAGGGTATTCTGATAGATCGTAAGATTGAAATTTAAAGTTATACAGGCTAAGGATTTTTTTTGAAGCAATATCAAAAGTGATATGCATTTCTTCTTGTTGCTGGGTTTCTAGGTTCCAAACTTCTTTTTTATCAATTATTTTTGGATAGAAAAGATCTACTTTCTGTGACTCATCTTCATTTTTTTCAAAACGAGGATCTCAATAATATTCAAGTGAGAGTCAAAAGGAGGAAAGCTGTTTTTTGATTTGTTTTTTGATTTCTCTTTCAGAAAGAGATTCAGATTTTATGGTTTTTTCAGGGGTATTTTCATTTTGTATGAATTCGGCAGACAAAGTATTGTTTTTTAGGTCGAGTGAGAATTCATATTCTTTGTTATTATCTGTAAACTGGATCGCGTTAACCTGGCTTTTTGCAAGCTTATTAAGCGAAAAATTCGGGATATGCAGTGCTTTGGTAATTCAGTTGAGTGCTATTGTAGTTCCAGTATTCGTTTTTGCTATGAAATATTCTCCGTTGAGTTTTGGAATTTGTTTTTCTCAAATATAGAAACGTACATTTTCCGTATTTAGTGCTGGGATTTCTTCTTGATCAGCAGTTTCTAAAAGAGATAAGGGATCAGGTTTAGATTCTTGTGATATAAGGCTTGTTGCTAAGAGTGAAGTCGATGCAAATTGTTTGATCTGGTGTTTTGGTAGTGCTCAAAAAGCTTCGGATTCTTTGTAGGAAATGGTTTTGGGATTATGTAAGAGTTGAGGTGTTTTGTTGAAGGAAAAGAATCCCAAGACGAAGAGAATCATAAAACAGCCTAAAGCTACACTAAATCCTGTGAAATAAAATCTAAAATTATGGAGATAAAAAGCTAAGTATTTTGGATTTTCAGCTTTTTTTTCATGGATTTTCTCTTTTATTTGTTGTTTAAGGCTATGAGAAAACTCTTTATCATTTTTTACCTTTGGGGCTTTAAATGTTTTTATGAGCTGTTCTAGCTGTGATTTTTCTCCGTTAAGTTCAGGATGCTCTTGGAGGAGTTCAGTTACTTTCATTTAGGAAGATATAAGAATATAAATTCAGATTTTTATTATTTTCAGAAATGTTCACAGAGTGTTTTCATTGTTCTAGAAAAGAGCTGTCTGCAGGCTTCTTCTGATTTTCCTAGGAGAGAAGCAATTTCATTATAGCTTAATTCATCTCGAAGTCTCAGGGTAATGATCTCTCTTTTTTCACTTCCAAGGGTATCTAGAAAGGTGAAAATTTCTTTTGTTTTTGCGTCTATTTCCAAGAGCTCTAAAATCTGATTTTCTTTGGCTGGAAGAAGGTTCTCATCAAGTGAAAGTTCGGACTCATGATTGGCTCTTAAATAATCAACTCGTTTATGATGAGCAATACTGATCATTCGTGCTCAAAAGTTGGTTTTTTCATCAACTTTAATGCTTCCTAGTGCTTCAAATCCTGCAAGAAAGGCTTCTGAACAGAGATCTTGAGCTAGATCCTTGTTTCCATTGGTTTTAAAAATGAGATAACGATAAACTTTTTGGAAATTTTTTTCGTAGAGGAGCTCAAAATTACGATATTTCCCTTGTTGAAAACCCAAGATAAGTTCACTGTCAGTAGAATGCATACGTTCTTGATGAGAATAAAGATTGCTTTACTCTATTTATCAGCGAAGCTATATCAAGAGGATTCTCTCTTTTATCGGAAATGAAGAAAGTTCTGTGACAGGGATCTTTTTAGATTTCTTCTTGCATTCTTATATTATTTTACTATAAGAAAGTAAAATTTGTATAAGAATCAGCTTTTTACCTTTTGTTTTTACAGGAAATGCTATTTAACTTTCAATCTTTCATTGATGAAATGAGAGAAAAGGATGAAAAAAAGGAGATTGTAGAAAAGTATGAGAATCTTTATTGACCTCTTCAGGGAGATATTGAAGATCAGTTATGGTATAAAGAGTATTTAACTAAATTTGATTTTGTTCCTTTTTTGACTCCTGATGAATTGGGAGATGATTTTGATTGGAGCTTGCTTCAAAAGTTAGTTACCGGGTCTTTTTCTAGTGATTATGAACTGAAATTTGATGATAAAAATTCAGCTTATGAACTCTATATTGCTGTGAAAAGTGGAGATCAGAGTGTCGTAAAGACGGTTTCAGAGCTTCGATCTTTTCAAATGTTGAGGCTTTATGAAATTTATGTAGAAGAGCAGATGAACCTTCAGATTCTTAAGAAAGAAGATGAATCAGAACAGTGAGCCATAGATTCAGAAAGAGAGATGAGGCTCAAGAAACGAAATGCCGTGAGAGATACTATGGGAAGAGAACAAATGGCAAAGGAAGTTAAAGCTGATCAAGAAGAAAAACTTTGAGATCTTCTAGGAAAATTATAGTTCGTTTAAACAATCATCAAATCTGGCAGAAGTGTCAGATTTTTTTTATTTGGGCTGAAAAATGTTAGGGTGAGTAAATAATTCGCTCTTGAAAAAAAGGAGCAAGTCACTACACTTTTTTCTTGAACTTTATTTTTTGTTTATAATGAGTAGTATGAAACGACAAAAAGCATTCTGATTTTTTTTCTTGTTTGGAATTTTCTTTCTTTTGAATACAAGTTTTGCGTATAAAGAACTTTTGATCGAGAAGAGGGGAGGGAGACCTATTAGAGTGATTAAGGTAGTTCTTGATGGCGAGCATTTTGTTGTCGCTTCTCCTGCAAGTGATGGCGGTGCGACCACTGAGGAGTTGGCAAAAAAAGTTTGATGAGATACTGCGATTAATGCTGCATTTTTTTGTCCTGATGATTATTCGAGTTGTAAAATTGATGGGAAAAGGGTGACGCATACCATTTCAGAAAGAGTATTTATGGGAAATGGGAAAGACTGGAGTAGATTTTGGTGAGATACTAGTATTAGGATGATTTTTTCTTTTGATCAGCAGGGGAATCCTTTTTTTGTTCAGAAAAATTCTGGAGAGCAGGATGTTGGACTTTGGAGTAATACCAATCAGGATAAATTAGATCAGATTTATTTCTGAATTTGAAATTTTCCGGTTCTTCTGCTAGATGGAGAGGATGTTGTTCATACTTACAATTCCTATATTGACAAGAAAATGATGGGAAGTTCAAATAGAAATTTTATTTGTTCTACTCAAGATGGAACTACGGTTTATATGGGGGTTGTCGGATCTAGTAGTATTCCAAATCTTCCTGCCTATCTCAAAGAACAATTCTGATGCTGGAATGCACTTTCTCTAGATGCTGGAGCGAGTACGGCAATGGTGTATGAATGAAAAACGCTCGATAGAGGTCCAAGAACCAGGGTTATGGATGCTTTTGTTGTGTTAAATAGGGAGGAGTATATTAAGCTTACTGGTATTACCCCAGAACCTAAATCAATTCCAAAGGTAGAGGCTTATCAACCAACTGATGCAGATAAGGCACAATTAGCTAAAGTTTCTGGAGTGATTGATAGTATTTTCAAAAAATATGGGAAAAAGAAGTATCAAAGACCTTTTATTGCGATTATTCGTGATATGGTAAAGCCGGAGCTTTCTCCAGATAAAAAGTGGCTTTACAATCAGCTTTTGATTAACTTGTTTACGATAGATCAGTTTTAGGTTCATATCATTCAAAATTTGCTTTATGTCTTTCCTTTTAATGGATGCAGAAGATTCCTCAGCTTTGATTGGGAACGTGGAGGTTGCTTTGAGATACGCTTCTGCAAGCTGTTCCTGAAGCTTTAGAAATCGGTTATCGTCATTTTGATACGGCGTGGATTTACGGAAATGAAACCGAACTCTGAACAGCTTTACAACAAGCGGCTATTCCAAGAGATCAACTCTGGATTACGAGTAAAGTTTGGTTTGATTATGTCCCAAATCATCAAGTACATCAATTTTCTTCTTCAGATTTTGCTTATACCCAGTTACTTCCTAGATTTGAATCCTCTTTAAAAGCACTAAAAACAGATTATCTTGATTTGGTTTTGCTTCATCGGCCGACGATGCCTGATAATGATGCTCAGGCTTTTGAAACTTTGCTTCAACTCAAAAAAGAAGGGAAGATTAGGCAGGTTTGAGTAGCGAACTTTCCTCTTTCTCAGCTTCAAAAGTTGTATGTTCGTTTTGGCGATGAAATTTATACCGATCAGATTGAATGGCATGCTTGCCTGAATGCTCCAGCATTAGAATCTTTTGCAAAAGAGAAAAATCTGATTTTGACTGCTTATTCTCCTTTTTGACAGTGAAACCTTTTTAAGCAAAAAGCACTTTTTGATCTAGCTGATCAGTTATGAATCTTCATTTCTCAGCTTTGTATAGCTTATTTGCTTGCAAAAAATGCTGTTGTGATTCCCAAGGCTTCTTCTTTTGCGAGATTGCAGGTAAATTTTAATGCGAAAAATCTCCATCTTTCAGAATCCGTTATTGCTCAGATTGATGCGTTACCAAAGAGTTATCGCTATTGTAATCCTCCGTTTGCTCCTAAATGGGAAAATGATCGTTTCTAAATTTTGCTGATTGTTTTCTTAGCCTTACTTGATTTTTCACTCAGCTTTTCTATACTGGGGTTATAAAAACTTTACTATTAGTTTAGTATCAATCTTATGCTTTCATCAGTTTTTTTGTTTTATGGAGAGAATACCTATGCTTTGAGGCAGGAGCTTCAGAGATGGAAACTCAATTTTTTGGAGAAATATGGACAAGATACACTTTTTCATTTTTCTCATCAGAATTGGGATCTTGCACAAATTAAACAGGCCTTGTATGCAGGAGGGCTTTTTGTCTCCAAGAAACTGATCATTTTAGAGGGGATTCCTAAGGATTTTGCTGATGAAAATGCTCTTTCTGCTGATAAAATAGAGAAATTTTTTGAAGATTTTCAGCAAAATGCTCAGTTTCTTTCTCCTGATACGGTAGTGATTCTTCTTTCCAATAAGCCAGACAAGAGGACGAAGCCTTTCAAGTGGTTCTCAGAACATGTTCAGCTTAAGGTCTTTGATCCATATAAAGAAGCACAGCTTAAGGCCTTTGTAGTAGAGCAACTTCAACCTTTACAGCTTGCAGATGATGTTGTGAGTTATTTTTTATTGAAGGTTTGAAATGATCTCTATCGTCTTGCAAATGAAACAGAAAAATTAAAATTCTGAATCCCCCAGTGAGTAACTACCATTACCAAGGAACTTATTGATGAATATTGTTTTGGAATGGTAGAGGGAGATGCTTTTGTCATTTTTGATCAGCTTTTTTCTGATCCGAAACTTGCGGTTCAAAGTCTTGCAAAAATGCAAAGTGATGGGAAATCTTGGAATGAAGTACAAGGCCTTTTGACTTGGGGCTTGAAAATATATTTGACCTTGATTGATTTTCATCAGCAGGGAATTACTTCTGCAAAAGAAATTATTGCTCAAACGAAGCTTCATCCCTTTATTGTTAATAAAAATCTGAAAATGCTTCCACAACTTTTGGAGCATCAGAACTTTATTGTTCATTTTTTCAAGGCATTGATTGATCTGGAGTATGCTATCAAGACTTGAAAATATCCAGATAATTATTATTGGTTAGCTGTCAAGCAGGAATTGCTTTCCTTAGCTTAATCCTAGTTTTATCTGCTGAATGTGAGCTTGTTATCAGCATGAAGACTTGCTTTCTTCTCAAAATATCGATCAGAATTCTTAGTTCTTATCATGATTCCTATGAAAAAATCTTATATTTCATTCTTTGTACTTGCTTGTTTGTGTATCCCATGATCGGTTTTCGCACAGCAAACTTCTGATTTTCAAAAGAAGCTTTCTTGTAAGGTGACTGAAAATGCTGTAAGAGTTTATCTCCTTCAGGAGTCAGAAACTTTAAAATGTCAGGATTATCTTTCAGTTTTGGATTCATATCTGAAATCTGAATATCAGACTATGCTTCAGATCCAGGCGAATCTTAATCGTTGAGATGACATTGACTATCGAAAGTCGCTTTATAATGCTAAAAAATCTCAGTTTTTGAAGCTTTTTGCACAGAGGAGAATGATTCAGACAGCAGTAAATGAATTTGAGTCGGAGCTTCTCGGTAAAAGTAAAGGCTTTTTGGAGCCTACTTTACTCGAAAAACAGAGAAAACTTCAGGAAACTAGACATCAGATAGAACAGTCACAAGAAATAACCTCTTCTACGAAAAAATCGCTTGCTGAACTGAAATCAAAGCAGGAGGTGATTACTAAGCTTTTGTCTGCTGAAACGATGGATGTTTTTATTAGGCAGTTCACGATATATTTGACTTTATTTCCTATCGCACAGTGATGAAAATAGGAATTATTTCAAGTGGGATGGAAACGCTGGCTTTGTTCCGTTTTTTGACCCGTTATGATCATGAGTATCTTGTTTATTATGATAGCTTGCATGCTCCCTATGGAGATAAGAATTTCTCAAGCTCGTTACAAGCAGTAGAGAAAGGTATTCAGTGGCTTCAGGATCAGAAGGTTGATGCTATTATTGTTCCTCCTATCTATGAACTTTATTTTTTACAGCAAAAGAGAAAAAATCAGATTTTGCCTCTTTTTCAGGCTTATCTTTTGCAAGAGGTTTTCCCCCATTCTTTGGTTGGAAAATTTGGTCTTCTCTGAGAATTCGCTGATTTGCAGTGTGCTCAAGAACTCATTTCTCATCTTGCTTGTTCTTTTTCTCCTAGTTCTGCTCAAAAATCTACGAAAGCTTTTGGTTACCCTTTTCAGTTTTGGTCTAAGGAATGCGGAATCCTAAATCCACTTTTGACAAGACTTTCACGAAAAAGTCTGCTCACTAATACTTTGTTGAAATATGAGCTTCGTTATTTTAAAGATGCTCGTGTAGATACTGTGATTCCTCTGAATTATCTCTATTTTAATGCAGAGAAAGCAATTGCAAAATTTTTCAATTTCAAAAAAATTAGATTCCATCGTTTAGCTAAGCTTGAACAGATCTTTTGCAGTCTGACTTCACAAGCTCAAAAGTCTGAGTATGCGGTTTCTATCTTTTCTACGGATCAAAGCTATTTTTTGGAGAGAGAGAAGAGGCTTATTTGGCTTTTACAAAGAGGGAAATCAATAGAAATTCAACGAATAAAGGAATAGTTTTATATCGTATAATCAATGATAGTATGCAGTGTGTGGTTTTAGGTGCGGGAAGCCGATGAACGGCACTTGGTCAAACGCTTGTTCAGAATGGAAATCCTACGACATTATTTTCACTTTCTCAGGAAGATGCAGAATTGATTAATACTCGTCATGAGAATGTCAATTATCTGCCTTGAATTCAGTTTCATCAGGAGTTGACTTGTTCCACTGATCTACAAAAACTTGTCCAAGGAGCAGAAGTTTTGGTTGTTGCGGTTCCGTCAGTTGCGGTAAAAACGTGTTTACAAACTTTAAAACCTTATTATCAGGGACAGATTGTTGTTTTGGCTTCAAAAGGTTGGACTGCTTCAGATTTTTCTCCTCTTTCTTCCTGGATTATTCAAACTTTATGAAAGGTTCCTTTTGTTGTTCTTTCAGGAGCTTCTCATGCTGAAGAGGTGGTAAGACAGATTCCAACAGGAGTTGTTTTGGCTTCGGAGCAGGAGCAACTTACCCACCAAGTTAAAAAGTTATTTCAGAATGAACGATTCAAATGTTCAGAGAGTACTGATGTGGTCGGAGTTCAGTTGATGTGAGCTTTTAAAAATCTTATAGCGCTTGCTTGTGGGGTTTCAGATGGGCTCGGGTATGGAGTTAATACCAAGGCTTTGCTCCTTACTAAAGGAATTCAGGAGGTTTGAGAAATTGGAACTTTTTTAGGAGCAGATTTGCAGACCTTTAGGAGTTATGCAGGAATTTGAGATCTTTATGTAACGTGTTCAAGTGCTCTAAGTAGAAACCGAAATGCTGGGCGTTTATTGGCGCAAGGGCACACGAAAGCAGAAATTACTGGTGGACTCATGAATATGGTTGCAGAGGGGCTTTATATGGTAGAAACGATTTCAGCTTTTCTGGCTCAACATTCTTTCAATCTTCCACTCTTGGAGATGATTATTGCTATTGTAGAGCAAAAGAAGACTG
>CAUTUR010000002.1:0-41938 GCA_963541585.1 uncultured bacterium | reverse complement strand
GATTTATCTGATTTTGAATAAAAAATGGCAAAAAAAGTATATACGATCTCTAGTATTAACTGAGGGATTGGGAGCGACAAGAACTTCCCCCAGCCATGAACGGTTGTAGATTGTGAAAATATTGATATTTCTGCAGATAGTAATAGCATCAAGATTGCAGGAAATGATTATCGTAAAACTATGAATAGCAATCCTAAAGCAGAAATAATTGGTAGCCACTATGGTAATGTGTTTTTCACAAAGAACGGAGATTTTTTTGAAGAAGACAATTGTCCATCTAGTATAATAAACACTTGAGTAGATGACCTATCAAAGCATAGGACAATAAAAATGCCAGACCTTATTCCTAAAAGAAGTGGTGCTCCAGAAGTATGAGGATGATGACGATATAACCAAGAATCTGAAGTAGATGAAATAATTACCTGATATGTACAATACGGACAGTTTCTATTTTTCTCTACTAAAAATTTTTTACACATTATTAGCCAAGGTCTTAGTGCTGAGAGCAAAATCAATAACAGACCACAAGCATGAGAATATGAATGAGACGGATGGCAATTTAGGCAAGGAATTGGGTTCAAGCATATTGATGGAACAGGACAATTAAAAAGAAAATTCCCGGGGATAACTGATTCATTTCAGTATGAGCTAGCCTTTGCAAACTTTACTAAGGGGGAAATAGAAGTTAGTATATCTTATAACTGAGAGGTATATAATCGAGAGAAGCTTGCTGGTTGAGAAAAGAATGAATGGGTAGAATCCACAAAAACTTATAGGATAACAAAAACTTATCGTGCTACGGATTATGATGTAGAAGATATTCATAAAATTTGTTGTTTAGGAGAAGGAATAAAAAATATGGAGATTTTTTTTCATCCAACAAAAGATTTTGATGGAGAATTGGTTTATAATGCACTTTCATTAGTTCCACTTTATGAGAGAAGCTTTAATCTTCAAGCTCGAGGAGGTATTGCGTATAATTCACATCCTATTCCCCAAAGACGAGAACACAAACTTTTCGTAAGAGGGAAAATGCTTATGGTCTGATGTGGAAATATTATCAAGACCTTTACAATAGATAAATCTCAGAATTTCCCTGATGATGGAATTATGCTCGTTCCGTGAAATGATATTTTACTGGGACAATGAAGTGATCTCGTCGAGATAACGCAGTATTGATCATGAATTGCAGTTTACACGAACAAGTGAAATGATGCTTATCAGAGTTTTTCTAATGGTGTGGATGGAGAAAGCGAAGAAAGTATAATTTGGAAAGATACCAAATTTCTATCAGTATCTAATAATGGCTATCAAGATTTTGTGGTGGCTAAAATTTGAGATAAGTATTGTTTATATATTGTGAGCTGAGGGAATAAAAAATTAGTATATCAATCGGATTATATGCAGAATTATATTTCCCTTTATTGACCGGCATCAGACTATTTTTTAAATTTTGGAGGAAAATCGTTTTCGAGAGAAGAAAGGACTATTCTATCTTCTAGTGAATGATATTGGTATCTATATGACAATATTAAATGAAACTATAAGTTAACTAAATTTTTCATGGGAAAGAAAAATATCTTAACCTTTGCTCAACTAGGATGAGAAGAGATTCGTTATTTTTCAAAGAATAATTCTGACAAAAAGAACTATCTCCATAAGGTAAAGCTCTGAAGAGATCGAAGCATTAACAGAGACACTGAATGATATGTCGTAATCCCACCACTCTTGCTGAATTATAATGAATGAACCCTAGAAGAAATCTGATTTTGAGCCTATTTACCTAATGATAAAAGCTCAGTAGAACTCTGGGCTAAATCGGACGAAAAAGAGTATATCACGCTGTGGGTTGTCGGACAAAAAAATAAAGACTTTTCAAGAATTAAATTCAATAACCAAGTAGAAGCTGAACTCATAAATGATGGCTTGGATAACAATGGTAATTGACACCTAACATTTAAAGTAAAAGGCAATCTAAAAAAATTTACAACACCTGATAATATTCTGTATATCAATACTATAACAGGAAAATCACTTATAAAAACATCGGATATTTTAGCCTATGATTATTTCATAAAGCTAGAAACTATAACAAGAGAAAATCAGAAATTAGGGAATAAGGAAATCTGATACACTCATGGAATCCGTGTGAACAAGATCAATTCTCTCTTGTGAGGGTTTACTAAATTAAGTCTAAAATTCATTCTCAAAGCTCAAGAATGAGCAACCGAGAGTCCTAAACTCTATGCCCCTATTTATCTTATTTATAGAACTAAAGATGAATAATCGTTTTGAAAAAAAGGAGAAGAAAGAAAAAATCATTTATGCTGGAGAATACAGCGATAGAAACAATCGATGCTGAGGTTTCCCTGAATACATGGAAGAATATCGACTTGCTCGTGGCTATGAGTGGAGAGACGGTCTTCTCAGAGAAAAAGTGGATCCAAGATGTCTCAACGAGCACGGAATTCCTACTAATGACTTCAATTTACCAGCAGTCCCAGGCATGAATACGCTCCCAATGAATGCAAGAATTGCTACAAAGAATAGGTATTTAGATCAATGTAATGTTTCTGGATATGTTATTCATGATTTTGATGGTAACTGGCCACAAGAACCGCTTAAAATACCTCTCATTGATAGACTCTCAACTATAGAAGAAGTAAACCATCAACGAATATCAGGAAATATAAAAGATATACCAGGTATTGAGAATTTTTTTCGTAAAGAAATAGTAGGAAGACTAAATCGAGAAACAAAAGATGGTTGTTTAATTATTCCCAAGAGTGGGAACTATATTATTTATTATGTAATAGAATTTTATTATAGTCAGCATCGAAATTATGAAAATGCACATAATAAAATCTATAGCGAGGTAAGATTATATGATAATAATTGAGGAGAAGATTATATATGAAGGTCCGCAAAATACACCATTACTGTTCCAGATTATATCAATTGAACTATTGCTTGTAGTATAAAATGAGGACAAAAAATCTGATTGAGCTGTAGATTAAAAGCAATAGATAAGTGTTTTGTTAGATGATGGTTAACAGCAATAAAGCTAGCAACATAAAAAAACTTGATTTTAGAACAGAAAAGGGTATTGAAATAGTATCTTTATTTTTCGTTATCCTCAAATGAAAAAAAGTTTAATTATTTTCATTCTAGCCATTATATCATGATTTTCTGTTTTTTGATATAGAGGCAATTGTAGTGTCGCAGATTCGGAATCTTGGTGTGGATGTAAGGCAAGGGACTTTGATGTGAGTAAGCCTATAGATCAAACAATATACCAATCTTGTATGTCTGAAGAGGCCGCAAAATTAAATGAGAGAGAGGGGGGAAAGCAAAAGCTTTTAGAAGAGAAGCAGAAAGAGCTAGAAGCTAAGCAAGCTGAACTGGAGAAGAAGCAAAAAGAATTGGAAATGAAAGCTGGAGCTATGGAAGTAAAAGCAAAGTCATTTCCTGAAGCAGAACTCGCGAAATCAGCTCTAGGTAGCAAAGCTTCTATTATTGAAAGCTTAGTCCCTGTTATCAAGTCTAAAGACTCTGAAACCCAAAAGAAAGTAAGTCTGATTTTGGAGACTTTCAAGGCTAGCAAGGATGAATATACAAGGAATGTTGGAATTTATTTGAGTTATTTGTTGGAGTAATGAGTAATAGAAATTTAATTGTTATAGGATTTATCATTTTGTTTTTACCAGTATCTTATTATTTTTTTATAGCATTACCGAATCATAATAATGCTTTACAACAAATAGAAATAGATAAATTAGAATATCAAAAAGAACAAGATAGGAAACAAGAAAAATATGAAGTTGAATTGGAGCAGAAAAAACAAGAGGAAAAACGAGCAATGGAGGAAAAATATTACGAATGTATAGATAAAGCAGAAGACAATAAAACATGAAAATTACAATGATATTGTAAATCTATGTATGATTCTTGCATGAAGTGAAATTCTATAGAAAGTAATTACTGATCTAATTTGGAGTGGTGCGAACAATATAATTTAAAATGAAAGGGGGAATGCAGTGTATCATCAGCGACTGTTGAAACAGTAGAAGCTTCCTATCAGAAAGAAAAAGACTATTGCAATAAGCGATATCCATTATAGCTTTTATTTGATTATATTAATATATTTATGAAAAACTTCATCAAAAAAGGGCTTTTATTTTGAGCGTTTACGTTCCTTGTTGGAGCAATGCTTACTCCCTCTGCTGAAGCAAAAAGAGGATGCTGTAGCTGGCACGGATGAGTAAACTACTGTGCAAGCAATGGTAGATATGTCTGTAATGATGGAACATATAGTCCAAGTTGTACTTGTGGAGGTGGCACATATAAACCAACATATACCCCAACTTACACTCCTACATATACTCCAAGCTACAATTCACAAAGTTATTTGTCTGATAAAATCAACGCACAGCAAACAGCACAATCTTATTTTAAAAAAGCATATAATGCACTAGATCGTTTAGATTTTGATGAAGCATTAAGTAATACTGATCTCGCAATCAAAGCAATAGGAAGTTATGATAGTGAAATGTTATCTACTCTGAATTCATATAAAAAGGATGTAGAAAATGCAAAAGATGTTTATTTTCGTGCTCAATTAGCAGAAATATTTGATTTATGATATCAGGCTTTTAAGAATTGAGATTATGAAAAGTCTGCACAATATTTTGAGAAATACACTAATACACCTTGAGTTTCATATAAATTATGAGAAGATTATGAGGCAGCAAAAAGCAATCTTAAGGTTGCAAAAATTAATTTATTTAGAAAAAAGGTAAGAGAAACTTGTAATTGAGATTCAATGAACGATCTTTTGGGATGCGAAAATCTCTTATTACAACATATAAACGACCCTTACATTAATAGTGAGCCACAGGAAATAACTATGCTCAAGGATCTATTAAAATCTACTAGAGATTTAATGAATTCTAAAAATAACGACCACTCTTCAAATAAGATATGAATTGATGTTAAAAATGAATCATCAAATATTCCTACTAAAGATTGCAAAGATCCTGCTACCGTATTAGCTTGTTCTCTATGATCATGCCCAGAGGTATGCAAAAATCCAGAAGTAGCGGAGGCAAAAAAACATTTATGAAATAAGGTAGCGATCATAGAATCAATTGCTAAAGAAGTTAAACTTAGAGATACAGAAACCCAGAAAAAAATTAAATCTATTTTAGAAAGTTTTCGTTTGAGTGATGACACTTATACAAAAAGTGTAGGAATCTATATAGATTACCTCCTAAAATAATTTTATTTGGTAAATATTAAATCCTGACTAAAAATCAGGATTTTTTCTTATTCTAAAAAATAAAAAATAATAAAAACCAGTATAAGAAGCGGAAAATGCTTCTTATTTTTCTGCACGAGAAAAGTTTTTGTGTATAAGAGGGGAAATTTATTCCCTTTTTATGCAATGCCAACCCAGCGAAACTCAACGAGAGATAAAGATGGAGAACAAAAACACGATTACCTTCTTACAGATGATACTGAATCACTAATAGATGAAGAAGACGGGAAAGCTTTAGTTATCCAGTCTGATCCAGCATACAGCGAATGAACAGCATGGAAATCTAGATCATAAATTTTATTTAATCATTAAAAAATGACACAACCAACGAAAACTATCCAATCATTGGATATTATCTCAACTATTGGAGATGAAGACTTAGTTCTTGTAGTAGATAAAAAGGGGAAAGTCTGGCTTGCGCCAAAAAAAGACCTCCACGGGAAAAATTGAAAAGATGCGACAACATCATGATCTTGACTCAAAAAATACGGTTCAATAGAAGAAGCAAATACAGCAGAGAAAGAAGAATATGATGTGGCGGTTATTGCTGGAGTCTTACACATCTTCAAAAATTCTGTCTGGGAGCAAGTTATTCAAAATTGAGCTCCAATTTCTATCCAACCCGCCAATGAAACGAAGGCAGGAGTTGTAAGAATCGCTACTGCTGAAGAGGTAAGAAACCTATCCGAGCAAGATGGTGATACTTATTTGGTGCCTAAAATGTCTGAATTGATGCAGTCTTTTATTGGCTCTAGACTCATCGCTGGGAATACGCTTGCAGAAGGAAGTCCTGTATATATCCATAAAGCTCCTTCCTATGATAGCTGTCTTAAAGAGCTTATTTTTGGAAAAGATGAAGCCACAAAATATATTAATGTCCAGACACTAGCTAATGGAAAACCTTTTCAAGAATTTTCTGTAAAGCTCAAAAAGTTTACTCTGCCAACAACAGATATAATTGTAGACATTTATAAAGGGGATGAAACCGAATCATATTTCGGTCCTACAGGAGAAAAAATCGCTACAGCTCGTATGTCATGGAGAAATATTACTAATGAAGGGAAATATGTTTTTCACTGCGATAAAAAAATCAATGAAAAAGCAGGAACTCCACTTGTGTTTAAATTCCAGATGCAGGAAGGAATTGTGAATAATGTAAACTACTATGCAATTTTTGCTGACGAGAATAATGTGTCAGATTTATTCTGTAGTGCTTATAAAGATACTCAAAACACTAATGGAGTATATTTAGAGTCGGTAGGTTTGGAAAAACAAGTAATAAAAAGGACCTTAAATGGAACATATAAATTTGGGAATAAATTCAAGAAAAAATGATTGTGGTCATGAGAATTTTTTCATCAAAATCTGGCTTTCCCTGAAGTAGACCCAAATTCTCCGATTACAGCAAAAGTTAAGGTATATTTTCATACAGATTATGAATATCAAACCGATGTTGGAAGTGGGGCAACAATACCTGGACAAATCTCTGTACGAGGAGAATATTGAACTGTAGAAAGTTATCGAACTCATAAATTAGAATTCACGAAGCAAATAACTTATGAACAACTAAAACAATTCAAGGTTAGAAGGATAATTGAGAACCATCATAGCTATCTTGTAAACCCAATAACAGAAGTAGAATATACTGTAGAACTCACTTTTAATGAAGTAAATAGTGCTATAGTTGCACAACCGCTTCATATCAGGAATTATGCAAAAAGATTTAAACCGGTAGTGTGCACCGTTCTCGGATTGCATTCTGATGGGACATTTATCTATCCGAAAGCTGATGGTGCAGACCTCGTTATGAAAGGTATTCAAGGACCTCGTTGAGAAAGAATTCAGCTTAGGGTTTCTGAAAAAACTATTCAATATCGTTATGAAGGAGAGGAGAATCGGAGAAGTATAGGAGATTTTACAGATTTCGTCTGACCTCCATGACCTATTTGACCGCAAGGAGAAAGAGGGAGAATGTGAGGGATTAACTATAGAGGGCAAAAAGAAAGTCTCTCAGAATTACCTTCTCAAGCGAGTATTGAGTGAGAAGCATACAGTATTTGAGATGATCTTTATATCCGAGATGGGGGACAATTCACAAGAGCTGGAGTATTATCTAACATGAATATTTTTGCCGATATTGAACAAGTAGGATTTACAGAAATTCATGACTGTAAATATAATAGACTAGGGCTTCTCTCGGAATTTATGTCAGGGGAAGAAAAATATATTTTAGAATATTACCAATGAAAACTCAAAAGAGTTAAAAAGTGAGAAAACCAGACTTATACGCTCAATTATGATTCTAGAGGAAGATTAACCTCTATTTTACCTTCTTAAATAAAATAGTGATGTTTGTTATTAATCCAAATCAAAGCTGAAGCTCTTTAGCTGACAAGCTCGGACTAACTGTGGTTCCATTCTTTTTTAATATTAGCGAATCTCGTTGAGGGTTTTGAGAAGGTGCTTCCTATTTGATAGGAGAAATACCTATTAAGGACAATCTTTACCCTATGCTGGAAGAAAGAATTGTCTGAATTGAGCGTTATACTATTAACTGAGAAAGTAATAAATACTGAGAATGCCGTATGATATTAGATTGTCAGATACAAGGAAAATTAAAACAATTATATCTCCCATTAAGTGTCAGTAGGCGAGAAAACAATGGTTTCGAGGCAACATTAAAAATATTTAAAATCAAAAACCATAAGTTATCTTATCTACAATCCTTTGATCTCACAAAAATGGTAAAAAAAGACACGAGTTATGTTCAAAATGTTTTTTGTAATATTACAGAAAATGTTGAAATAGATCTTGGAGATACAATATGAATTGAAATTATTCTTAATAATCTCAATGGACCTCACACCGCGTTATGTATATTAAATTTTGAAAATTCTAGAGGTCATTCTGATTCTACAAGAAGAATCCCTTATTTTGTCTTTGGACAATAGTTTTTATTTTATTCAAAAAAATATACCAAATGAAATTCAAAGAACGAATTACCCAGCCTCAGACAATACGGCAGTTTATTGTCTTCGTGTTTTGACTTTGAGTGATTTATGGAACATTGAGCTATAGAATTGAAGCTTTGGAAAAATTCAAAGATGAAACCAATCTTGTAGAGATAAAAACAACGCTCTGAAAGGTTCAGACTGATCTAGAGCGAATTAAAAATGCGATAATTAAGAACTACTGACATTAGTTTTATTTTTTTTCAAAATATCATGCAAACAACAATTATGATCCTCATTGGGACAGCAATGGTCATCACTTCCATTGTGAATTTTGCAAAGCCTGCCTATGAGCAGTTTGTAGGCAAATGGGTTGCTACGATCAATATCGCCCTCTCCTTCATTCTCGGAGTATGCTCGGCTTTTGCAGTTGCTCCTTACCTAGAGTTTCAGCTTTCTATGAGCGCCTTAATTCTTCTTGGATTAGCATTAGGAACAGGAGCAAATCTCTTCTATGACCTTTGGGCATTAGTGCAGAATTTGGGAACGAATAAAGTCTCCAAGAGCGACAAGGAGAAAGAGTAATAGAAGTCTGACTTTAGACCTTTTTGTTAGGCTTACCGTAATGGTGAAAGGCAAGGTGGTTTCGTTGAAAATCACTACTCTTCCCTCTTTATAAGAGGACTTTTAGATCTATTAAACAAAATGACTGAAGAAGAAAAAATAAAAGAGCTGAAACTGAAAATTGCTGAGGTAGTTATCAGAATAGAGAATAACCCCTGAAAAGGAGCGAAAGCACAAGCTCAGCTCAAAAAAGACTGCGAAGAGAAGACAAGATTGATCGCTTTAATTAACTATTTGAAATAATTTTTATCTTTTATGTTTTAAATTATGACAGTATTAGAAAATCCTGGAGCAAAAACCTACCCTGAATCAATGCACGATCAGAGGGACTTTAAGGCGAGTGCTGTAATTGATCTCCCTAAAAAAGAGATTCCGAAAAACTACAGTCTCGGACAGTTCGTAGCAAAAACCAACTATCAGAATGGTTGGGGAAGTTGCACGGCAAACTCAACCTGCCACGCATTACAGGCAATGGCGGTAAAAGATGAATTCTGACCTCAGAGCGAGGAGAATAAACTGACTCCGATTTGGGAACATTTACGAGGGGAACTGATGGGACACGATTTGAACAATAAAGATGATAGTGGAGATTATTTGGAAACGGCAATCAAAAATGCTTGTAGAGAAGTCAACCTCAAAGAAGGAGGAAAGAGGGGCTTCTCAGGCTATAGCTTTGAGAATTATAAGGCGACCGAGAAGGACTTTCTGCTTATCAAGCAGTATCTCTATAACGGATTTCCGCTCCTTTGGGTTATTGATGGGAATGGAACAACTTGGAACGAGATGACTGCAGGAGAAGTAAAAAGCTTTATCCCTGGAGGGAATAGAACAGGAGGACACGCTATCTGCTGTATTGGTTATGATGAGTGAGGACTCCGATTTCTAAACTCTTGGAAACCTAATGACTGAAAGGGGAAAAAATCCAGATTTTATATCTCTTTTGCTACCCTAAAGAAGCTCGGAAGTATGGTCAACTGGAGATACTTTGTGCCATTTTATAAGGCAAAAGTAGATGTCAATCATATCAAACAGGAGAATACAGCGATATTAGTGATTAAGGCTCTCAAGCAGATGTATGCGGATACGAATTATGCTGATATTAAAGAAGCGATAGAAGGACTAAGTAAGGTGTTTAGGAACAGGTATAAGAGAATTAACGAGGAAGTGCCTCTCAAGTAAAGGTAGGATCTGTTTAGATATCACACTCCCTCTCTCAGTGGGAGGGAGAAATTTAGTTTTTATAGCATAGAATAATGGTTTACAACCAAGAGAAATATAATGCAATGAAATCTGCCTATGATAGAATGACGCAAGAGCAGAAGCAACAAACAGTAGATCAATATAAAGATAATACAGAGTATCAGCAATTTGCACAGGATTACGCTATGTGAGGCTATGGAAAGAGTGGAGCAAGTACTCCAGCACAAGAACCGAGCAATCTTGCACCTGTGAATAATAATACACAAAATCAAACACCTGCTAACGGTCAGAACTGGGGAAATGGAGGTGGTAATCAGCAGACTTTACAAAATCAAGAAACAAGTCAGCCTCAAGGTCAACCAAGCATTCAGGATATGCAAAAGCATCAATTTGGATACCAAACCGATGAAAACTACAGGAAACAGAGAGATACTCAGTTCGCACAACAGCTTTATCAGTCAAATCCGAATACCTTTGACTATAATGCAGTTTTTAATTATGTAAAATCCCAAGCTCCACAGGTATCACAAGGAGAAATTTCTAATACCGTGAAGAACATTCAAAGACAATGGCTTCAGCATTCCAGGATTGGAATGATGGGGACGGCGAGTGCTGAGCAGATCAGAAATGGGCTATTGAATGGTCAATTTAGTCAATCTGATTTGGAAATTCTAAGAACTCAAAATCCTGAAAAATACCAAGAATACCTTGCTCATGATGAAAAGATGAATGCGATGTCTAATGCAAAGCATAATGCGGGACTGATGAATAAACTCTATAACTGAGAAAGCGTAAAAGGAGAAAAAACCAACCAAGACCTGATCATGGAAGCTATGGAAAAGTTTTTTGGGAATATCAACTATAACAGCAAGGAAATCGTAGATGCGTATAAAGAAGCAATCAATTCTAGTGAAATCCAAAAATGGAACTCCAAAATGTTAAGAACTCAAAAAGAGATGGATGAGATTGATGATGACTTAGATACCTTGAGAGATGATCTCAAAAGACAGTATCCTTGAATCTCAAAAGCTCAGCTTAATGCTCTTGTCTATGATAGAAGCTATAAATCAATGAAAAGAAAAAATGAGCTTCATAGAGATTACATCCAAGCAAGAGGAGAAGTTCAGTTTTTAACTGATTTGGCAGGGAAAAATCTAGAAGCTGATCTAAAAAGAGTAGAACTCCAAAGAGCAGAGTTTACAGATAAGTATAATGCTCTCGGATTTGCAAAAGGAATCCTAGAATTTGAAACTCCACAGCAAAAAAGAGATGCCGAGCTTGATCAAATCAAGAAGAAAGCAAATCTCCAGAATCAGCTTTCTGATCTTTCTGTAAAAGACCCTGAACAATTAAGAGCAAATCTAAGTAATGCACTCAATAGCTACTATGAGAAGTATGGTAGTCTTATCATGAGGAGTAAAGATCAGGTCGTAGACGATATTTTAAGGTATGCTAAAGAAAAGGGAGTAAGTGTAGCTCAGGCAATGAGTGAGAATTTTATCAAACCTTTGCAGAATAAGCCACAATACAGAAGTCTTATCAATAAACAAACTGGATACGATCCTACTTCTTGACAACAAAAATGGAAAATCACACAAGGTGAAGATTGAAGAGTAAAAATTCAAATGGAATGAACAGGACAGATCCCAAAGCATTTTTCTCGCCAACAAAGAGTTCAAACTTATTCTGATTGGCTTTCTCAAGCAAGGAGTCTTGAAGATGTAGGAAGTATTGTATCTAGCTTCCAAGATGGTGCGAAATGAGGGCAATGTGGAGCGTTCGCTAATGATATTGCAAAGGCTATAGGAAGTAATGTTCATTTTGGAGGAAAGCTTTCAGAAAAAACAAATCCATCATGAAACTATACCAAAAGCGATACTCCACAAGTAGGAAGCTTTGCTATCTTTAACAGCAAGAATTATCCAGCAAATGGGCATGTAGGGGTTGTTACTAAAGTAAACGCTGATGGAAGTTTTGTGATGAAGTCGAGTAATAGGAAAGGAGATGAAAGGCTTTATACTTCTACTCATGCTCAATGATCAGCTTTAACTTTTATTGTACCTAAAGTAGAAAATTCTAGTCGTTCAAACTATGATCCAGATTTAGAAGAGTATTATAAAAAGCTCCAATCATGAAAAACAATAACAAAAGAAGATTGGAAAACTATTGAATCCAAGACAACAAGAAATTGATTTCTTGGGCAAGCAAGAATTTATAAACAGGCAAAAGACCAAGAAATAGCTCCTTTTGCGAAAGAACTAATAGGACAACTACAAGAATTAAAAAGAATGGATAGTTGGGATTTTAAAAATGTGTGGCTATGAGGCATCCCATGAACGAAATGAGCATATTATAAATCTCTTTACGATCGCATCTTGTCTTCAACAGCTCTTCACAATCTGATTGATCTTAAATGACAGGGAGCAACTTTCTGAGCCTTGTCAAATCAAGAGTTAGAGTTTATAACAAATGCTTCTACTAATCTAAAACTCAAGTTGGGTTACGGGGATTTTATGGATATTGTAGATCAAATGATTTTCAAACTTAACAAAGGAATAACTACCGCATGATGAAATGGCGGGGTAGATATGAATCTATCAGATCAAGGAGGGAGAAATCAGACTTTGTTCTCTGATATGATGAGAAAATAATTTTTACTATTTATGTAAAATATCATGAACTATCAAATAAAAGGAATATCTCCTGAAATGAGCAATAAAATTCTGAACTACGTGAATAGTAGGGCAAAAAGTCCAGAAGAAAGACAGGCGATGATCAATGATATGCTTCCTGAGGCTATGGAGTATGAGAAGCAACAGAAAAATAGAGCTGAAAGAGATAGTATGAAAAATCAGCTAAGGGAAAGAATAAGTAAAGAAACAAGAGGAAAAGAGGCAAGTCAGCTCCAATTCTGATTGAGAAGTGCTATTCTTTCTGATATGGTAAGAGATCATGCAAGGAAGAGTGGGGGGAATGTAAAGGGGTTGGATAATGATGAACAGCTCCTTAATGCCTTTCTCTCGAAAAATCCGGATCAGGCAAAAACCGTAGAAAGATACCTAAACGGAGAACTTAGCAATCTTGATATTGGGAAAAGATTCTGATTTATCAAAAACGGTCAGACTGCAGATATAGAACAAGAAATCCAAACTCCAGGTCTCTGAAGACAAGCCTGACAAATAGGGAAAGATATTGTAGGGGGTGCGCTTGATAGTGTTGTAGGAGTTCCAAAACTTTTAGGAAAGGGACTTGGAAATGCCGTAGCACGAACTGCCAAAAAGCTTGGGGCCGATAAACAAAAAGTAGATTATTTGAACAAAAGCTGGAAAGATAGCCTAGATGGAAAAAATAATCTTGGTCTAGGAACAGATATAGGACAAGATACTGATTCAGCAACCTATGGAATAACGAATACGGTTGCTGATATAGCACAAGTAGCTACTCCATGAGGTGTAGTAAGAGCAGGAGGGAAAGGGATACAATTGGTGAATACAAGCACAAAATTATGAGCGGATCTCGCTAAAGTTTTTCCGAAAACTGCTAAATTCATAAATAAAACTGAAAAGGGAGCTGATTTTGTAGTTTGACTCCTCAATAAAGCAGGGGGGAAAGTAGATCAGCTAACCCAAAAAGCTCCTTTACTCTGAAAAATGCTGAAGAGTGGATTTGATGGGGCTAGTGATATGGTGCTTTTTAATGCGGTAAATGGAGAGGGAACTGATGCTTCAGAAATGTGAGTTGGTGCTTGAATTGGTGTAGCTTTCCCTCTAGTATGAAAAGCTCTCTGATGGGTTGGGAAGAAGGCTAAAAATCTGATAGGGAATAGTGCAAGTAAATTAGAACTTAACGGAATACTCAACCCTGCAAAACTAGAAACTGTCCAACAACAACTCATTACAGAAGGATCAATGCTCCCCTGAAAAGCAACGCCACAAGATGTAGGAAAGTGGATGCTAGAAAGAGGATTTAAGGGGAGTAAAGGAGATATTGTAAACCAGCTCAATGCTCATGCTCAAAAATCTAGAAGTCTAGTAGATGAATTATTATCACTCTCTAACTCAACACATAAAGTAAATGAAGTCAATGAGGCTTTGGAGATGTTGGCTAAAGACTATTCAACTACTCCTTGATTAACAAATAAAGCTGATGAGATTTTAGGGATGATGAAAGAAGAATACAGTCTTTCAGAAATGAACAAAGTTAAAAGACATCTTGATGATGCCTACAATATGTTCAATAAAAACTGAACAGAAACCACTGGATTAAAAGCAGAAGGTTTAAGAAATATCAGGCAAACCATCAAAAAAACTATTGAAGAAGTAGCAGAATCTGAAGGGCTAGGGAATATCAAAATGCTAAACAACGAAACCCAAATCGCTAGAGGACTAGCGGATGGAATCGGAAGAAAAGATAAAGCTGATATAGTAAGAGAATTGCTTTCTCCTTTTTCTAGTGCTAGAAATGGAGCAATACTAGGAGGGATCGGAGGTGGAGCTACTCCTAATGATAGCTTGCCAGAAAGAATATGAAATATGGCAAAATGAGCTATAATTGGAGGAATATTGTGAAGCACAAAATTTAAAAGCAATGTAGCGAATCTCCTAAAAAATCTAGGGGCAATAGAAAAAAAAGAAATTACTCAGCGAATAGCAACTAATGGAGCAACTAAACTGTCTGAAAAATCAGCAAAATCCCTTTCCCCTATGCTTGAGAAAGTGATTGAGGAGTGGGACGGGAATATAGATGATCTTATAACTAATGCACAAAATAGCGCATCAAAAACTTTCGGAAATTTCAAGGATATTGATATTTACTCAAAAAATGAAACCTTTGGAAGATTTACTTCTCCAGCATTAAAAGAAAAGACAGTAAGTGGAATATCAAGATACACTCAAGAGAAAATAGGAATATTGGATCAAGCTCTTAGAAGATATGGGCACAAATGAGTGAAATCTGAAGATTTTGGAGCTTCTTATTTACTCCCTGAAGTTTTGGATGATCCTAAACTCTATGAAAAGTATCCACAACTCAAAGATACTCAAATTATCTTCGCAGATTTTCATACTTCACAAAAAAGAGGGCTTCAAGCCGGAGGAAGTATCTTTATTAACTCCAAACTGTACGAGAAAGATCCAACAAATCTGAGATCAACGATTGTTCATGAAATCCAACATATCAAACAAGATATTAAAGGTATGTCAAAGGTTTATGATGACGCCGACATAAGAAAGCTAGATCAAAGGTATATGAATGATCCTAGAGAGATTGACGCGAGGAGAAAACAGCAGGAATATTTGGATTTTGTAAACAAAAAAGAAGACACCAGTATTATAGGGGGAAATATATCAGATGATTATATCCCGCCTCTTTCGGATAGAGATATAACTCACGAAATAATGCAAGATGTATACAGAGCTGTAGATAATTGAACTTATAAAGATATTGATACACTCTTTAATAAGCTAGATATTGAATGAAAAAAGTGAAAATTATCAACAGAAACTATAAATGCTATTGAAAAAATAAAGGAAGAAGTGTATACTATGGATAGCTATCAAAGATCTTTCTTCGAGGAGCAATCTAAAAAAATCATGTATAATGATGAATACTGGAAAACATACGAAGTACTCAAAAAAGAAGCTCAAACTATTGAAGCTATGGAACAGAGAATTGGGAAAGTTTGAAAAAACAAAGTTGGGAAAGAATATAATAATATACAAAAGGGAAATCGGGAAAAAAAGAAAGAAGCTCTTATAGAAAGGATAGGAGAAGAGTTGTGAATAGATCAATTTGATGCAAAAGATATTTATGACAGTATGATATAGTTTTATATTTTAATAATGATTTATGACTAAAGCAGAAATGTTGAAACTAATGTATAAAATCAGGAAATTCTTAGGGAAGTAATTTAAAAGGAAGTCTGGCTAGGGTCAGATTTCTTTTTTTGAAAAAACTCCCTCAAGAGAGGGAGCTACAAAGCAATGGGTTAGTGTAAGGGATTAGTGGGATGATGCAAAAATTAATCATAAAATTTATTTCTTATACGACCCATCATCCAATATCGGATTCATACCGCAATACATATCTTTATAATAAAAAGTATTCTTCGATCAATACAGTCCTGAAATTTTTCAGTTAATCATGCTAGTTCAGCAATAATGTAGAACATTAAACTAGAAGTCAGACCAACCATAAGATTTTTCTGAAGCGAAGTGATTTTCTTTTTGTTTTTTGTCATTGTAAATAAATTATCATATAAAAGAAAGCTCCTCCTCAAGAGGTAAGAGGAGCGTAAAATTTTACTTTATTTTTTAACAGTTTGTTTTACTACATTTAGTCTTGGAGTTGGCTTTTTAGAGTCTTCTAATCAAAGAATTATCGGAATGTAATTAGTGGCTAATGGATCTCTTTTAGCGAAGTATTGATCCGCATATTCTGGGAACCGTATATTAAAGACAAATTCTCTAAATACAGGTAATGCAGCTAAAGGATACATGTGAGCCTCTTTCTCTTTCCCATCAGGGAAGATATGCATATATTTTTGTCTTGTTTCATACCATTCAGGATATTTTTCTTTAAGGAATCTTGAGAATACAAGCCCCACAGATATATCCGGCATCATTTGCTTGCCATCTTGAGCCTTATCTGGAATTTGATAGCCTACTTTTTCCAATTCTCCATAAACTGTAATAAAGAGTTCTCCAATTACAGAGAAGTGTGTTCTTGGAATATTATGAATATTTGCCACAAATCTTTGAATAAAGTTTGGTAAGATAGAACGATCAATTTTCCCATAATATCCCTGCTTCCTAATTTGTGGCAATACTTCTTCATAAATCCATTTTTCAAATTTCTTTGCTCAAGGTAGTTTTGAAGAAGCAGCTAGTCTGAATACATTCGGCTCATTTATGAGAATCATATTCTGGACTCCACTTTCTGTAGGGATGTCGTGTTTCACGACACCCCCTTCATCGCAATGTCTCTGAATTGCATCCCTTGTGTTTTTATAGTCAAGAACTCTTGCGACATCAGCTCAAACAAACCAAGGATTCCCATCGATTTCAACCATTCTCACATCTTGAAAATGATTCTTTTCTCCTTCATATTGGAGAAGTCTCATTTGATAGTTTTTCATTTTTTTATGAAAAAAATAGATAAAAGTTTCAAAAAAAATGGCTTTTTGCTACACCTTACCTATTTTAACTATTTCCTCTTGATTTATTTAAGCAGTTTTGTATAAAGGAACTGTAAATTTTCTTCCTAAAGATTTGCAAAAATAATAAAATGAGTTATAATTGATAACGATGTAGCTGGGGGGCTACATTTTTTTTGAAAACGACTTTTTAGTCGCTTTTTGATTATAAGGATAATAAAGAAAAATGCAAGAGAAAAAAATCACCTAATAAGATCTAGTGCTACACAAAAAACCCGTACTCTAACAGGGTTTTTCTTCTTTACAAAAAACATAAATCTGACTTAGTCTTCTGGTTTTTCTGGTCTACCAAAGTAAAATCCTCACTCACTCAGAACTTCTCGGCGATTTCCTTTCTTGTGAGTTGTGGTTTGAGTTTACGAGCATATGGCCAAGCACAAACATTATACGATAATCACAATTTATATCTCTCTAGAGATGCTTCAGACACACAAAGATAAAAGTTTTTATCTTTTCATTTTATTGTGGTTAAATAAGTTCTTCTCCATCGTGGATTTTGATCATCCCTTGTTTCAATCAATTCTCCTTCCTTAAACTCTGGCTCTTCTGGAATGAGTTCAAGGAATTTTTCTTCATACCAATACTCGTTATTAGGACAATAGATTTTGTCTCCAATAATCTTCTTAATTTCCCATCAAGATATTTCATAGCTCTTAACAAAAGAGTTTTCTGCTTGTCTTTCCAGCCCCTCTCTAGTAACTCTTACTTTATCTCATACTTTGAATTTCATTATACCTTTATATTATCAAGTAAAAACTTCCCTAGCTCTTTCTCTGGAATCAATGCTGACTCTATAAGTCGGTATTGTTCCTCGTTTGACTGGATGCTCCAATCACAATCGGCTCACTCAGGTCAATGAATCGGATTCAATACTCGCTGGTTTAGGTTTTGTTTTATTAACTTATTCTCACACACAAAATTCCACAATCAGCTCTCTAGGCTTACGAGCCACCTCAAATCAGCATAAAATCAAGATCAATCTTTACAATTACAGTGTAGTATTGTCCTGCCTTCTGATTTTGTAAATTCTTGGTCAAATTTGATTGAGATTATCTCTCTGTCTTTAGGCTTTCGTCCTCTCTTGTAAAGAGAGGTAAGTAAGGTTTCTAGTTCTTGCATTAAAAATACAAATAAAAAATAAAACTGACCATAATCCCTATAAATAATACTGATGTTATAAATCCAACCAAAAGCAGTCATACATCAGTAAACGAACTCTTATATTTTTTCATTAGTTTGTTTAATCAAACTATTCATAGGAAAAATACAATTGTCTCTACAACAATAAACAATGTTGTAAGTAATATTTTTAAAGCCATTTTTATAAAAAAGAAATAAAAGTCTGATTTCTTATTCCATCGATTTCGATAGAATTAAACTATATACATAGTCTATACACTCATCTGATTGGTCGTCAATACTCTTATCGTATCAAGTCCATTTCTCAATTAGGTTCATTACGAATTGAGAATTGATAAATCATCTGCTGGAGGAATACCATTCAAAGATTGTTCCAATCATTACAGGATGTCAGATAATAAAGAAATCATTATTTTTTGTTTCTGTTGTTTTTCTCTGATCGTCTCGTAAAACCTTGGAACCTAAGCTATCAGAACAAAAAACAACTCAATCACAAGGTCAAAAAGACTCAACAACAGTCAACTTACATCCCAATGTAAGCTCCTTATTCGCCATCTCTTTATAGATGGCTTCAAGCTTTTCTTTTCTGGTCATAATTCCAAAAATAAAGGTTAAAAATCTAATTATTGCATCTCATCGCCTCCGACAATATGCAGGGGGTGTCGGCATTCACGACATCCCCTCTTATTGGTTTAGTAGCTCTGGGTTCTCGTAGATGTTGCCTACTACATCATAGTGAGCATACGAATACATCGGCTCATTGCTCTCTCAATTCATGATAAAATACTCTAGATATCCCTCATCTCGATAGACTCCATAACATTCATCTTCTATCTTTACTATATCTCACTCGTATATCTCCTTTCCGTTCTTGTCTCTCAGTCAGGTGAATTGCATCAAAATCCCATTTAATCTCAGGTTTTACATACTGTTCCTTACCGATTCTTTGGTTGTAGTCGCTGTTAATATCGCTAATAGCAGAGGCAAAACAGTCTTCAATCTCTTTAGAATAAGGATTGTCTGCGAGGAATTTATCTTTTATCTCTAGCACTTTCCGAGATTTTGAGCTTCATTCAAGATAGAATGGATAATTCTCAAGGCTAAAGACCATCTCTGCGATTTTCTCTTTATTCTGCACGAAATAGAGGGCGGTTTCTTTTGTTATATCTACTTTGAAAGCTGTTGTCTCTCAGAGATTTTTAACCTCAATGACATAGACTGAAAAGATGGTAGGAGCAGGCAGATTAAGAATCCTTCTTTTCTCTTTCTCTATTGCTTCTCTGATTTCTACCTCCATTTTCTTTCCTGCTTCCTCAGTGAAAAGTCCTTTACTGATTTGCTCTGCATAGTTAGAACGGACAATACTTTCAATTTTGGATTTATCTAGTTTAGGTCTCTTCAAAGTTATAAAGTGTTCTGGAGAGATCGTATTGACCGCATCGGATACAAACTCCAAAGTAAATTTACTTGTGTCTTGTGTTAGTTTTCTAAAGTGTAGTTTCATTGCGATAAAAACAAAATATAAAATCCTACTTTCTCTTAGTAATCTGCTCTAAAATTCCTTGGAGTCCTCCCAAGATAACATCAAGATCAGATTTCGGGTCTTTTATTCCAAGGACTTTTGCCTTTAGTTCTCTGATGAGAGCATTAATTGTAAATTCCTTGGACTCTTTAGTTGATCACTTAAGTTTATTAAGAATACTAGCAATAGCGTCAGGGAGTCCTTGAACGACTGCCATAGAGATGTCTGCTGAACTTCATTCAGCTTTGATTTGGACATCAAATTCTCTCATCGCTGGAGAGGTAATTTTTATTGTTAATTCCATCTTTCTAAAAAAACAAAATATAAAATCCGAATTAAAACTTCTTTCTCTTAATCTCCCAAATCACAGCCCCTAGCCGAAGCAGAACTCCAGCTAGGAGGATAAAGTTATCTGTTGCCATTAGGTTTAATCAAAATATAAAATTCTGAATTATGGCTCGTTTGGCTCAGGAATATAGAGAGAAAGTTTCAAACTTGCGAAGTCTCTAATCTTATTCACATACTCTGAGAACTCGTTTTTATTAAGTTCACGAGAGCTTGGGAACTCCTCATCTATAAACCTATGCTTGAAATAGTAGTGTAATTCCTCCTTTTCTATTCAGGTTTCCTCTTCTATCATTGCGAGGACAACTCCGTGATAGTAGCTGTTCTGAGCTAGTGAACGAGTGCCGTGTTTTTTGATGACTAGGCTATACAGTCAGTCTTTACGGCTTTTGATATATTCCGAGAGCTTTTTCGGATTCTCTATGGTTCATCACTTGATAGAAAGGAGGAATTTCATTTTCAGCTACTATTTAAAACTTATCATATTTTTTTACGGCTTCTTTAAGGACTTTAGCAGACTTGAAAGCGTTGAAGAAGTAATCAATATCTACCACCTCCTGCACCTCAAACGGAGCAATAGGATTTCAGTCTTTATCAGCCTCTTCTTTTGCAAACTTCACGATAAGGATTCAATCAAGCTTATCTCCTGTTTCCTCTTCGTAGGCTTTTTTATAAGCTGAAGTCTGCATACCATACTCAATAAGTCTGATTTTGTTTGAAGTTTTGAAATCTATCAAATATCTCTTGCCGTTCACACTTCCGATTGCATCCGTGATTCCAACATAGTTGTCCTCTTTGGAATAAACGAGCAATTCTGATTTCTCAAATTTTACCTCGTTTTCTGTAATCCAAGACAAGAAACCGTTTACTGCATTCGCTACTCTCTGATCTTCAGGGAGGCTTACCGCACCAGTCTTAATATAGTTCTCGGCTCGTGCATGAGCTTGAGTCCCAATATCAGCACTTTCCTCTTTTTTCTCCCTGTGCTTTAAGCAAGCTCTTACCACTTCTTCATCGGTTCTTGTCTCTGCAGGAAGTCCGAGTAGGTAATCTTTCGCAAGATTAGTAGCCCAATTAACAAGCGGTCAAGATTTATCTACTACTCAACAGATCGTGGAAACTGATAAAATCGTTTCTTTACCGAGTTTGTATTGATGGGATTTTGGGTAAAACTTAATGTTTACTTCTCAGTTATAGAGTGCTTTTTCTATGATTTCTGTCATCTTTACGATTAATTAGGGAGTAAAAATTCTGAGATTTTCAGATACATAACTTTTTTATCTCATTCAGTTTGAATGATATGTTTGCTTGGATCATAGCTATTCTCTTCAAGCCAAGCTTGATAAGCTTTCTGTTGCTGAAGTTTTTTCTCTTCTTCAGCTTTTCTTTTTGCCTCAGCTTCGGCTTCAGCTTTTGCTCTTGCCTCTTTTTCTTCAGCTTCTCTTTTCAATCTCGCTTCAGTTTCAGCAATCGCTCTTGTTTCAGCTTCTTTTCTTGCTTGTTCAAGTTCTTCTTGTCTTTTCTTTTCCGCTTCAGCTCTTTCCTTTGCAAGCCTTTCTTCTTCCTCTTTTTTCTGCTTTTCCTGAAGCTGTTTGAAGACTTCATCTTTCACAAATTGGTTGAATTGGTCGGAATCCATAGCGAGGATTTTTTCATCACTAGCAAGGATTCAGCACCTCTCTAGTTCCTCCTTTCTCGCAGGTAGAACTTTTTTCCTTTCTTCAATTTTTACGAGTTCATCAATTCTCGCTCTTTCAGCTTTCAGCTCTTTTTCTGTTCAGTCAATAATCGCAACCAAGTCTTTCTCTTGTTGAATTACTGCTTTTTGGAAATCAATCGCTTTTTGTCTGACCTCTTTGAGAGTTTTTTCAATGTAAATCCTCTTATCTCTAAGGTCTAGCTGAGCTCTTTTCACTTTCTCGTATCAGTCTTTATCTTCAATACCTGCGATTTTTAAGCCTTTGTATTGATTGGAAAGATTGGTAAGCTCTGCAACGGTTGGATTAAACTTTTGAATATCAAAGTTTAATGCTTCTTTATTTTCGGTCATTACTGTAATTGGCTAAGAAATAAATCAAGTTTTTTCTTCCCATCTTCAGAAATTTCATAATCTTTCTGAATTTTTAGGACTTTTTGCATTACTTCAGCTTTATTTTTCCCTTGAGCTCGTTTTACGAGTTCGGAGTATTGTTTTTGAGTGAATTTTGGTTGCTTTGCTGGTTCTTTCTCTTTTTTTCCTCCCTTGAGATCATTATCTTCCTCGCTGATAATGTTCAGTAAACAAGAAATGTTATACCTCCTAAAGTAAGTAATCTCAGCCCCTACGGTTTGTCCACTTTGTGCGTTGATTGGAATAGAACTTTGCAATTCTTCGTTTGAATCCATATCAACCAACTTGGTAATTAAGTTTCCTCATTCGCAATAATTCATTCGGAGGAGATTCAATTCCTTGAATACTGGATTGAGAATGGTTGCAATCTCATCTAGTGGACAATACTTTGATTTGGTAAATGGATTCAGTTTTGTTTTTTTGAAAGATAGCTCTTTTTCTTGTATCTTTCTGATTTTTTCTAGTATTTTTTTCATTATGCTATCGTTATGGATAAAATCATCTCTCTAGCCCATTCCTCAAACTTAATCTCCCTCATCGTTTCTTCGTAGGAGTCAAACTGGGGATCAGAATCAAATTTCTCTCGCAGTTCATCTCTAAAGACATCAACGAGATTATCTACTGCATCAGTATCAATCTCTCCGTGATGATCTCTGAGTTTGAGGAGGTTGCGGAGTATGAAGTTTTTGGTATTAGTTATATTCATGATAAGCTATTTATTGATATAAATATCAGGTTCTCAGGAGAAAGTTGGCATTTTCTCCATAAATTCAGAAAAGAGATTTGGAGCTTTTACACTGTTTACGGTTATTGTTTCTGCGAATTTAGTAATATAGTCCTTGTTTTGGTAGGGTATTCAGATTGTCATATTCTGAGATACCTTTCAGCTTAAATGTTCTTTGAGATTGTAAATAGAAACAATCTGATACTTTACGGAGATTTGTTTCCTATCTTCAATCTTGTTATCTGTTATAAACTTGGATTTACCGTTTTTCATTGCTCACTTAATCCTGTTTTCTTCTTCCTCAATTTTTAATTTTTTAGTAGGTTCAGCCATGAGTTCCATATACCTTTGATGAAGTGGAGTTTTTGGCAACCTAAAGAAGGTTATAATCTTCCTTTGATACCCAATAAGATTTGGTTTAAGCTTTTCAAAAGCTTCGTAGCCCATATCACAAATTTCTTGAACGAATTTTGTGCACTCAGTTTTATCTTCTTCTGAGATTTTTAGTTCAAATTCTTTCATTTAATAGGTTTCATCTGTATTTAAAACTCAGGAATAAGTCTTTCAGGTATCATATTCGTCATCCCATCTTCAATCATTGAGCCATCATTGAGCTCGCTTGATATAACATTCCTCGGTTTTTTTATGCTTAAGTTCTAAAGCGTATTCTCAGGCTTTTTTGATAATCAGATTTGGGTCATTCCCTCACTTGATAGCACTAGTCCAAGCTTGGAAAGCTTTTTGTTTCCCCTTTTTTAGAGGATAAGCCTTCCAAAATTCTTCAAACTCAGGAGAATATCAGATTTTTTTTGTTTTATTTTTTTTATTTATTTTATTTTTATTTACTTCTTCGAAAGAAGAAGTTATAGAATCATTATCATCTACATATACACTATCACTTACACTATCACTATCATATACAGGGGGACTTGAGGTTTCTTTTCCACCCTTAAGGTTTTTTTCTAAACCTCAAGGTTTTTGTGAGTTTTCCCAATTCTTATTTGGTCTTCATCACTTTTTACCTCATTCAATCCTTTTTTGTAGTGTCTCAGAATACTTTTGATCATCTTTTGTCCGTTCTGCTATCATGATAGATAGAAGCATAGAAACCAAAGGATCAAGATTCTCTGGTAATGTTAGAGTAGATTGATAACTAAAGATAGCATCCAGCAGTTGTGCTTTCTGCTCAATATTCAGGAGTTTTATTTGTTCCTGATACTTCTTTCTAATAATAAAACTTTCTTTCATTTCCTATCTCTCAATAGGAAATAAAATCTTTTGTTTTCTGTTTTTGATTCTTTTCTTAACAATCAAAAAAGAAAGACCATACCCTATCCCTACGAGCAAGAACAAGCTATTATACAACATAATAGCCATTAGTGCGGTTGCTAGCATCACCACAACTAGAATTACGAGCATAGATAAAATTGCGTCTTTCATTTTTAGAAAGTAAGAAAAATAAATCTGACTGCACTCATACAATCAGATTTCTTTTTTCTGCCTATCTCCTTTATCGTAGGAGGCTGATTTCTCAGACTTAGCAATAGAAATAATAAAAATCTGAATATATGATCGCACTACTACTAGGTGGGGGTCTAGTTCCACCGTTGGCAATGTGATCGTATATTCAGATTACATTGCTAGACCCTTGTTATTTAATCTTAACAACGGCTTAGGCTATTACGAGTTGCACAATAAAAAAAGCCGCATATCTTCATAGATATACGGCTTGTAGAACTACACAATATGAGTTGTGTACAGAGCTGAAGAGTTCTCTCAGTTCAGACAGAGATTTATTAGGCGCCCATGGGATTCGAACCCATGAACCGAGGTTTTGCAGACCTGTACAATAGACCACTCTGTCAGGGCGCCACGTTATTATATGTAGCGATATCGTTGATGTTTTCAAGTCTTTTTCAAAAAAACTTTGCAATCAAGATAAGAATTGCTATAGTTAGCTCTGTTTTAGTTTTCAAAGAGAAAATGCTTCTTACCTATAAATCAGCTTTTGCTTCTCTTTTAGCTTCCTATTTTCAGGTTTCAAAGAAGGAACTCTTGCCTCTTATTCAGATGGCTCCTGATAATGTCAAAGGGGACTTGGCTTTCCCATGCTTTCAGTTTGCAAAGTCGCTGGGGAAGGCTCCAAATGTGATTGCGAGTGAAGTACTTGCCTTTCTTCAGGAGAAAGTTCAGACTTCTTCTCATTTTTCTGAATTTTATGCGGTATGACCTTATGTAAATGCGAGTTTTAATACTCAGGTTCTCGCCTCAGAAGTTCTTCAGCAGATCAAGAAAGAAAAAGCTGACTTTGGAGCAGGAGAAAAGACTGGGAAAACGATACTTCTTGAAGGTTGGGCTCCGAATACGCATAAATCCATTCATATCGGGCATGTGAGAAATTTTCTCCTGAGTGAGAGTATCGCGAGAATTCTCAAATTTGCTGGGAATAAGGTCATCAAAACTTGCTATCCAGGCGATATTGGGGCACATGTAGCGAAATGGATTTGGTATTATAAAAACTTTGATCATCAGCCTTTCCCAGAGCAGAATTTCACGAAATGGGTCGGTCAGATCTATACTTTGGCAACGAGAAAAGTAGATGAGAATCCTGACCTTTACAAGTCTCAGATTGAAGCTCTCCAAAAGGCACTTGAGGATTGAGATTCAGAATTAGTTGCACTTTGGAAGGAAACAAGAGCGCTTTGTCTGCAGGATATGAAGCATATTTTCGCTGAGCTTGGAAGTGCAGAGATGGACAAACGATACTACGAAAGTGATGTTGAGCAGCCAGGAATCCGCATTGTTGAGGAACTTTTGGCGAAAGGTATCGCGACCAAATCGCAGGGAGCAACCGTGATGGATTTGGAAGAGTTTGGGCTTGGGATCTTCCTTCTTCTGAAATCAACGGGAGCGTCACTCTATTCTACTAAAGATATTGCACTTGCCTACCAGAAAAAAGCTGATTTTCCTGATTATGATCAGTCGCTGTATGTGGTTTGACTTGAACAGGAGCATCATTTTGAGCAGCTCTTCAAAACTTTGGAACTCATTGGATTTGATCATGATAAATTGAAACATGTATCCTATGGTTTGGTGGATTTAGCAGATGGAAAGATGTCGTCTCGTGCGGGAAATGTCGTTTTGTATGAGGATTTCCGTGATGAACTGCTTGCAAAAGCGGAAGAGCTAGTCGCTGATCGTGATTTACCAGCAGAAAAAAAAGCTGAAATTGCTCACGATGTAGCTTTTGCCGCAATGAAATTCGGAATGCTCCTTCAAGACTCAGAAAAAGGGATCACTTTTGACAAGCAGACGGCACTTTCTTTTGAAGGAGAAACTGGTCCTTACCTGCAGTATATGTCTGCGAGAATTTCATCTATTTTCAAAAAAGTGGATCGTTCCCAGCTTTCAGAGCCAGATTTTAGCCTTTTGACTTTAGAAAGCGAAAAAAATCTGATCCTTCAGCTCGCGAGTTTCCCAGATCTCGTGCAGAAATCAGCCAGCGAATATAAACCTAATGGTATTGCGAGATTTGCATTGAGCCTCGCAAAGCAGTTTTCAAGTTACTATCACGAAGCGAAAATCCGAGATGAGAGCAATATTGCTTTGAGCACGGCTCGTTTAGCGTTGATTGAGGCGGTTCAGTGCGTGATGAAAAATGCGCTTGAGCTCCTTGGAATTGCAACGCCTGAAAGTATGTAGAAATAGACTTGACTTTTGTGGTATATATGACTATGCTCATAATGAAAATATAAACCATTAAAAAAATAAAAATTATGGAATCTGTTACTTTATTATTGTTGCTAGGTTTATCAGCCTTTGTTTTTGGACTGATATGTTCATACTTCTTCTTGGTATGGTTTCAGAGGAAAACTTTCGGTTCTTATCTTATGGATCAATACCTTTTGGTGAAGCCATTGATGACTTTTTTATTCTTTGTATGGGCAGTATTTGAGTTTATAAGCTCAATCTACGTAATACAATGCTCATACGAGATTGAAATGGTCTTTGAAGAGCCGAAGAATTTTTTTGTTCTAGGTTTGTTTGTGGGGGCTTCCCTTATAAAAAAATCCAAGAGATAGATTTAAGGAGGGGAATTTTTTCCCTCTTTTTTTATTGTTTCTTGTTTGAAAAAAATTATAGTAAGTGAGTTTTATTGTAAAGAATATCATGAAGAAAAATGTTTTTATTTTATTTTTAATGCTTGTGCTCTTTGCTTGAGATCAGTTTTCAAAGTGGTTTTTTTATGATCTTAAACGAGGACAGGAACTTCCTTTCCTTTATCCTACCTTAAATACTGGGATTTCTCGAGGAATGCAAGTTTATTTACCGATGGTGATTTTGATCTCCTTTCTTGGAATCTGACTTTTTATTTTTCTTTGGAGGAAAAAGCATCTAAATGATCGAGTTTTTCTTCTTTTTCTTGCAGGGACGCTTGGAAATCTTGTTGATAGAATTTTTTTGGATGGAGTGAGGGATTTTATCAGTATTGGGACCTTCCCAGTTTTTAACCTTGCGGATTGCTTTTTGAGTCTTGCAGTGATGATTTTAATCCGAAATGAGATTTTCCCTTGCATTTACAAGAAAAAACACTAATCTCTCAGGTAAGTGTAATACTTTTTTTATTATTTACTACACACAGTATGCAGTATCAAGGATTTGTGAAATTTATCGGGCCAAGAGAAACGATTGGTGAAGGAGTTGAAAAACAGACCATCGTTTTGGAAGAGAACACCGACAGAGAGTTCAAAGGGTCTATCGCAGTTGATTTTTTTAGAGACAAGATTAATCTTTTGTCTGATGTAAATACTGGTGATTTGATCACTGTTCATTTGAATGCGAGAGCAAATGAATCTAGAAATCAGCCAGGAAGATGGTTTAATAGCATTACTTGCCGAAGAGTTGAAAAATCATCTACAACTCCTGCTAATTCATCTGATGATCTTCCTTTCTAACTTGAATGATTATACAAAAAGAAATCTGATTTTCGTAATGAAGTCAGATTTTTTTTAATTTTTTGTAGCTAAGGTTATTTTCAGAAATTTTGAGTTTCCAAGCTTTGATCATATCGTTTAAGGGCTTTTTTAAATTCATCAATAGTAAATTCTGGGCAATAAAGATCTGTAAAATACAGCTGAGCATAGGCAATTCGCCATAGCATAAATCCAGAAAGCCTTTTTGCAAGTTTCTGTTTTGTTCTAATAACTAAATCAACAGTGGGTAAGCCTCAAAAATCCATACTGGATTCTAAGCTTTCTTTGGTAATTTCTTGATTTTGGTTTTGAAGTTTTTGAGCTGCTCTGATGATTTCATCTTGTCCTCCGTAATTGATCGCAAGGACTAAGGTTTTAGGAGAAGAAGGAAATCTGAATTTTTTTTCTTTTTCTTCAAGGAAGCTTATTAACTCAGATGGAAGTTGACTTTTATCTCCTGCTATGCGAAAATTTACTTGGTAGAGCTCCATTGTTGCATAGAGTGTTTCTGTTACTTGTTTGTAAAGTTCAAAAAGGTAGGAAAGCTCGGCATTACTTCTATTTTTTAGGTTTTCTGTACTTAATCCCCAGAGAGTAAAGACTTCAATAGGAGTCTCCTTGAAAATATATTCTGCAATTTCTATTGCCCTCTCAAATCCCTCAAAGTGTCATTCAATTCAGTCTTTTCCTTTTTCTTTTGCCCAAGTCCTGTTTCCATCTGGAATAAGGGCGATATGCTTTGGGTATTGCATAATTTTTTGGTAGAATAAAATGATCTTTTGTGGAGGGTAAGGAATTTATTTTCTCTTTCAATGTTAGTTTCTTTTCTTTTACTTGACTTTTTGATATATTTTAGTATTGTTTATCAAGTTTTACTTGATAGTGTTTGTGAAAATGACACCGATTGCTTGGTTTTGGACAGTTGTAATAGTGCTTCTTCTTTTGCTTTTTCGAGTAGGGAGGAGATATCTTGGAAGGGTAACTCTGATTTTACTTTTTTTGTTTGTTCTTTTTTTTATTTTTAAATGGATTAATCCAAGTGGAGCGGAAATGATTTCTCACTGGGTTCTTGATGTTCCTTCTAGGATTACTTCTTTTTTTGGAGAAAAAGGTTCTGATGAGCTGGTGATTTCTTCAGGTGAAAACTTGGGTGAAAAAGAAAAGCCAGATTTAAATGCTGTTGACTGAACTGGAGAACTTTTTTGAGTGCCTGAATCATCTTTGAAAACTCCTAAAAGATTACAACTTCTTGACTCAAAGAATGCTTCTACTCTTCATACAGGAACTCTTATTTTGGGAACAGGACTTATTGTAGGAACGGGAGATCAAAATAAGGATCAAAAATCAGAAAGTACATCTTTGGTTCAAGAAAATGATCAAGAAGATGAGGAAAATGAAATTATTTATGTAAAATCAAATCCTAAGCTTTCTGGTAATAAGCATTGATCCGTTGAGAAAGAACCGTCTTGAGATAAGGCAAAATCTAGAGGGTTAAGTGAGAAAGACCTGAAAGAAGCTCAAGAAATTTTCGGAAATTAAAAGTATTTTTAGTAATTACTGAAAGATCTCATAAACTGGGATCTTTTTTTATTTTATGGGAATAATCTCTTTGATCAGTCTAGATCCTTCACTTGAGACTTTAAATTTTTTTTCTCAGATGAAGATTGTTTTTTCTCATGGATAGCCTTTAATGATTCGTGCTAATTTGCCTAATATCTCAATATTATCGGGAAGTTTGTAATGAGGGAGCTCTGCTTCTTCAAGTTTTTCTGCTAATTTCTGATCGAAACTGGGACTTTGTACGTTTTCATGATATTCTAGTTCTTCTAGCCTTTTCCTTGCATATTTAATATCTTCTACTGCTGGGATTTCTTCAGGCATGGTCCCTCAGAGTTCTTGAATAGTTTGTCTGATTTTTTGTCCTACTTCAAAATGGGCCTTACTTGCTTTTTCTTGTCCTTTAATAGCTTCTCTTTTGATCTTGGCTTCAGCTTGAGTAGCACGAAAGAGGTTGGCAGCGAGTTCTTCACTACTCATGTGATCCAGAATATTATCGTCAGTATTCAATTTTTTCTTTTCAATGATCTCTTTTTTTTTGAGTCCATAAAGCCCTTGATAGCCAGAATCATAAAATGTAGCATAGTCATGGACCCCAGCTCCTCTTGCAGTGCTAAAAAGCTTCTTATTATGCTCAGTAACTTCGTCTCTTAACTGAATTCTTTTCTGGTCCTCTAAATATTGGGCGGACAGTTCTTGTTTCCTCGTTTGCAAAGCAAAATAACTTTGTCCAAGAGCGACAATTTCCTTGTTTGGATCTGCATTTTGAATGATTAGATAGCAGGCATAACGGCTGAGCTTTCGGCTTTTTAGACCTCTTGTAGCTCCGGAGCCGATTTTCACCATTTCGGTAAATTCACTGAAATGGTTGGTTGTTGCTTGTCCACTCTTTTTGCATGCGGTTTCAGCTTTTTTTACTACTTTAGAAAAATTCGAAAAGTCAGAATATTCAAGGACTTTAGAGAGTTCTCTTGCATATCGATATTCTTTCCCGTATTCATTTACCCTTTTGATTTGCTCAAAAATCTGATCATCCATAGCTATATTATCTAAGGAGTAAAAACCTTCTTTATTCAACAAAATTGGTCATAATTGCACAAAGATTTACAATCCCTTGGTAAGGAGACGAATAGATAACGGTTGAACAGAAGCGAAATTCTTTCGCATCAGAAGATATGCATTTTTTTTCTTTATATCCCTTACATCCTAATAATTCTGTAGGGTTGTTGTCATAATAATCTTTGTTATAAAGTCAGTCTCAAGTAATAAATCTTCGATATCTTCCCAAGGATACTTCTTCTTTTTGTTTTTCACTATCAGAGAGTTTGTTAAAATTTTGATGATCTACTCGCTCACCATTTATCGAATGTAAAAGATAATTTCTCGGATTTGTCTTATCGCTAGGATCCTCAGGATAGGATAGTAAGTCTGTCAGATATTGTATTCTGTTTTTCAGAGCTTCTGGTTTTTTTACTCGATTTGCAATTTGTTCTATTCCATTTGACCGTATGGAATTTGATATACCTGGGCCTTCACATTGTTCTAACATATAATAATTACTGTTTCATTCCGAAGCACGAAAGAGGGCATATCTCCCTTGTCATAACCATAAATCATTTTCACAACCATCTTCTCATTCATCTATCATTGGATTTGCTTTAAGCCAGCATTCATCTCTATTAGCAGATCGTCTCCTCCAGTTGGTATCTCTTATATTATAGACAGCTTCAATTCCTTCTTTAGCGAGATTGAGAGCAATGGTTCTTTGTCTCATTTCTGAAATATATTGTGTGGTTTTACTTATTCCTTGGATAATAGTAATCAATGCTGTAGCGATAATTACTAAGATAAGAATAATTTCTACCATTGTAAATCAGTTTTTCTTTTTCATTTCCCTTTGCTGAAAATAAAATTGACATTTTCTTTCTGAATCGTAATATGCCTTATATGTAGTTATCTTTCTTAGATATGCAATAGTTTTTTATTATGATATATTGGAGAATGTCGGTGGAGCTAAGTTTGTTTTTATCGGTTGTACTTATTCTTGTTGTGCTTTCTCTTTTGAAAGTAGAAAAACTGGTAAGGATGACTTTTGGAAATTATGTACTTTTAGCTTTTGCTTTGGCTTTTGGTTCTGCTCTTTCTCAGCGAGCTTCTCATCTGCAGTTGAGTCCAGAAGCGCTTTTCTTGGGTATGCAATATGCAAAAATTGCTGAATTTCTGCTTAATGCACAGCCTACGTTGATGCTTGTTTTCTTTTGATTAGGACTTCGATTTTTTATTCAAAATTCTCATTTGACGATTAGGATTTCTTCGGAACTTTTTGAAAAGAAAATGCAGACCGTGCTTTGGTGTATTCTTGCTCTAGGAAGTCTGCTTTCTTCTCTTTATTTTGCGCTTGCTTATTTTAAGGGGGCAGTTTATGAGTGGCTTTTTGCTCAAGAAATCCTTGCTCCTTATGTAATTTGGATTCCGAGTTTGTGATTGGTAGTTGCAGTAGTAAGTTTGATCGCAGCTGCTCAGATCAATATTCGTTTTTCATTTAAAAAAGATATATGAGCTCCGGGATTGTAGAGGACTTTTTAGTTTTTTATTAAAGCATAATGAGTAAACGGCTAGAACTCCTTTTCCCTCGTACTTGTTACTGATGTTGAAAAGCCTGATCTTACCTTTGCTTTGAATGTAAAAAACAGCTTTTCCCACATCCAGAATTGTGTCCTGTTTGCCATTGTCCAAGTCCCTGATTTAAGACTTGTGCGAATTGTATTTTGGAGGAGAGAACTTTTTTGGATGGTTTACTTATCGGATTTGCTTACAAGAGTTTTCTCAAAAAATTGATTCTAAAATTGAAGTTTTATCATAAAAAAGATATTGCTTTATTTTTAGCTGAAAGGGGAGCTTTGCTTATTCAGCTTAATCCCTATCTTTCTTCTTCGTTGGAAAAACATCAGCTTTTTCTTTCTTTTGTCCCTTCTCATCGGTATCGTAGATATTTTCAGAAAGGTTATAATCAATCTGAACTTCTTGCAACATCTCTATCAAACCTTTTACAACTCCCATTTCTTTCTTGCTTCAAAAAAAGTAGGGCTACGGTTTCACAGGTTAAACTTAATAGAGCAGAAAGGTTAAAAAATCTGAGTTCAGCTTTCGAGTTTATTGATGGAAAAAAACTCCCTCAAGGAGCAACTTTGTTGATTGTAGATGATGTCACGACAACATGAGCAACACTCAATGAACTTGCAAAGACAGTAAAAATAAAGAGACCTGATCTACAGGTTTGGGGACTTGTTTTAGCCAGACATTTGGGATAGAAAAGAGAACAAGATCAGTTTTTAATTCTTTACACAAGAACTGGGAATCCTCAGGTTTTCTGGTAAATTTAAGAAAATAAAACTCTTTAGTGTTGTTTTTCTTTTTACAATCTTGAAAAGTTTGAGGGAATCTTTATACTTTTGAGCTGAAAAGAAAGTGGTGTAGTGGTAGCACGTCAGTCTCCGAAGCTGAAGGTGGAGGTTCGATTCCTCTCTTTCTTGATGATAAGAATGCTAGTTTTTGTTTGTAGAAATAAAAAGGTGCAAAAATTTGCATTTTTTTTGTTTTGAGAGTATAATTGGATGTGAATATTTTATACTTTCAAACATCTCGTGATGCCAACTACTGATTCAAGTACTCCAGTTCAAACTTCTGGAACAACTTCCCAAGTAACTCCACAGACCGATGAGTTTGATCTTGGGATTACTCAAACTTTAGTTCAAGAAGTTCCAGAGGAGACAGCTGCTTCCCTCTCTGAGAATTTAGAAAATGCTGATCAAGCAGAAAATCAGACTTTTGATTTTAGTTTAGATTTGCCTGAGGAGTATTCTGATTCGTCTGTTCAGGAGCAAACTCCTATATTTCAAAAACAGGATTCTGAAGTACAAGAAGCTTCAGAAGAACCAATTGCTATGCCTTCTTCACAGGCTATGGAAGAAAATCATTTCTTACAAGAGGGAGGTGATGCTCTCACTTTACATGAAGAGGATCTACAAGAAGAAGTTCCAGCTTTGGATGTATCTTCTGAAGAATGATTTGTTCCTGAGGTTTCAAATACTGTGAATGCGTTTGAAGAACCTCTAGAGGAAGAAGCTTCCCTAAATTTGGAAGATGCTACTCCTAGTATGGAGCTTTCTGAAGAAACTGTTTGAGAGGAGTCTTCTGCTGATGAAGGATTCTTACTCTCTCAGAACCAAGATGCTTCCTCTACACCATCATCTGTATCAGATTCTCTTGAATCAGAACTTCCACAGCAGGAAAATATTCAGGAAGAGGAAACTGCTGCTCAACCATCAGAACTTTCAGTTCAAGAAGTTTCACCTTCTCTTGCTTCAGAAAAGGAGGAATCAAATAAGGTTTTAAATCTGGATGAAATGGTTTCTCAGTTTTCATCTAATCATTCTCAAAATGTTGCTCAGGCAGAAATGGATCCTTTTAGCGCAATGAAGGCAACTTTGGAAGCACAAGAGAGTCAGAAAAATGTTTCAACAGTACAATCTGATACTACTTCTCTTGCTACTGAACCAACGCCTGTTCACAATCTACAATCTGGCCCATTTGAAGTACAATCATCTGCATTACAACAGTCTTCTGGGGTCCAGCAAGAAACAAATGAAGTATCTAATGATCAATTAGTACAATCATCTTCAGAAGTGCAAAATCAGATTTCTTTACCAGCTCCTCAGACCTTAGATCTTGATGCTTTAGCCTCTATGCCAAGTACAATCGGATCCTCAAATCCTTTGACGGCACCTGTGGCGTATCCTCAGCAAGTTCATCAAACTTCAGCATGAAACAAGAAGGGAATCTTTGTTACTTTGGCCTCTGTAGTTCTCTTTGTCGCTGTTGGGGCTATGATGTATATTAAATATCCTGATTTGTTTACTTTTTCTGGATTTAATCCTTCTTGATCATTAACAGGACTTGTTGCTCAAAATCCTGTTGATGAAGAACATGGAGCGGCTCCAGAATTACTTTTAACATGAAATGCTCAACTTACAGGAGATGGTATGCTTAGTGATAATGAGATTACTCCGATAGAACCTCAGGAAATTTCAGGAGATTTTGTGGAAGAGGAGTGAAGTGGTAGTATTCAGACGATAGATCTTACTCAGTGAGATTCTTCTGCAGATATTTCTACTGAAACTTCTACTAAAAATGAAAATTCAGAATCCCCTTCCTCTCTTTCTGATTCCTCTAAGGATCCTTTGAGTTCTGTGGAGAGTTTGGTCGGTCCGATTAATAATAATGATGTAATCAAACAAGAGATTACTGAATATCAAAGGAAAGGAACTGAATTAAAAGAAACGGGAACTGTTCAAAATAAAAGAATTATGATAAAATACGGATTGGCAGTAGAAAAAGAGGCTCAGAAGATTTTAGATGATCTTGCAAATGGTGGAAATATTGATATATCTACTTGGTCATCATTAAAAACAAAGTTAGATGGCTATTTAGCAAAAGCTTCTAATGTCTAGAAAATTTACTTGATCATCACGAACTACGATTATATCCAGAAAAAAGGAGGAGACTCAGCCTTCTTTTTCTTCTAAAAAAAAGCATCCTATGAGGATGTCAGTTTTGTTGAAAACTTTTATTCATTACCTTGAATATGTAAAGAATGTTAGTCCAAGGACGATTACGAACTATAGTTTATGGATAAGAAGAGCAATAGCTTTTTTTTGAGATCCTAAGATAGATGAACTCAAAGCTTTGCATGTTTTGCAGTTTAGAATGGATCTTGATGATTCTGGTTTGACTAAAAAAACGGTCAACTACCATATTATTGCTTTGAGGTCTTTTTTGAGATTTTTGCTCAAAAATGATATTGATTGTTTAAGTCCTGAAAAACTTGAACTTTCTAAGATTCCTCAGAGAGAAGTCAGTTTTTTATTGGAATCAGAGATTCAGAGTATTTTGAATGCACCTTCTCAATTTGCTCTTTCAGATCTTCAACTTGCAAGAGATGAGGTAATTTTGTATATTCTTTATGGTACGGGATTAAGAGTTTCAGAACTGGTTAATTTACAAAAAAATCAGATTATTCTCGGTGAAAAACAGTTTTCTATCAGAGGAAAGGGATCCAAGTTGAGATCAGTTTTTTTGACTTCTTCGGCAATGAAAAAGTTGGCTTTTTACCTAAATTTAAGACATGATAATTATGCTCCGATCTTTATTAGCTTTTCAAAGAATAGTTATGGAAAACAGCTTTCTAGAAATGCAGTGGAGGCACTGGTTAAAAAATATGCTAAGCTTGTCGGAATCAAAAAAAAAGTAACTCCGCATACTTTGAGACATTCTTTTGCTACAACGCTTCTCAAAAAAGGAGCGGATATTAGATCGGTACAAACTTTACTTGGACATTCATCTATTACGACGACTCAGATTTATACGCATGTAGATGATCGTTTTCTTAGAGGAGTTCATGATTTGCTGGATAAGGAGTAGTTCTTGTGGGAATTATTCTTATATTGCTTTTATTTCTTCGTTGAAGCGGTTTTCTTTGGGATGAAAAATCTTTCTTTTTCCTTGCAATAAAAAATAATTTATCTATACTTGCTCCTTGGTAAATTCTTTCAGGAAAAAAACTGGAGAAAACCAGACTTTGTTTTATTTTGTTTACAAGAATTAGCGTATGGCAATTGATGTAAGAACCTTTGTCTATGACAACATTACTCCTTATGAGGGAGATGCCTCTTTCCTTGCTGGACCTACCGAAAGGACTACTCAGCTCTGGGAAGAAGCAAAAAAATGTCTTAAAGAAGAAAGAGACGGAAACGGACTCAGATCTGCGGATCCTGAAACCATTTCTACCATTACTTCACACAAACCTGGATATATCAAGCAAGAACTTGAAACGATCGTAGGACTTCAGACTGATGAACCGCTCAAGAGGGCGATCAAGCCTTTTGGAGGAGTGAGAGTCGTAGAAAATGCCCTTAAAGAAAGAGGACTTGAACTTTCTGCGAGAGTGAAGGATATTTTCCATTATGCGAAAAATCATAATGATGCAGTATTTTCTGCTTATGATGCAGAATCTAGACTTTACAGATCCAAGCATATTGTGACCGGACTTCCTGATAACTATGCGAGAGGAAGAGTGATTGGTGATTATAGAAGATTGGCACTGTATGGAACTGATACTTTGATCAAAGAAAAGAAAGCTGACTTTGAAGCCATTAGTGGTGAGATGAGTGATGCAAAAGTAAGACTCAGAGAAGAGGTTTCAATGCAGATTCAGGCGCTCAAAGAAATCGCTGAAATGGCTCAGTCTTATGGATTTGATGTAACAAGACCTGCGGAAACTGCTCAGGAAGCGATTCAATGGACTTATTTTGCTTATCTCGCTGCAGTAAAAGAGCAGGATGGAGCTGCGATGTCACTTGGTAATGTTTCTTCTTTCCTTGATATTTATATTGAAAGAGATCTTCAAGCAGGGAAAATTACCGAAGCTGAAGCTCAGGAGATGATTGATCATTTTGTGATGAAGCTTAGACTCGTAAGACACCTTAGACCAAGAGCTTATGATGAAATCTTTGGTGGAGATCCTACTTGGGTAACTGAATCTATCGGAGGAATGTTCCACGATGGAAAGACAAAAGTAACGAAGACTTCATTCAGATTTCTTCAAACTTTGTACAATCTTGGACCTTCTCCAGAGCCAAATCTAACAGTGCTTTGGTCAGATCATTTGCCAGAAGGATTCAAAAAATTCTGTGCTCAGGTTTCTATTGATACTTCATCTATTCAGTATGAAAACGATGACCTCATGAGACCAGTAAGAGGAAGTGATGACTACGGAATTGCCTGCTGTGTATCATACCAAGAAATCGGAAAGAGAATCCAGCATTTCGGTGCGAGATGTAATCTTGGAAAGACTTTGCTCCTTGCGATCAATGGTGGAAAAGAAGAAGATGAAGGAGTGCAGGTAATGGACGCTTCACTCTTTGGAGCCGTGGAAAATGAAGATGGAACCTTGAACTACGATAAAGTGCTAGAAAACTTCAAAAAAGCGATGGCAAATGTTGCGAGAGTGTATGCAAAGACGATGTATGTAATCCATTATATGCATGATAAATACTACTACGAAAAAGCACAGATGGCGTTTATGGATACTAATTATGGAGTAGATATTGCCTATGGTATCGCTGGAATCTCTATCGTTGCTGATTCCCTCTCTGCAATCAAATATGCAAAAGTAAAAGCTCTCAGAAACGAACAGGGGGTAGCAAAAGATTTCCAGACTGAAGGAGAATTCCCAATGTATGGAAACGATGATGATAGAGTAGACCTTATCGCAAAAGAGATTCAGGCTTTCTTTATGGATGAATTACTCAAGCATAGAGCCTACAAAGACGCAACTCCAACCCTTTCTCTCCTTACGATTACTTCTAATGTGATGTATGGAAAGAATACTGGAGCGACTCCAGACGGTAGAAAAGCCGGAGAACCGTTTGCTCCAGGTGCGAACCCAATGCACGGAAGAGATCATTCAGGAGCTATTGCTTCGCTCAATTCTGTTGCGAAACTTGACTACAAAAAGTCTCAAGATGGAATCTCAAATACCTTCTCTATCGTTCCAATGTCTCTTGGAGCGACTGCTGAGGAACAGAATGAAAATCTGGTTGGGATGATGAACGGATACTTCAAAAAAGGCGCTCATCACCTCAATGTAAATGTCCTCAAGAGAGAAACCCTTATGGATGCCTACGAACATCCAGAAAACTATCCTCAGCTCACGATCAGAGTATCAGGATATGCGGTGAACTTTGTAAGACTTTCAAAGGCGCATCAGCTTGAAGTGATTGAAAGAACCTTCCACCAAAGTATGTAATTCTTAACTGTAATTAAAATAAAAAAAAGACTGATTTCCTTCGTGGGATCAGTTTTTTCTTTTTAGAAAAAGAGAAAATGCCAGCTTTTCATCAGCTATTTTCTGAGTGAAAGGCTGGCATTGAAATAACTATTCTTTTTTTTATTCTTCATCGTCGTAATCTTCATCGCAATCTTCATCGTCATAACCTTCATTTATATTGCGATAAGCCATTACAAAAAATAATAAGGTTAAAAACCCCATAATAAATATAATTCCTGTTGTTATTTTTGTAAACAACAGGCCTAGTTCTTTTGCTTCTTCGAAGTTTTGTATTAATCAAAAGGTTTTCATTTTTTATTTTGTACTCCTATTACCTTTCCTAAGGGAAAGTAGACTTTGAGTACTTTGGTCTTTATTGTTAATTTTTTATTTCTGTTTTTTTATTTCTATCTTAACTATACTTATTTTATAGAGAGAGTCAAGTTATTTTTTCTTTAAAAGATGTATGTAAGGAGTCATGAAAATCTTGCATTAAAAAAACTACCGCAAGAGTGCGATAGTTTCCTTTTTTTGCCTTTGTTTTTGTATGTTAAGGCTTTTATTTAGCTTATTTTGTGAAGCAAGCAACGAACGCTTCTTTATCAAGTCCGATTCCTTCTGCAAGGCTTACTACATTAGATCCGTTGAAATCATTCTCTGCAAACGCTTTATCTAAGTAAGCATAAAACTTTTCGCTACCTCCAAGTTTTCCTGCACATTCAACACCTTTAGCACCGAGAGGAGCATTTGGATGCAATCCTGCAATAGGCATATTCTTGAAAACAAGAGCTACGGCCTTATCTGCAGCTACAATATTTTCTATTGTTTTATCGTTATAGTGTCTTTTACAAAATGGGCAAAGGAGATCAGAATATTCTACGATTACGATATCAGCATTTTTGTCTCCTGAAAAGTGTACGTCTTTAAGGAGTGCAGTAATTTGGTCTTTAGTCAGTTTCCCTGCTTTTCCCATGTCATCACTTGTAAGTTCTTTTCCGGCTTTCAAGTCAGCAACAACTGCTTCAAAAGCAGACTGAGGATATGCTCCTCCAATAGCCTTAAAGTTTCCATTCTTCACATTAATGACTGCATTTCCAGGAGTTCCGCTAAGATCAAAAAGTGAGCTTGCTTCTTTTGAATTTTTCTCCCATGTTGCATCATTAAGTGCAGCTTTGGTATCAATTCACTTCTCATCACTAGCTGCTTGTTCTTCATCTTTAGCAGTTTCATCTGAACCTTGTTGAGCTTTCATCTGCTCTACAGCTTGTTTGATACTTTCATCGAGTTGTTTTTTTGTTTCAGGAGTCATTCTTGCTTTGTAAAGTGCGTCAAAGTTCTCTTGAGAACCGAATTGAAAGTCAATAGTTGCCTTGTACATCGTGTTTACCTTTTTGTAGATGCAAGTTCCCAATACTGCACCTCCGATAAGGGTAATTGCACTCAATGCGATTGCTGTTCCTGCCATAATATGATGACAGCTTCCGTTTTTACATTTTTCCATAATCTGTATTTCTTTTATAAGAATAAAAAGGCATGTAATGCTGAATTATTCAGCTTTTGGATTCATGATTTTTATTTGCTGTTCAAGACTGTCAATTTGTCCTTTTGCATATTCCTGATATTCAGGTGTAGTGTACAAGGTTTCCAGTCTTTGGTAATTTTCTTTCCCTCATACTTCTGCACTCTTCTCTTTTTGGAGATGAGAAATCTTGATGAGAATTCAAATCCCTAAAACAAGCTGAACTAAGAGCAGGCAAAGAACAAGTAATTGAAAATTTATCCTTTTACAAGAGCAGTTTTCTTTTTTCAACTCCAATACGTTTATTGTTTTGGAAAGTGGAGAGAAGTCTGCTTCTTTTTTCTCTTTTTTTGTAGTAGGTTTTGGCTTTCTTACCGAAACTTTTTTGAGTTTTGATGGTTCTGAAGTTGCGGATGTCTTTTTCACTTTTTCTACCATCTAAAAAGAAATTAGAGGATAAACATCCTCTCACAGATAGTAATCTCTTTGAAAAATACAAGTTTTTCCTTTAAAAAGGATTTGACAAAAAAGAGAAAGTCTGAATTTTATCTTGTTTCTTTTTTCTTTGCGAGGATACTTTCTCCATCGATGACTGTTTCTCAAACTTCTGCAGTGATCTCAAAGTTTTTATCTAGAATGACGCTTACCTGACTTCCTAATTTGATAAGTCAGATTTTTTCTCCTTGTGTAACCTCTTGTCCAGGATCTAGGAAATCTACAATTCTCCTTGCTACGAATCCAGCAATTTGAATGACGCGGAATTGAAATTTTTCAGGGGTTTCAAAAAGCATACTATGATATTCGTTTTGAAAAGTTGATTTCATGGTTTCGTTACTTTTCATTGCATTCCAGAAACGACCTTCTACATATTCCTCGCTCAGCATTGTAGCTTGCATAGGAGCTTTTTGGTAGTGTGTATCGAGAGGAGTCATCATAATAGAAATGAGTGTTGCTCAACTTGAAAATCCTTTAGTCCAATCATTAATGACTTTTCTATTCTTTTTGTATAATTCTGTTTTATGATCTTTTAGATCATCTTGCTTGATAATAGCAATGATTTTCCCATTAGCAGGACTCACAAATACTTGATTGTTATTTGGAACTTCGCGAATTGGATCACGAAGAAAATAGAATCTATAAAAAGCTCGAATTCCAAATAAAAGAGAAAAACTGATTGCTAATGACATTTTTAATCGTTTCATAAGATAAAACTTAAAACTAAAAGCCTTGTCTTTCTTGTTCATTTAAAAAAATCAAAAAAAAACTTGCCTTTCCCGTATATATATATATACATAGAAATCAAGTAATTTTTTATTTTACTATTTCAATGAGATGAAAAAAAATCTTCTTCTGTTGGTGGGAATTTTAGGAGTTCCACTTTTCTCTTGAGCATTTGCAGCAGCGGAGTGTCAGGAGATCCGTTTTTCTAATGGAGATAAATTTTGTTTTGATCTTCAGAAGGTTGGATCGGAAAGATTTCAGTCAAGAATTACCTCTTCTTCTTTATCTTCCAAATCTGATCTTTCCTGTAGATTGACGCTTCCAAATGGAAGTCAGATTTCACTTCCTAGGTGTGAAGGAGAGTTTACGTACGCTGGGAACGCTGGAAAGATTGAGCTAAGAGCAGATATTTCTAACTATTGGTATGAATTTATCACGAATTATGACTTTAGAAATGGAAGTTTCTCCACTTCTAGTTCAACTTCTTCCACTTTAAGATGGGTTCCTGAATTTTATTCAGTAAGTGACTCTACTCCAGATAGAGATGAATGGGTTGATATTACTCTTCGTGTAAAAAATTCTAGTTCTTATTCATCAGATTATGATGGAAGAGTGAATTTTCGTGTAGAAGAGTA
>CAUTUR010000001.1:0-49667 GCA_963541585.1 uncultured bacterium | reverse complement strand
CTTTCGGTGAATCTCATAATTTCTTTCTCAAAATGCAGCTCAACCTCCCCTACCGCTCAGTTTCTGTTTTTTCTGATGCAGACATCGGTTGCACCTTTTTTATCCGTGTCAGGATCGTAGTAGTCTTCTCTATGGAGCATCAAAACCGCATCAGCATCTTGCTCAATCGCTCCTGATTCTCTCAGGTCGGAAAGTTGTGGCTTCTTGTCTACCCTCTGCTCTACCGCACGAGAGAGCTGAGAAAGTGCGATAATTGGCACTTCAAGCTCCCTTGCAAGCTCTTTAAGCCCTCTTGAGATCTCGGAAATCTCTTGGACTCTATTCCCAACGAAGACCGTTCCATGCATCAGTTGGAGGTAATCAATGATCACAATATCTAGTCAGCCTTTTTCTATTTTTAATTTTCTGAGTTTAGATTTGAGTTCTGGAACGGTCAAAGCCCCCTTATCATCAATATAAATCTGAGCTTCTCCAAGGACTTCCATCGCCTCCCCCATTTTCGCAAAGTCCTCATTATCTAGGTCGCCTTTGGTGATTTTATACATCGGAACGCTAGAAACCTCCGACACAATCCTATCAACGATAGATTCTGAGCTCATCTCCAGCGAAATCATCACGGCAGATTTTTTTTGTTTGAGAGCAATATCGGTCAGCACATTGAGGGCAAAAGAAGTCTTACCCATGGAAGGCCTTGCAGCGAGAATAATCAGTTCTCACGGCTTAAATCCCGTCAGCATCCCATCAATCCCCTTATAGCCGGACATTACCTTCTTTTCGTTGAATTTCTCAGGGTTGTCCACGATTTCCATATACTCCTCTATTCTCCCTTTCAGAATATCTCCAATAGAAATAATGCTGTCTCCGACTTGGTTTTGCGTAAGGTCAAAGATTTTCTTTTCAATAGCATCAAAAATCTGAATTGTGTCTTTTTGTTCATAGACTTCACCTGAGATTCCCTGACAGACTTTCAAAACCTGCCTCAAGAGCGATTTTTCTCTCACGATTTTGCTATATTCTCAGCAAGGCTGAGTAGAGAAAAGGAAGGTAGAAAGCTCGTAAAGATAGTCCGTTCCTCCGATTACATCCAGATTTCCATTTTTTGAAAGCTGATCAGAAACGGTAACGACATCTATCGTCTTTCTTGCAGTCCAAAGCTGCTGAATCGCCTCGTAAATGAATCCATGCTCCTTTTGATAAAAATCCTTGTATCCCAGTTTATCACTGTCATAAATCCACATCGTTTCATTATCTAGTAAAACTCAGCTAATTACGCCCTTTTCTGCTTCAATATTATGAGGAGGAAGATTGATATTTTCTATAGCCATGGATTGAAAAAGATAAAATAAAGCTTTTCAAGAGAATAATTCCTTCTGTTAAAAAAGGAGAAATACCCTTCAAATGTCTTCCTGAGCGAAGGAGATAATTTAGATTCTTCATTTCATTCAGAATGACAACTTGATTGAATACCTCCTTTATTACAAAGCAGGATTTTTCTAGGAAAGATAATAAAAAACTCTGAACCAAATGCAAGAGAAAATTCAGTTCAGAATTGGTTTTTCTTTTAACTTTTTAACAAGTTTTTAACATTGTTTTTTTTGAAGGAATGGCTTAAGTAAAAACTGATTTAATTAAGAAAATGATCTTGAAATTCAGATTTTTTTCTTTATCATAGCACTGTATATAATTAAGTGCTATTTATTTTCTAAGACAAGAAAAAATGAACTTTAATAAACTTACCATTAAAGCAAGCGAGGCGATTCAGGAAGCCAATAGTCTGTGTTCAAATAGAGGGAATAGTCAGATTTTACCTGAACATTTGTTCTTTGCAATGATCGAACAAACTGACGGTTATCTCCCTGTAATTATCAAAAAACTCTGAAAAAATTTGGAGCAGTTGAAAGCTGAAACTATTCTTCTCTTGGATCAACTTCCTAAAATTCAGTGAGCAAACCAAATTGGAATTGGTTCAGATCTTAATGCTATTTTGGAGCAAAGTGAACAAGAAATGAAGGATTTGGGAGATCTGTACATTACGACTGAGCATTTTTTCCTTGCACTTGTAAAAATAGAAAATACGGTAAAAAAACTTCTTGAAAAGTTTGATATTGATTATACTATGGCAAAAAATACTATTCTTCAAATCAGAAATGGAGAAAAAGTTGAAACCAATGATCCTGAGGTCAGTCTTGAAGTTTTATCTAAATATGGGAAAGATATTACGCTTCTCGCTGAAAAAGGGAAACTCGATCCTGTAATTGGAAGAGATGAAGAATTGAGAAGGGTTTTGCAGATTCTTTCTCGTAGGACAAAAAACAATCCAGTTCTTGTATGAGAACCTGGGGTATGAAAGACTGCGATTATTGAACTCCTTGCTCAGCAAATTATTAAATGAGAAGTTCCTGATCTTTTGAAGGATAAAAAAATTATTGAGCTTGATATGGGCGCTCTGATGGCATGAAGTAAGTATAGATGAGATTTTGAAGAGAGATTGAAAGCTATTCTTAAAGAAGTAGAAAAATCTGAAGGGCAAATCATCTTATTTATTGATGAACTCCATACGGTCGTTTGAGCTGGAAAAACAGAAGGATCTATGGATATGGGAAATATGCTCAAACCTGCACTTGCTAGGGGACAAGTAAGAATTATTGGAGCTACGACATTGAATGAATATCGCCTTTATATTGAAAAAGATTGAGCATTAGAAAGAAGGTTTCAACCGGTTATGGTTAATGAACCTAGTAGAGAAGATGCACTTTCAATTCTTCGTGGAATCAAAAAAGCTTATGAGACTCATCATGGTGTAAAAATCACTGATGATGCTGTTATTGCTGCGGTAGATCTTTCAAGAAGATATCTCTCAGATCGTAAACTTCCTGATAAGGCGATTGATTTACTAGATGAAGCATCTGCTAATGTAAAAATGAGTCTTGATACGATGCCAGAAGAGGTCCTTCAACTCGAGAAAAAAATCAATAAGCTTGAGATAGAAAAACAAGCTTTACTCAGAGATATCGAAAAGAAATAAGGAGATTTAGACACCAATAGAAGCTCCAGTGATTGTTCATCCTGTTTGCACTGGAGAAAAAGTATACTCTTCTTTTAGAACTTGAATTGCCTCATCAAAACTTTTCTTTCCGCTTGGAGTAGTTCATAATTTCTTATAAAGATCTGATTTTTCTTTTGGATCAGTAATTTTTTCGTTCACAAGGGTTTCAATGAATTTTAAATCTTTTGCTGCTTTTTGAGATACAAATCTTTCATCTCCATTAACTTCAACCATTTTTAGTCAAAATAAAGCTAATAAGGAAGAAAAATCTGATTTTGAACTACTATAAAGATCCCAAAAACCATCGTAAAATTTATCAATTGTCGTATTGATAATTGCTCGATCTGCCTCTCAAACTGAAGGAAGCGTTAATCCATTCGTATAATCTACATTGAAATATACCGCTCCTAGAAAATGATTTACTTTTAATAATGCACTAAGTTCTTTTAACCATTGATTTTTTCTCGTATCAGATTCAGGAGTAAGGAAAGATGCTCTTGAGGTTTTTGAAGAATATTTCTCATCATACCAGACTGCTGTTGTTCAAACTTCGTCAATAAATAAAGGTTTTCAAAGGGATTTTAATCTCTCTAAGGTTTTCCATTCAGGATCATTCAAAATTTGTCATGGATTTTTCCAAAGTCTATTACTTGTAGCTTTTCATCGGTTATAAAAGGTTACTCCTATAATATCTACATAGGCTTCTCCTGGAAAATAGTCCTCAAAATGATGACATTTTTTATCAGGTTTACACTGAATGAGTTTTGCTTGTTGAGAAGGTTTTCAGAGAGTTGGCATATCCCGGTGATTCACAGAAAAATCAAAAAGAATATCCTTTTGATCTAATCCAAGAGAACGTGAAAGATTCCATACATGAATCCAGGCTTTTTTGAAATTTTCAGGATTTGATCCTCGTGGATACCAACCACCATTCATTTCATGCATTGTCCTGAAAATAACCTTGAGTTTAAGCCTTTTTATCGTTTGAAAAAAAAGAGTATACTCTCTATCAAAAGCTCCATCAGCAACTTCTTGAGCAGAAAACTGATTTGGAGAAACTGAAATATGGTAAATTCTCTTATTTCAGAGTTTTTGATGCATATTTTCCAACTCTTGAATAACATTTTGTCTCTCTCGGGGATCATAAATAAACCCGATTAAAGGGAGATAAAGATTATAGTCTTTTTCAATTTTTACAATATTTTCCACGGTATTATCTGTGGATTTTAGCCCTAGCACAAAAGCAAAAGTTGAAGAAGGAAGAAGCAAAAGTAACAGTAAAAATCAGATTTTTTTCATTTCTTAGATTTGCTATTTGTAGAAATAAATATTCTTATGCATTAACTTTCTAGTTTCGTAAGTGTTTTGGATACTTTCCATCTGCAATCAAAGCATCAATATTTTTACTTGTTGCTTCTTTATCTTCCTGGTAAGTCACTCCAAACCATTTCGCAGTAGTCGGTAAAACAGGAACAGATTGTCCTTCCTCGTTAATCAGTCTCGTGATAACTTCTGGCATATAAAATTCAGTTTTTGGTTCGTTGAGATTCTTTTCTAAAAAATCAATGAAGTATTTTTCGTAAAATTCAAGACTTGCTTTGGTAAATCCCATCATATTCATAGAACAGAGGTCCTGAGGATTGAGTTCATAAGTCGTTCCATCAGGGTTTTCAGCAAGGATTTTTCCTTCTGATTTGAAGATTTTTTTAGTTTCATGGATCGCTTTGAGATTATTATTTTCATCAAGCTCGCACATTCCTCTAGACACCGTTCCAAAGTCTGAAAGCACCTCTGAAAGTTGGTAGCCGACGATACAGTTTTGCTCATGAGTCTTCAAAAAGTCAGCCAAGCCCTGATAACTTTCCCTTCCATAAAAATCATCAGCATTGATCACGGCAAAAGGTCCATCAATCAGATCTTTGGCAGCAAGGACGGCATGTCCGGTTCCCCAAGGTTTTTCTCTCGTCGATGGGCAGATGAAACCTGCTGGAAGTTCATGCATATCTTGGAAGGCATAGCTGACCTCTATTTCCTGTTCAATCCTTGAACCGATTCTGCTTTTAAATTCTGTTTCAAAGTCTTTTCTAATCACAAAAACGACCTTTTCAAATCCAGCTTTTTTCGCATCAAAAACGGAGTATTCCATCAAGGCATGCTCCCCTGCTCCAAAGATATCAAGCTGTTTCAAGCCTCCATAACGGCTTCCCATTCCTGCGGCGAGGATTACGAGGGTTAGTTTCATTACTTATTTTTTACGGATAAAAGTGTTTTTTAAGATCAGAGGGATACAGCAGAATAAAGAACTTTATTTGAAGCATACGTTTTCATCCCTTCTAATTCTTTGTATCTTCATTGATAATAAAGTGCAAATTTTGGAATAAGGGCTTCTAAAATTACAAGTTCAGCATCAAAAGGAATCTGATATAATTCTAAATCAGGATTATTAATTTTATTTGTCAAATAATTAACAAATTTTTGTGCTGAAGTTATGTCACAAAAAGTATGATAAAATCATTTTCAAATCACTCCATCAATTCTATAATCAGCATTAGGATTTGTTAATTCTGTTTCATACGTTTTATTTAAATAATAGGGCTCTAGTTTAATTTTATTGGCTAAAAAATACTGAAAAGCTGGAGGACAAATAAAATAAGCATTTTCCCGTTTCACCATTACCTTAAAACATACAATATCATTTATAGCTAATAGGGGCTTGTTTCTATTCGTGATTAGCATAATTATTTTTTATAAATCATATAAGCAAAAGGTATTTCAATTATAGTTCTCTTGTAAACTCTCTGATTTTTGCCTTAGCTTTTTCGTTATTTTGTTCGTATTCTAGGACATTGAAATAGTATTTCTTAGCATTGTCTAAATCTCCTGATTGTTCATAAAGTTCGGCAGTCGCAAGTAGGTATTTCGGATTAGTCGGTCTGAGTTTAATAACTTTTTCCATATAAGCGAGAGCTTCCGAATTTCTATCCGTATTATAATAGATTTCCACCATGGTAAGATAGTATTTTGGATTATCATTTTTCAGATTGATTGCTTTTTCTACTAACAGTTCGGCAGTCTGAATATCTCCCGTAACAAAATAGATCTCTGCAATCTGCCAAATCACTTTGTGATCAGTAGGATCTTGTTCAGAAATTTTCTTGAGCAATGGAAGTGATTTTTTGTAGTTTCCAAGCGTAAAATAAAGATCTGCAAGGGGCTTTAAAACTCTCAGCTCCATATCATCAATCGTAGTTGCTTCAATCAGTTTTTTTTCATATTGTTCTACTTTCCCCTCATTTTTCAATAGTTCAGCTTCAAGTAAGAGGGTATCAAGTCTTTTTTTCTCTTTTTCTGCGATATTTTGATGTTCTTCAGATTGTTTTAGAAGTTCTGGAACTAGCTCATCAGTATCTTTTGATCAAGAGCTTGTTTCCTCATCTCAAGAAGATTGCTCATCTAGGATTTTATTTTCTGTTTCCTGTGATGCAACAAAAGGTCCGTATTCACTATTGGTGATAAACTCTTCTTTTTGTTCTTGGAGTTCAGTTTTTATATGTTTAAGCTCTTTATTTTCTTTTATGAGCTGAGCCTTTTGTCTAAAATAAGTAGAAATTTTCTTTCACAACCAGTAAAAAACAATTCCGCAAGGAATTACAACAAGTGCAATGCTGAGGGCCATTCGAAAATAAATCAAAACTTTAGTTCACATACAAATCGTCATAATAAATAAAAGCATCAATTTTTTATCTTTCTTTTTCTTCTTTGAGAAGAGCAAGAGGAACTCTGAGTACTCATCACTCCTCTGTTCTGATAACAACTTCTTTTGTAATGATATTATATGAACTTACAACTCATTTTTGATTTGATCATGGACATTGAATTTTTGATCCTTTTTGTGGGAAATCCTTGTATTCTTTCATATAAATTTCCAATTCATAGAGCAAGCTACATTTTAATTTTCCACATCTTCACTTTAATCTTTCAATATCTCTTCCTTCAAGTCCTTGCATGGCAATGGATTCAACCTCTACACTTGGCAAAGGACCGAGCCCTTGGCATGCAAATTCCATTCCACAATCAGCACCTACAGCATACGCTTTTGAGTTAGGGTCTAGCCTCATCATATCTCTTGCTCCGACCTGGAAAAGAAAAATATTTTTTCCGATTTCTTGTTTAAGTTCCCTTACGAAATCACTAAAAACATATCTTTCTTCAGAATAGAAATAAAAATAAAGCTGATCCATTAAAGGGTTATATCTTGCTGTAATAGGTTTAGATCCAGGGAATGCAGCCTTGAATTTTTTTTTAAATAAAGGAAAAAGCTTGAGTGCAAATTCCTGTTGTTTGAGAAAATCACTATTTTCTTCAGGATTTAATTTTTTGGAAAATTGAGCAGTCCTCTCTTCGATTGGTATAGTATATCAAAGTACGGTTCCAATTGATTCTTTTTCTGTTCATTTTTCTTCCAAAAAATATGAAATTTTATCTCCATGTTTTAAGTCTTTACTTATCTCATCAGGGATATTAAGGATTTTGAGGTTTTTATTGAAGAAATAATCTAATACGATGGTCATAATAAGTAATAAATAATCAACAACTAAAAAATCGGAAGATTTATTTTCTATTTTATGAAGATTCTTTCATCATTTCAGAGAATTCCTCGCTAGAAAGATATTCTTTCTCTAAAAGGACTCCTGCCATTTGATGAATCAGAACTTCGTGATCTTTCAGAATTTTTTTTGCTTTTTTGTAAGCATTAGCAAGATAGTTTTTGATCTTTTCATCTACGAGCTGTGCGGTCTGTTCGCTATAAGGATTGATAAAAGGCTGATCCTCGCCTTCTTTGAGGTAGTTGATTGGTCCAAAATCTTCATCCATACCATATTTGAGAATCATATTTTTGATAATAGTGGTCGCTCTTTCAAAATCATTAGAAGCACCAGTGGTGATCTCCTCTTTCCCAAAAAACAACTCCTCTGCTGCTCTTCCTCCGAGCAAAGTTACCACTTCATCAAGGAATTTTGCCTTGGAATAGAGGTTTTTGTCCTCTTCTGGAGTCGTCCAGGTCACTCCTAAAGCATGCCCTCTACGAACAATCGAGATTTTCTCAATCGGATCTGCGTTTTCCAAGAGATGTCCGGTCACGGCATGTCCAAGTTCGTGGTAGGCAACGAGCTTTTTCTCTTTTTCTTTCATAGATTTTACTTTTTTCTCAGGTCCCATAATTACTTTCTCAAGTGCGTATTCAAAATCTTTCGCTTCTAGCACTTCTCTATTGGATTTTGCAACTTGTAAAGCAGCCTCATTCACGACATTTTCAATATCTGCACCAACCAAACCGCTCGTTCTTTTCGCAAGCGATTCAAGATTGACCTTTTCATCGACTTTTTTGGATTTAAGGTAATATTCAAAAATCTGAATTCTTTCCTCCAAAGTTGGCACGGAAACAAAGACCTTTCTATCAAATCTTCCGGCTCTGAGTAAGGCAGGATCCAAGGTATCAGGCCTATTGGTCGCAGCCATCACGATGATATTCGTATTTTTATCAAAACCATCCATTTCTGTCAGAATTTGGTTGAGCGTTTGTTCCTGCTCCTGATGCCCTCCGGTATAGCCCGATCCTCTCTTTTTCCCGATCGCATCAATCTCATCAATAAAAATGATCGCTTTCCCAGCGGATTTGGCTTGTTCAAAGAGTTTTCTCACCTTCGCAGCTCCCATTCCAACGAGCATTTCCATAAATTCAGATCCAGAAGCTGAAAAAAAAGCGACTCCAGCCTCCCCTGCTACCGCTCTCGCAAGCAAGGTCTTCCCTGATCCTGGAGCCCCATAGAGCAAGACTCCCTTTGGTGGTCTGGCACCGATTTTTTGATATTTTTCAGGCTCTTTGAGGTAATCTACGATTTCAATCAGTTCGTTCTTGACCTCGTCCATCCCTGCAATGTCGGTAAATCTGGTTTTTGATTCAGATTTTTTGCTTTCTTTTCCTACTTTAATTCCGAGCATCCCTCCAGCTCCGCCCTTTGGCATAATAAATTTCATCCCAATCACCAGAATAATTAGGAAAAAAATCAGATAGCCCACCTGCTCAAAGAGTTTCGTCCACAGTGAAGGCTCCTCATGCACGATCGCAAGCTCAATATCTCAGGTCAAAGCCACCCCAAGATCAATCAAGCTCAGAGAAGGAGATTTCTTGGTTTCGTAGCTTTTGTAGGTTTCGGTTTCGTATTCCTTGGTAAAGAAGCTTTCTTTGCCTTTTTTTATCAGTTCAAAACCTTTTAATTCTTCATCATTGGTAAGCGAAATCTTCTGAAAAGTTCCTTTATGATACTGCTCTAACCATTGGTTGAGGGAAAGTTCTTCATTGTCCTCAATAACCTGAACCGTTCCGGTATTGACTCAAAAAGTGGAAATTAGACTATTATTTTGGAGCAGTCTTAGTCCAACAGAGATCAGGACAATAAAAAGAAGTCCGTAAATCCGCCATTTATAGCTTAGGATCAGATTTTTTTTCTTGGTCATATTTAAGTGGTTCTGCGCGAAATAAAACACTTCCTTATAGTAAAGTCAAAGAAGATTGCAAGGAAAGAATAAAAAAGGAATCCTAATATTTTTTAGAGGAATTAAGAGAAAGAATGTATCTTTTATTCAGATAATTTTCGTAATAATGAAAACATGTGAAAGTGTTTTTTTATTTTTTAATTATTTGACTTTCTTGAAGAAATATATATCTTTACACGAAATTATTATCTTATATCTCTATTTATCATGAATACTCACAATAAGAATCAAGAAATCATGAATTATCTTGGTAAAATTGTAATTTCTGGAGGAAGAAAGGCAAAAGTTATTAATGAGACTCAAAATCAGCTTGAAATTGTTTTCCAGGGAAATGGAAAGTATCAAGGGAATATAGCAACGGTGAAAAAAGGAGAAGTTGCACTTTTAGATAAAAGAAAAAATCCTGAAAAGTATCCTCTTTCAGCGGAAGAAAAGAAAATTGAAAGATACTTAAATGATCTTTCAAGACAGCCTGGGGATGTTTGATTATTGGCGAGGCTTAAAGATACTCTTTTAAATGCAGAAAAAAAATGAGCTGATATAATTATAACTAGATATCGAAAAAATTTCGATGAAGCTCGTGGAAAATATTATTTGGTAATGATAGAAGAAACTTTAAATAATCTTTTAAAAAATCCTCAAGATATAAACTTATTTTTTTCATTTCAAAGGTATTTGTTTAAAGCAAAGGAAGATTGAGCCGATGTAAGTCAATATGAAAAGATTTTCTATGAAATGTGTGAAAAGTATTATATAACAGATATTGAAAATAAATTAAGTCGTCTTCAAAAAGATGTTTTAGATAGTGGAGCATTTATGTTAGCCACAATCCGTATTAAAAGAGCAAAGGAACTTTGAATTGATGTAGGTGAATGTGAAAAAATTTTCTATGAGATTAACAAAAAACGCTCTTTAATAGAAGTTAAAAAAAGATTAAAAAATCTTCAAACATTCACTTTTTTCTGATCTATTTCTTTATTTAAAGAAGCTATAAACGATGCAAAGAAATTTTGAAATAATGTAGATAAATATGAAAAAATTTTCTATAATGTGGCAGCAGAATATTACTTAACAAAGCTTAAAAATAATTTTAATATTCTTCAAAATGATCTTCTAAATAAGGAAGCATTTGAATCGTGTAAAACCTATATTAAAAAAGCACAAGAGAATTGAATCAATGTGGATCAATATCAAAAACTTTTTCCTGAAATTTCAAAAAAGCATTATTTAGCTACTCTTGAAGATATCCTAAAATATTTTCAAGAAAATCCTAGCTATCATTTCAAAATGGGCTTATTTAAAACCTATATTGAAGAATCAAAAGAGGATTGAATTGATGTGAGTAAATATGAAAAGTTTCTTCGTGAATTTTATAAAAATTATTATTTAGTAAATAGTGAAGAAGAGTTAAAAAAGCTGGAAGAAAAGTTAAAAACTCTAGAAAAATATCCTCAAAACAGAGAATTTCTTGAGTGATATGTATCACATCTTCAAGCTATGGTTGAAAATTGAATTGATGTATCTAAGTATACTAAAAGATTTCAGAACTGTCTTGTAAAAGCCCGAAAAGCTAAAGTTAGTATGAGTTTTATTAGAGATTATCCAGAGGTAGATGAAATTTATAGACAAGCAATGAAGCCTATAGAAGATAAGTTCGTATTTGGATCTTAACAATAAAATATTTCTTTTTTCCCTCTCCTCGTGAGAGGTTTTTTTATCAAGCAAAAATCTGATTCAAAAAAATCCTCAAGCTGAGTAACTCAAGGATTCCTTATCCAATGAAAACACTTTCAGATTACATCTGAGTCCAGACCACTCTTTTCTCTCCATCAACATCTTTGAAATCATGTGCTTTGACTTTGATTTTGTCGCCGATATTGTAGTACTTTTTCCAATCTACACCTTCAGGAACGACGATTTGCTTTTTGTGAAGTAGCCCTTCTACTCCTTTAACTGTGATAAACATTCCATAGTTGTAAATCAGCTTCACATAGCCGAGATATTCCTTCCCAAGCTGAATGTCATTGACAGTAAATCCGCTCTGGTCAGTCGGGCTTTGAGGAAGATCAGCTTTTTGAATTTTTTGAGAAGGAGTTTTTTTTTGCTGAGCCTCTAAAAGTTCAACATTAGGGATGAATTTAAGGAAGTCTGTCCTTTCAGGATCAAGACCAGCTTTTTGGTAGATTTCTTGAAGTTGCTGTTCTACTTCTTTTTTCGTTCCAATCCAGATGGTAAGCGGTTTTTTGTTGCTACAAGTTAGGGTAGTATGCTGCCAAATACTCACAAAAAAAGAAAGCTGAGTCTTTTCATCAAGTTTTACGATTTTCCCTTTCTGAACCTGTAAAGTAGCCACTTTCTCCAGTCCTTGTGGCTGGGCGTATCGGATCATTTTGTGATTTCCTTGTTCGGTATCTACGATCATCGCATCAGCTGAGCGATCACCGATCCTTACTTCTGAAAACCGTTTGCTATTTTGCTGAACCTGGAAATCTTGCAGATTTTTTGCTTCTTTTGCAGAGAGTCCAAGTCCTTCATATCTTGCCTGTTCTGCGATCTTTTCTTGCACGGAAAAGGATTTTTTGCTTCGGGCATTCATCAAGGTTTCAAGCTGACCTCTCTCCATCGCGTATCTCTGACGAGATTGGTTTCTGATTTTTTCAATATGTTCTATATCCCCTTCAGAAGTAAAAGGCGGCAAAGTCTTCATACTAAACGGATCTGAGGAGATTCCATCTACCATCAGCCTCGTATAAGCGGTAAACTTTGGCAAAGAAATCAGATCATTTGTGCTGACCATCTCCTTAAACTGTGAAGTCATCACGGAAGCATCATCATATCCAAGCGTAAAAGAGAAGATCGTTCCTACATTTCCAAAAATCGCATCTTTGATCGTTTCATCAAGCTGAGAGGTATATTGGTTGGCTACAATCAGAGAGAGCTTATACTTTCTCGCCTCTGAAAGAATCGTCGCGAAGGACTTGGTTGCAAAGTTCTGAAACTCATCAATATAAAGGTAAAACGGCTTTCTCAAATGTTTCGCCATATCGGCTCTTCCCATCGCATCAATCTGGATTTTGGTTACCAAGAGCGATCCAATCATATTCGCATTATCTTCACCAATTTTTCCTTTTGAAAGGTTTACGAGAATGATTTTCCCCTCGTCCATTGCCTTTCTGATGCTGAGTTTCGTTCTTGGTTGTCCAAAGATATTCCTCACAAGACGAGAAGAAAGGAACTGTCCGACTTTATTGGTAATCGGCCCTACGGCTTCTTCTCTCTGTTTATCCTGCCATTTATTAAACTCGTTATTCCAAAATTTTAATAATACTGAATCTTTGATATGAGAAATCACCTCTTCACGAAATTCTTTATCCGTCAAGACTCTCAAAATATGCATCAAAGTTGCATTTGGATAGTCAATTACTGACAGCACGACATTTCTCAAAATATATTCTAGTCTTGGACCTCGGGAATTGTCAAAAAGTTTCTGAAATGTGGAAACGACCCCAGAAGCGATTCTGTTTTTTTCATCTTCATTATCGGCTTGCAAAAGGTTGAATCCGATCGGATATTCCGCATCTCCAACATCAAAAAGAATCACATCATTGATGCGGTTTGAAGGGATATATTCCAGCAAATCATCTACGAGTTCTCCGTGTGGATCCAGCAGACAAAGCCCATTTCCAGCCCTCATATCCGAGATGATCATATTGTTGATGAAGGTAGATTTTCCAGTTCAGGTCTTACCTACGATATACATATGCCTAAATTTATCTTCTTCACGGATTCAAAATCTGATCTTATCTCCTCTGTAATCGGTATCCCCAAGTATGGTAAGCTCCTTTGATGGGGTATTATCCGGTGTAGGAAGCGTAGTTGGATACGGTAATTTTCTATAAACGGTATAATCCAGTCCCTTAATGAAGTTGATTTTGGTAGGAAGATGGAAAACATTGATCGCCTGAGCAAAACTCACCGGCATCCATTCAGCTTTTTCTTTTTTTACGAAAGAGCCATTTGCCAAAAAAGGCGCAAAAACTGAATTAAGAAGTCCATTTATACTCTCTTTCATATAGGCATCTTTGGTCTGAATGCTGTACCAGATACTCATCAATAAATCTTGCTCGAGAGCTGGAGTTTCCGAATTTTCCTCTTTCTTTTTTGCACCTCCTCGCCAAAGATAACTAAACACTTTCCCAAAAAAGCTGAATAATTTGGTCAATTCATCCTCCTCAAGCTTGAAAGTGTATTCAAATGCAATCTTGAGCTGTGAATCTCTATCTACATTTTGGAAAACCGCGAAAATATCGGTCATCGGATCAAGATAAGAACCGTCTTTGGTGAATTCCTCCTTGGTTTTTAGTACTCCAGAAGCTTTCTTTCATGAGAAAAAGGATTCTTTGATCAATCCAAGATACACCCTCTCCCCTGCCAGGCAAATACGATCACTTTTTACTAGGTCAGAAGTGGTAAACGTCGTATAAAAAGTATTTTGAAAATAGGCTTGAAAATCTTTTGGCAACCTCACAAACAGCTGAATATCATCACGATTTCCGCAGATGAGAAAAGTGATTTTTTTTGATTTAAGAGAAACGAGGTTTTTTATCAGTTTTTCCCAATGCCCCACTCAAAGTTCGTTGTCCTTGAATGGTTTGATCTGAAAGTAGAGGTATTTTGATGATGGTGTTTGTGGCATTGCTCAGATTTTTGTTTTTTGAAATAAGATACTTTTATTATATCAATTTTTTCTAAAAAAGCAAGATATTGAAAAAAAATTATGACTCTTTTTAGAAAATTTTATGTTAAAATCCTTTTGATAAGAAAAATGCAATCTTTCTTGAAAAAAAGAAATGGAACCTTACTATCAGTATCGTTTATCTTTTCTAAGAGATGATGAATAAAGGAATCCTCTTCTTGCTGACCATGCTTATTGGGATAAGTCCACTTGCTACTTTTGCAAGCTCTTGAAAAAATCATGATCGACAAGAAATCAGTTCTTGTGCGGATTTTAATAAACAGATTAAGCAACTTCTTAAACAGGAAGCTCTTGAACAAGAATTCTATCAAGTAAAAAAAACTCATCCTCCATTTTTTAATAGGTGAGAAGCTCATAGTGCAAGCTCTGCTTTTATTCCTCTTTATGATAAAAAAAATCAGATTCTTACGATTGTTCAATGACCTAAAGAGTCCGGTACTTCTCTTATCAATTTTAATGCGGTAAAAAAAATCGCAAAAATCAGACTTCCAAAATCTTTTTACGATGTTTCTGTACAATTTTTTTGAGAAAAGCTCTTGTTGATTAGTGCTTCACAAAAGGTAGATAATAAGGATGAGAGTTTACTTCTGATTTATGAAATTTCGAATGCTAAACTCGCTCCTGTTCACCTTTTCAAACAAACTGGGAAGATTGCTAAAACTCACTTACAAAACGAAAAATTTTATCTAATTTCAGTTAATGACATTCCTAAAACAACCCTTGAGAATGTCGTAAAACATAAAGTATCAGAAACGGAGCTTTTCCCTCTGGTAGAGCAAGGTTTATCCTATGGCTTACCGCTTACTTGATCTAAATCAAAAGTATGTCGCGGATTAAAATATTTTTTTGATGATAAATTGCCTAAAGCTTGGAGTTTTCTTGTTGTGGATCTGAATATTCCTACCCAGGAAAGGGAGCATTATACGCTCTTCTGAAATTTTGAAGATTTGGTATTTTCTCAAGATTTTCTCTATACCAGTCAGCATAATAGTGAAAATCAGACGCTTATTCAGAGATTTTCTCTTGAACCGAAACTCAATTATCAAAAATCTTCGCTTCTTAGTGGATTTTTGCTCAATAATGGTATTCTCCCAAGAGGCTCAAAAAGCAGTATGATTACGACCTTATCTAGTGGGAAATTTAATCGTTATCAAGTAACTAATTTTGATGCTCAATTTTCTGAAGTAGGAAGTAAAGAATTATTAAGTGGAAATCTGACTTTTGATGGAGCAGAATTGATTGGCGATATGCTTTTCTTTACCCATGAAACTGGAGCTCTCCTTGCAACAAGAGACCTAGGAAAAGGAAGCTCCCCTGCTAGTCCTGAACTTAGTCTTGAGTGATGAGAAAAATTTCTTCTCAATAAAACTCCTTTCTCTTTCTTCGAAATAGATCAAAATGATGAGAACATCAGCTTTTCTTTTTTTGAAGAAGAAGAATGAAAGCTCAAAAAAATAAAAACCCTCTCTTATCATCAGGCAGGACAATTAGCAAAAACTTCTCTTTGGAATCGCAAAGCGAAACAACTCTTTTTACCTATAATAAAAGAGAATAATCTGATCCTAAGAGGATTTTCTATTGATGAGAATCAACATAAGGTTAAAGAAGTTTTTGCAAGAAAATATCCTTGAATCTCTGCTCAAGAACTAAGTATTGTTGATCTTTCTGATTTTGTTTATGCTATTATTGATAAGTACCTTGATATTTTTCTTCCTAATCAAGCTGAAAAGATGAAATTTTTAAAATGGTAAACTACTTTATGGAGGTTATTTCTTCTTGTAATATCAAAAAGAATCCTTACATTTTGGTCATGTCTTATTTTTTATACATATAAAAATTATAACAATGAAAAATTTCTGGAAGATGCTAGCAGTCGCATTGCTAGGATTCGTTTTCCTAGGGGGGGGGCGAAGTTTGCTTAGCTTTGCTCAGGTAAATGAGCCAAGTCAGACTTTTACTCTTTGAACGAATGTGGATGGAGTTTGGGATAAAACGAATCAAACTTTGATAATTCAGCCAGCATCTTCTGGAACAGGGCAAATTATAATGACCAAATGGAATTCTATGGTAAATACACTTAATCTTAAAACTGAAGAAATTAATAAAGTGGAGTTTAAGGAAGGTGTCTGGTTCCCTGATAATGCAAATGGATTATTTCATAGTTTTAAAAGTCAGATTATTTTTCCTTCAAATCAATATACGAGCAATGTTTTTTCAATGGCAAGTATGTTTCAAGGAGCTGTGAAATTTAACTCTGATATCTCAAACTGGGATGTAAGTAATGTAACCAATATGGGGTGAACGTTTCATACAGCGACCAGTTTTAATGCTGATATTTCCCATTGGAATACAAGTAAGGTAACTAATATGGGGGCGATGTTTTATTGAGCCATAAACTTTAATCAGCCAATAGGAACTCGGAATACGAGTAAGGTAAAAGATACAAGACAGATGTTTGGAAATGCGAAAAATTTTAACCAGAATCTTACTAATTGGGATGTCTCAAAGGTTGAAAATATGTATGGAATGTTTGCTTGAGCCGAAAAATTTGATGGAGATCTTTCCAACTGGAATACGAGTAAAGTAACCAATATGGCAGCGATGTTTTCGAGTGCGAAGAATTTCAATCAACCCATAGGGAATTGGGATACAAGTAAGGTTACTACGATGAATTCAATGTTTTACTATGCTCATAAATTCAATCAACCAATAGGGAACTGGAATACGAGTAATGTGACCAATATGCAGTCTACTTTTCATTGAGCGACAGTTTTTAATCAACCAATAGGGAACTGGAATACGAGTAATGTAACAGATATGTCCTTTATGTTTCATGTTGCAAGGGATTTTAATCAACCAATAGGAAACTGGGATACGAGTAAGGTTACTACGATGAATTCAATGTTTCGTCAGGCAATAAACTTTAATCAACCGATAGGAAATTGGAATACAAGTAATGTGACTAATATGCTTATGATGTTTCATTGAGCTACTAAATTTGATCAGCCAATAGGAAATTGGAATACAAGTAACGTAACTACCATGCAGGCTATGTTTCAATGAGCGCCAAAATTTGATCAACCAATTGGAAATTGGGATACCAGTAATGTGACTACCATGAAAGCAATGTTTAACAATGCTGCAAACTTTAATCAACCGATAGGAAGCTGGATTACTTCTAAAGTAACTGATATGTGAGGAATGTTTTGAGGAGCCAAGAACTTTGATCAACCAATTGGGAATTGGGATACAAGTAAGGTTACTAATATGGGTTGAGTGTTTTCAGATGCTATAAAATTTAATGCTGATATTTCTAGTTGGAATACAAGCAAGGTTACTAGTATGTGGCTTATGTTTAATAGAGCTTCAAGTTTTACTCACGATATTTCAAATTGGGATTTCTCTCAAATTAATCATGGTCAATTTTGAGGTATCGTTATTAAAGATGATGCATTAAAAGTAAAAGGTATCTATCGATATCCGAGTGAAAATTATAAAAAGCTTTTGGAGGCTATAGATGCTAAACATCAAGCAGGGATTTTGGACTTTACAAAGCTTAGACATATTGGAGTTCAGTCTACGTATTGTACCTTTGCTGATTTGAGAGATAGATTGATCTCTGAAGGCTTGAATATTCGATGACAAGACAAATTTGACTGTAAAGCTCAATTTTCTGTCAATACTCCAACTCTGCAAAGTAATAGAGAAATTACGGATACGACTTTTACTTTCAAGAATTTATATCCCCTAACAAACGCTGATCTAAATAATTGAGTACTGTCTATAGATCCTGCGAAGACTACCGTTGAATATTCAGATTTTAATTGTACTCTAGATCCTTCGGATGATAAAGTAGTCCATTGTACTATTAAAATCTCTTCTACTCATGAAAGACCAAATGGGAAAATCTGAATTAAATTTTTGAAAACAGTTGAATGAGGAAGAGAGATTACAGCATCTATACAAGCAATAGGTTATCTCATAGATACTCAAGCTCCAAAACCTGCACAAGTTGAGATTGATACCACACCATGAATTCATAGTCCACGTGTGACGTTGAAAAGTGCTGAAGACTTTGGTGCTGCAGGTATTGATAAATGTGAATTGTCTTATACTGATGCTGGATGAATATCACAAACCATCTCTCCGTTTGTTGTATGAGATTCTAAAAATCTTAGTTTTAATGCAGGAGAATTGGTACATACTGTTAAGATAAAATGTTTTGATAAAGTGGGTAATGTTTCAGAAAATGAAATTAAGTTTCCGCCAATTATTGAGTTTGATCCAAGTAACATTACACTTAGTAATCATACTATAGAGTGAAAATTTACAATCTACTCTCCAAGTTCGTTTAAAATCAAATATATTAAAATTGAAAATCCTTCAGATACGGGAGTAGAAAAAATCATTTGTAATAATCAGGATTTGGGATATGGAGATCCTGTTGATTTTGATAATAGTCCAACAAATAAAGTAGTTTGTACCTTTAAATGAATTAATAAAACTTGAATTCTAAAAATTTCTGCAAAAGATGACAATGGAGCAGAATGAGTGAATAGTCTTGCAGTAGTTTATGATACTTCAAAGCCTGATATTACGTTATCCCCTTTGTCTTCCCTAACAAAAGATAGTATTCCTTTTCTAATAGATGTAGTAGATGATCATGGAATAGATCAGTGAGCAGTAGAGATTGATCGTGATAATTCAAATTTAGATTTTGATGATTTTGCTTGTAGTCAAAAATCTAATACTTGGGTACAATGTAGATTCACTGCGAAAAAACCAATTGTTGATTGAAAAATTACTGTTAAGGCGACAGATAAAGCAGGAAATACTACTTCCCTAACGAAATCTGGATATACTATAGATCAAATAAAACCTACCATTTCAAATATAAGAAAAACAGATTCAGAACAGTGAAAAAAGTGGACAGTTAGCTTTAGTGTTAAGGATGAGTGAGGAGCTGGTCTTTGGAAAGAGAATGAAAAAAATGATCCAAAATATGATGATTCAGCGATAACTTGGTGAGTTTGAGAGGACGAAAATTGTCAGAATTATGAGATGATTTTAGCTTTAAATCCTCAATCTTCAGAATCTTTTAATTTAAATTTTGAGTTTACTGATGCAAGTCAGAATGGGAAATATCTCTGTATTGTTGCAAAAGATAAAGTAGGAAATGCTCATACTGGATACCTTACAGATCCTATTAATATCAATGTTGTTCCAACCCTCTGAAATGATTCTACAACGCTTGATGAAAATGCTCCAATTGGAACGGAAGTTTTTACTCTTAATGGAGTAGATTCAAATAACGGAGACACTTTAAGCTATACCATCATCTCAGGAAATACAGGAAATGTATTTACTATTGATACTAATAAACTTAAAGTTAATGGAAAATTAGACTATGAAACAGTGAGTGGTTATACATTAGTAGTTGAGGTAAAGGATAAATTCTGACTTTCAGCTACGGGAACATATACAATTACTCTAAATGATATTGATGAAATCCCACCAAAACTTTGAACTATTGCAGATGTTACTTATAATATTAACTCGACGATTACTCCAATTATTCTTACAGCAACCGATAATGTTTGAATTGTTAGTTGGGATGTTTCTCCTTTACCTACATGATTAAGTTTTGATGCAACGACATTAACTATTAGCTGAACTTTAGCAGTTGCAATAGGTAGCTATCCAGTTACAGTAAAGGTTAAAGATGCTGCTTGAAACGAAACAAGTCAAATCTTTACTATTACTGTTACTCAACCAAGTTCTTGAGGTTATAGTGGAGGAGGTGGAGGATCAACTAGGAAACCAGATTCTTCTTGCTTAAATGGATCTTGTGAAAAAAAAGATACCTCAACTCCAGTAAAAACCGAGCAAGTAAAAACAGAAGTGTTCAATCCCACTATCAAAACAACATGTTTCAATCCTCTTGATAAAGAGACTATAGATCAAGGAAATAAAATGAGTGAACTTCTAAGAATAGCTCATCAGATGCTTTACAGTTACTCACTGACTAAATGGCAAGGAACGAAAGACTTTGCTCCAGAGAGAAGCTTAACCAGAGAAGAAGCTGCAAGATTCATGACAGAATTTGCAACAAATGTTCTCTGTAGAAAAGCAAGTAGAAATTATAATGATCACTTTACTGATCTCGAGAAAGCAAATCCAGAGCTATTACCGTATATCAAAAAGTCCTATGAATATCTGATCTTCAATGGAGACAAGAATGCTGATGGGAAGAAAGAGAAGACGACCTTTAGACCAAAAGAATTGATTACCGTAGGAGAACTTTCCGCGATTATGACAAGATTGGTAAGAAATGAACTCTTAGAAGAAGTAAAAGGTGATCGAGCGAGAAACTATAAACTGTATATTAGTTCAATCACTCCAAAATCTCACCTAGTAGATGAAGTGAGAGGAACAGTAGCAGAAGTCATCTATGATGTCTATAGAAATAATAGTTATGAACTCAAAGATATTGGCTATGTTATCAAAAAGTAAAAGACGACACTAAGAAAGACTGATTTTGTTCAGTCTTTTTTACTTGAAATCAGGTTTTGCTTTTCTATAGTAGATAGAGATGTTTTATTTAATCATAAATTATGGATCCCCGATCGTTATTCTTATTTCTTATTCTCCTTTTTTTATCTATGTTTTTCTCTGGGAGTGAAACTGCATTTACTGCACTTCCTCTTCATAGAGTAAGCTCCCTTAGAAGAGAGAAAAAAACCTGATCAAGAGCACTTTCTAAACTCAAGCATGAACCAGAAAGAATGCTTATAGCGATTCTCATAGGGAACAACATTGTAAATATTGCTGCAGCATCTCTTGCTACGCTTATTTCAATCCAGATTGCCGAACTTATTCATTATGAACAAGCTACGGTAATTACCCTTTCAACGATCATTGTAACGATTCTTGTTTTGCTTTTTGGAGAGATTTTTCCTAAGACTTTTGCAACCAGTCATGCTGAGAAAATTTCGCTTAGGATTGCGCCATTTTATCTACGACTGATCAAGATTTTCTATCCGCTTATTGTGGTAATTGAACGACTTATGAAAGGATTAACGAAAAAAGAAAAAAAACATACGGTTAGTGAATCAGATTTAGAAGCTTTTATAGAGCTTTCCAAGCAGGCTTGAATTTTTGATAATGGACAAGATCTAAAAATAAAGAAACTTCTCGCACTTGATGATTTAACTGCGGAAGATGTGATGACGCCAAGGATCAAGATAAAGGCTCTTAGTGACGAACATACAATTGCAGAAGCAATAGACATTTTAACAGAATATCATTATTCCCGTATTCCAGTGTATCATGAAACGATAGATAGTATTGATAGAGTCATTACCCTCAAAGAGTTATTGAGATTAACTAAAAGACATGATTCGGAGAGCTTACTTGCTTCAATCCAAATCGCTCCAATTATCAAGATCCCTCGTAGTCAGCCGATTGATACTCTGCTTGAGAAATTTCAAAAAACGCATAAGCATATTGCGGTTGTAATGGATGAATATGGTGGAGTTGAGGGAATTGTAAGCCTAGAAGATATTATAGAAGAAGTCTTCTGAGAAATTCAAGATGAAAGTGATGATGAGCTTCCTCCAATTCAAAAAAATGAAAACTGAAATTGATATATCTGTCAGTCTTATGTGAGAATGGATGAACTTTTGTCAGAATTGGGAATTCAATTTGAAGAGCTGAATCTTGATGATGAATTTGAGGCAGAAACGCTTAGTTATTTTATTACCAGTCATCTAGAGAGATATCCTCAGGTTGGAGAAGAAATTTTGCTTCCAATCCATACTTTAGAGGAAGGTGAAGAAAAATCACTTTCCATAAAAGTACTTTGGGTTAAAAAAAGTATTGTTGGAGAAATTGCTGTGGAAATCAAATAGTTCTTAGAGTTTTTTGGACTATAAAATTATTTTCAGGCTTTCCCAATCTAGCTCTTCAAGTCTTTTTCCTTGAAGTTCAGAAGGGATTGAAAATCAGTTTTTTCATTTTTTTTCATTCATTTTGCTAATTTTTCATAGTGTTTTTCTGCTATAGGGAGAAAAGAGATTCAAAAATGCTTCTAGTTTGTTTGGATCTATAGCTTCTTTCTTTTCCTTTTTTGTAAATCTTACCAAACAACTTTTTACCTTTGGAGCTGGAGAAAAACATTTTGCTGGGACCATTTTTACGTAATCTACCTGATAGGCTCTATTCACAAGCCATCGAAGATATGATTTTTTCTTCGCATCAGATTTAATTTTTTGTCCTACTTCATCTTGAATCATAAAAAATCCTCCCAGCAATTCTGGATTCTCTTTCCAAAAAAGATGTTTAAAGATCGGAGAAGTGATATAATAAGGGAGATTTCAAACGACAAGAGCCTGATTTTCCACTTTTCAAATATTCTGAAGAAATCAAGTAATATCCGTTTCCAATACATCTCAAAAAATAATCTGCGATTCCTCTAAACCAATAGTCATCAAATGATCTTTCATCGTAGTATCTTTTTCTATAACAAAAAAAGAGGGAGAAATCTGTTTAATTTTTTTTGTAATTGCTCATTTTCAAGGTCAAATTTCTAGTAAAACCTCTGCTTCAGAACTTTGATACAGCTTTTGAATAGCATCAGCAATAAAGCTAATGATAGAACTATCTTTGAGGAAATTTTGTCAGAGGTAGGTAGACATTACTAGACATGAGATAAAATTCAATATCGAAGCGCATTTTCTTGGGTAATATTTGAGGCGAGAAGTTGTTTTATTTTTATCCACTCCTCTGCTAAAGTTCCATTTCCATTTTCAGTATCCTGTTTGATAATCATAGTAATAAAATTATCCAAACTTCCATACTCATTCATTTTTTTGAGAAGTTCTAACTTTTTTGTCCAATTCCCTTGATCTTTCATTAATTCAAAAAGTGATAAAATCTGATGAAAAAAGTTAGGATTTTCTTCCTTTTGTTTCAAGAGATGATGAAGTACTCATGGCTTCCCAAGCGATAATTTAACAAGAAGCTCTTGTTCTGTTACTTCTCATGTATAATGCAAAGTTTCGGAAAGGTACGCCATTATTTCGGTCTCTGAAAGCTGAGAAAATCTAATAACCATCGCTCTTGAAAGAATTGTCGGCAAAATTCAGCTTTCATGCTCTGCTGTCGCAAAAAGATATCTGTTTGCTAGAGGTTCTTCACAAGTTTTGAGAAATGCATTCATCGCAGCATTTGTCATTCTCTGCAAATTTTCAATAAGAAGAATTTTTTTTCCACTCAAAGATGACTGCTGTAATCGGCTATTGATTTCTCTTACCCCTTTATTTTCGTAGATTGTTTCATCTTCAATAGCTATGGTTTTTAAGTTGGTTGGCGTTTCGATCTGAATGGTATGTGCTTTTCATAATTGAGAGCTTAAATCTCTCATCCAGAAAAAATCAGTTTTCAGAAATTCCCCTAATACCTCTTCGGCAAGAGAACGGAGGAAAAGTGTTTTCCCTATTCACTCTGGTCAAATAATAATAAAAAAAACAGGTTTAGAAGTCGATTGGTAGTGAGCAAGATAATTTTTGAATTGCTCTCTTGCTTTTTTATTTCCAATAAATTGCATTTTTTTGCTAAAAATAAATCTGAATCAGTATACTTTTCAAATAGCAGAAAGCAACTGATTTTATAAAAAAGCACTTCCCATGATTTAATGGAAAATGCCTTATTAGGAAAAATTATTGATTTTTAAGAATTATTTGTAGGGGCTACATCTTCTTTCTTATCTTTTTTCTTCCACATAAAGAAACCAACACCACCACCTACTGCCAGAATAAGAAGTGGAATTCCTACGATTGGTCTGACTACAATTCGTGCAATAGCGATCGTTCCAAGACCCAAAATGATTGTTAATCCAAAAGCTACAAAAGAGGTTCCAACGCCAATAATACTTGCCAAGAATGGAAGAACTTTAGCTAAAGTAACAATAAAATCAAACATCATTGAGAATCCAAGATACATCAAGAAAAGTCCAACTAATCTCAGTATCCAGGTCATCATTCTATTTGCAGCATGAGCATTAGCAAACATCTCTTCAGCACTTACTTTCCCTTTTTCCAAAAGAGCAATACTTCTGTTGTTTGAGGTCTTGTAAGGAGAAAGTTCGTTTCCATTCTGTTTTCCTATAATACTTGTCATTCAAGCCTTTACTGTGGAAAAAGTAATCTTGAGATCACCAACTTTTGGATTAGCTGGGTCTTCCCCAACATAAATAGTATTTCCCATAAGGTGAAATCTTTCAACTTTTTGAGATGTTTGATCATTAGCTTCCATTGAAGTATCTTCTCCGCTTAGCGATGCTTCGGTTCATGAAGAAACTAGTACCTCTCCGGATCAAGTAGTTATTTCTTGTTCTGGAACATTTACTTGTGAAACGGATTCTTGTCATGGGAAAGTCAGCTTTTGATCTTGTAAAGGAAGCGTTTGATAATCATCAAGCTGATCAACAAAAGCCTCTCCTAAAGTAAACGCACCGATCTGAATTGGAGATTTTTCTTGCAGTTCAGATTCAAACTCCATAGCTGTAGGATTGCTATGTCCTGCCGTTTCATAGAATCTACTTGAGTCTATCACTTCATTTTTCCATTTTTTTTTGTAATCATAGGTTGTTGTACAATCTTCACTTCCTCAGACATTATCATGACATTCTTCTGATGAAGATTCTGTCCACTGATACATTTCTACATTCCTTGCCAGTTTAAGATCCTCTGTTTTTACTCAAAAAATTGAATCCTGAAGCTGCTCATCAGGAGAAGAGGTCACTCCATCAAGATGAACCAATTTCTGATCTAGAGCTGGATTAACAGTTTCAGAACTTGTTTCCTCAACAACCTTGCTTCCTTCATTGAGCGCAGCTTTTTGCTCAACAAAATTGTTCTCATTCCAAGCAAGTAACGCAATTGATAGGAGCACAAGGAGAATCCCTGAGAAGATTTTTTTAAAACTACTACCAACACGCGAACCATATCAGGTTCTTTTTGTAACACTAACACTGTCTGCCATGGGTATTAAAATAGAAAATAAAAAGATATTCTAAGCTATATGATCTTCTATAAAAAAAGCAAGACTTTTTCAATAACTACTACCTGTTAATTAAGACTTGATTTAATTGAGTATAATCTTATTTCTTAATAAGATATTTTTTATTTTTCTTAAAACAAGATGAAAAAAAATCTGGTTTCTCCTCTGCTGACTGATGCTAATCCTTTTAACAGGATGTACTTTGCTTTGATCAAAAAATCCTATTTCTTGAGACGAAGAAAACATAGTCACTGAAAACCAAGTAAATTCAAAGATCCATTTTTCTAAAATTTTTGAAACCAAGAGCGATAAGCTTTTGGAATGAATCAGAGAAATTGAAAATATTTATGATGAAATTGATGCTCCAATTGCGATCAAGCAGATTGTGGAAAATGTGGACTATTCTCAATATGAGCCAGAGCATCCAGAAAATCCTGAGATTGTTTTCACAATGAAAAAGGATTTTTGAGATGATCAATATCTCATTACGGCTTATGGAGATCACTATATTTTAGAAAAAAATGGAAAACAGATTTTAGAGCTACCAAGGAACTTTATCCTTACCGAACCGATGAAAAATTTCCTCGTGAATGAAGAATGATGGTGGTTTTTGTATCATAAAGTCAACAACTATTCTGATGAAGAAATTCAAGAAATCATTGATCAGACCTGAGAATATCCAGAACAACCACGGAGAGAAACTCCGATTTTAGTCCATAATTGGGATGAAATAAGTTATTACGAAATTTTTGGATTGCAAAATTTTGGAGGGAAAACCTTCTATTTTTTCAGAGAAAAAGCTGACTCCCCTATCAAATATTACACTATGATTGAAAAGTTTACGAAACTCAATTTAAATCCCTTATCCACAATACTTGTGGTTGTGATGAGGAAGATGCTCTGGACATGAAAGCAGATGAAAAAAAGGGAAAGCTAATTATACGGCATAGAAATGAGGAAAATTTGGAGCTTTGGTTGATGGAAGTGAAGAAATAGGGAGAATAGAGCAATGTTATTTTTTTTAACATTTTCATTTGATTTTGTTAAATTTTTTGTTATTATTATAGTAGTTTACTATATGACTAGTTTCGTAAAATGACCCCAAAAATCAAAAAACTCCGCGAAAAAAGTGGGATAACTCAGCAAGAAATCGCCGATAAGCTTGGGATCACTCGCCAGACTTTTTCCAAGATGGAAAATTGACTTATAGAGCCCACCTTATGACAAGCTGTAAAACTTGCAGAAACTTTTGGAGTAAAATTGTCTGATTTTATATACGATCCTAGTGAAACCATCATAAGTAAGGATATAGATTGGGATAAATACAAACAGATTATCACAAATTTTATAAAATTTTGATCCGATAGTGATGGGAAAATTACAAAAACGAAGCTCGCAAAACTGTGCTATTTGCTTGATTTTTCTCGATATTATTTCAATTTAACCCCTATCACAGGGCTTGAATATAGAAAAATCCGACAATGACCTGTCCCTGATGCCTATTTTACAGCTATTGAAGAGCTACAAGAAGAAGAAAGTATCGCTATTGAGGTAAAATGAAAATCATTTTTGATTGAAAATATTGGGACTCCAAAGCACAATAAACTTTCTGATGATGAGATAAATTTATTAAAAAAAATAGCAAATAAACGAAAAGACAAAAATACTCAGGAGATTGTTGATTTCACACATAAGCAATTACCTTGGATGATTTGCAATGATAAAGAAATAATTCCCTACGATTTAATAACCCAAGAAGATTTTGGAAATGTGTATTAGTAATATTTATAAAGTTTCTGTGTGTGATTATGCAAAAAGGCATTATATGGAAGCTTTTGAAAAGAAATATTGAGCAGCTTGGGAAAAAACCTTTAAAATTATTGAAAATATGCTTCGTCGTATAGATGAACTTTTAAAAACCTCCAAAGCAACAAAAATTCACATCTGTAAAAAATGATACATAGGAAAATGTGAATTTAAAATAGCATGATCAAACGAATCAGCAAAAACCTCTTGAAATAGGATAATTATCTATGTTGATACGGATATTTTGGAAGTAAAAATATTACTCATTTATACGAAAACAGATATAAAAGGAAATAATGAAACAGCTTGGCGAGAAAAAGAGATAAAGAATAATTTTAAGGAAATTACTACAATATTTAACAATGGAGGGTAAAATTTCTCCGTATAATAGCTTGTTTTTCTGGTATTTATTATTAAAGTATCGTATCGATTAATTTTTATTAATTCATTTATAATTTATGCTTACAAAAGAACAAAAAGACTGCATCATAGATCTTCTTCAAGAAAACAAAGAATTGCCGGAAGATTTTAAGTATTTACTTTTTCCAACAAAACAAAAAGAATATGAGCTAGCATATGCTGGGAAAATGAGAAAAGAAGATATTCTTGCAAACGAAGATGGGTCTTTTCCTGTACCTCTACAAATAGAAAAGATTTTCAATGGCAATGAATATGAAGCCTTCGATGATGGATGGAAAAACATGATAGTTTTTGGCGACAATTTACAATTTCTTAAAACTATTTATGAAGACAAAGACACACTTATTAAAGATAAGATAAAAGGAAAGGTAAAACTCATTTATATAGATCCTCCTTTTGCAACATTAAATGATTTTCAGAATAACAAAGGACAAAAAGCTTATAGTGATAAGAAAAAGTGAGCAGAATTTATTGAATTTTTAAGAAAAAGATTAATTCTAGCAAAAGAAATTCTAGCTGATGATGGAAGTATTTATGTTCATTTGGACTCAAAAATGAGTCATTATATGAAAGTGGTTTTAGATGAAGTTTTTTGAAAAGAAAACTTTCGTAGTTCTATCGTTTGGGACACATCAATTCCATATGTTGCTGGTAATAAATGGCTTTCTAATAATTGGATTTATTCACAAGCAACAATATTTTATTATACTAAATCACAATCCAACTATATTTTTAACAAACAAACTTTTAAAATTCAACAACCATCAGGGGATATATCTGAAAAACCTTATAAAGATGTTTGGGTAGATATACAAAATTTTGCAGGTTTTTTAGGTGCTAAAGATATTAAAATGAATTACCCAACTCAAAAACCTGAAGCACTTCTTGAAAGAATTATAAAAGCATCTTCAAACGAAGGTGATATTGTTTTAGATTTTTTTGGTGGATCTGGTACTACAATGGCAGTTGCAGAAAAACTTGATAGAAAGTGGATTACTTGCGATTTGGGGAAACTTGCTTATTTTACTATGCAAAAAAGAATCCTACAAATTCAAGAGAGTAAAGATTTAGAAGATTCAAAAAAGAAATATGGTAAAAAAGCAAAGAGTTTTATTACTGCTAGTCTTGGAGTTTATGATCTAGAAAAAACTTTTGAGCTTGAAAGAATAAGGTACCTAGAATTTGTTTCTGGGCTTTTTGAAGTAAGATTAGGAGAATATAAGATTTCTTGATTTCTCTTTGATTGAAAAAAGGATAGTTATCCAGTACTTATCTATGATTATAATAAATATAAAGAATCATCTGTTGATGAAAATTATTTACAGGAAATACATAGACATGTAGGGGAAAAGGTTGGTTCAAGAGTTTATATCGTTGCTCCTATTAATTTTGTTAATTTTGTAGATGATTTTGTAGAAATTGATGATGTAAGATATTATTTTTTGAAAATCCCTTATCATGTTATAAATGAACTTCATAAAAAACCTTTTGTAAAAGTAAGACAACCTCAAAGCAAGAATAAGGTAAATGATATTGAAGAGGCTATCGGTTTTCATTTCAAAAGACCTCCAGAAGTAAAAGCAGAAATTAAAAAATCTAAAGATAAAATAGAGCTTGTTATAAAAAATTTTAGAACAAATGAACTATTATCAGACAAATCTAAAGAAGAAAAGTCATTTGAAAATTTTGAAACCTTATCAGCAGTATTTATAGATAAAACTTATAACGGCAAATCTTTTGAAATGGATGAGGCTTTTTTTGCCGATGAATTGCTTTCAAAAAATAAAAAAAAGAAGCAAGACGAGGATCTTATTAATGAATTAAAAGAATTAAAAACAAAAGGAATAACAATTTCCTTGAATGCAAATGAGGTAAAAGATCAAATAATGGTAGTTTTTACCGATATTTTTGGTAATGATTTTACTCAAACATTTAAAATTTAAAAAACTTGATTTATGAAGGATGTTAAAATTTTTAAGCAAAAAGATTTACTTTTGAAAGTAAACACTAATTATGATCCAACAAAACTTGATTTAGATTCATGGGATTATTTTATTGATAAACTTTGTGGAGATAGAGAATATCAAAAAGAGGCAATCAAGAATGCAGTTATCTATCTTGCAAGTGGTATGTATAAAAGTATTGAAGATTTGATCGAAGAAAATCATCAAAACAATGGTGAATTACAAGAAAAATATAATTCACTTGATTTATATAAAAAAGACTTACAACTACCTGGTAAACTTTTTGCAAATATTGATCTTGCTACAGGATCTGGAAAGTCTTATGTGATTTATGGGATTGCTCAAATAATGCTTTGATTGGGGCTTGTAGATAAAGTTTTAGTTTTATGTCCTTCTCTTACTATAGAGTCTGGACTTACAGAAAAATTTGACAGTTCAAGTGGAGATGCAGACTTAAAAAATACAATTCCCCCAAATGCAGTATATAAAAATCCAAGAATTGTTGATGCAAATGTAACAGTTAAAAATGGAGATATTTGTGTAGAAAATATTCATGCTGTTTATGCCACAACAGGATCTTCCATAGAAGATAGCTTTAAAAATCAAGGTGAAAGAACCCTTGTTCTAAACGATGAATCACATCATATTTTTAATGCAAGTAATGATAAAGATATAAAAAAATGGAGAGAATTTTTATTAAACAATGATTATAATTTTAAATATATTTTAGGTTTTACTGGAACCGCCTACAAAGATAATGAATATTTTAATGATGTAATATATAGGTATTCTTTAAGAGAAGCGATTGAAGATAAAATTGTAAAAAATATTGAATATGTCCAAAAAGATGATAGCTCAGGAATAAATGAAAAATTTCAAAAAATTTATCAGAACCACCAAGATAATATTAGGAATTATGATAAGATAAAACCACTATCTATTTTGATAACCAAAGATATAGCAAAGGCAAAAACACTAAAAGATGATCTAGTTGATTTTTTAGTAAAACAAGAAAAATTATTAAAAGATGAAGTTGAAAAAAAAGTTTTAATAGTAACTTCTCATAAAGATCATAAAGCAAATTTGCCAAGGTTAAAATATGTAGATGATAAATCTGATTCAACACAATGGATTATCTCTGTTTCTATGTTGACAGAGGGTTGGGATGTAAAAAATGTATTTCAAATTGTGCCTTGGGAAGACAGAGCCTTTAATTCAAAATTATTAATCGCACAAGTTTTGGGAAGAGGTTTAAGGATCCCCGAAGCATATCAAAGTCCACAACCTAAAGTTATAGTGTTTAATCATGACTCATGGAGTAAAAATATAAAAAGTCTAGTTGATGAGGTTTTGGAAATAGAAACAAGAATTATTTCACAAGTTTTATTGGACGGAGAAAGGTCAAAGTATAATTTTGAAGTTTATAATATTGATTATACAAAAGAACAAAAAGAAGTTCCTCATACACCAAAAGATGAAATGACATTTGATTCGTTACTAGAAAACGGGATTCCTTTAGAATCTCAGTCGGTAATTCTAAAAAAAGAAACAGAGTTTGAAAGTATTTATGATTTTAGAAATAGAAGTAAAGAATATACCATAAAAAATGAAACTTTTTCAGTAGATGAAATTATAGATAAAATTTATGATGAGTTACAAGCAAGGTTTGAGGAGGGAAAAATATTAAATATTGATGTGGAAAAATATTCAAAAGACAATCTACCAAAAAGAGAAATTATTGAAAATTTGATACTAAAATCAATGGAGAAAGTTTGAATAAAAAAAGAGGATGGTTTAATACAAAAAAATAGGACAAAAATACTTACTGCATTTGGTCCACTCTTGAGGACCGCATCAAAAACAGTCAAAATAGAAAAGAATATAAATGACTTAATGATAATTTCTACAAAAGATTTGGTAAATGAAAGTTTAGCTATAGGTAATTTAAGGAGAGATTATTCTATTTTTTTTACGAACAATTGGAAAAAAGAAATTTTAAATGAAGAACAGCAAAAAATATTTGAACAGATCCTTGAGGATGAAAGTTTGCCAAGACAATCAATAAAAGAACAAAATGAATTTTTATTTAAAACTCCTGTAAATATCGTTTTCACAAATGCAACTCCTGAAAGGAAATTTGTAGAATACCTTTGTAAACAAGGTATAGCTGAAAAGATTGAAAGCTGGATCAAATCAAGAGATAAAGGATTTTATCAAATTGAATATTCTTGGAGAAAAGGAACTCATCAAAAAATAAATAATTTTAACCCTGATTTTATAATAAAAGTATCAAAAGATGATTTTGAAAATTTTATAGTTGTTGAAAATAAAACAGATAAAGATGATTCTGATGAGAATAAGGCAAAATATAAGTATGCAAAAGATCACTTTGAAAAATTAAATAAAAGTCTAATAGAAAAGTGAATAAAACAAAGATATATTTTTCATTTTTTAAGTCCAAATGCTTATGAAACTTTTTTTGATTATTTGAAAAATGGGAAGTTACTTCAATGAAAGTTTAGGTCAGATCTTGAAAACTTATTAGAAAGTAATTAATAATTTTATGCATTATTTTAATAATTATGGTTCAAAACCACACCAATCAAAGCATCATCCTCTATGAATGAAAAGATGGTAACTTTAAACTAGAAGTCTATCTGGAGAATGAAACCGTTTGGCTCTCTCAAAAACAAATGGCTGAATTGTTTGATGTAGAAGTTACAACCATCAATGAACATTTAAAAAATATTTACAAATCTAAGGAACTAAGTGATGTTTCAACTATTAGGAATTTCCTAACAGTTCAAAAAAAATGAAATAGAGATGTCCAAAGAGAGATCAGATATTATAATTTAGATGTAATTATTTCCGTAGGCTATAGAGTAAAATCGCTACAATGAACTCATTTCAGACAATGGGCAACCCAGAGACTCAAAGAATATATCATCAAATGATTTACGATAGATGATGAAAGGCTTAAGGGAAATGCAGGAGGAAATTATTGGAAAGGGTTGCTTGATCGTATCCGTGACATTCGTAGTAGTGAAAAAGCACTCTATCGTCAAGTTTTGGATCTGTATGCCACGAGTATTGATTATGATCCTAAAAGTCCTGAATCTATTGAATTTTTTAAGATTGTCCAAAATAAGCTTCACTATGCTACAAGTCAACAAACTGCTGCTGAGCTGATCTATCATCATGCTGATGCTACAAAAGATTTTATGGGGCTTACTACCTTTATTGGAGCGATGCCAACTTTAGCTGAAGTTACAATTGCAAAAAATTATCTCACAGAAGATGAACTCTTTCGCCTCAATCGTATGGTTTCTGCATTTTTTGATCTCGCTGAAATCAAAGCACAAGAACACTGTGAAATGAAGATGAAAGACTGGGTTGCAGAATTAGATAAATTCACTACCATGTATTGAAAAGGGACTTTAGAAGATGGAGGGAAAATTACCCATGATCAAGCTATACAAAAAGCGACGAAAGAATATCGCACCCTCAACCGGAAGCACTCTCCCCTGTGGAAAAAAGTTATCTAGAAAATATTAAAGCTATCCAAAAAAGCTATAGAGACGAAAAATAAGAAAAAATCTTAATTCTAGTACAAGTATTTGGATAAATTTAATTTGAAAGAAAAATCTGCTAGTACAATCTGAGATAATTAGTTTTCAGAAAAAATGTCAACCCAAGAACACTGAAAGCACAAAATAGCAAGAAAATCTGACATAAAAGTCAGATTTCTTCTTTATTTTTAAACTGAATACTTTATACTCTACCAGACGATAATTTTTTATATCAGCTCTCCTTATGAAAGCTAAAAGATTATTAGCATTATTCGTTCTATTTTGATATCTAGCCTCAAACCTGCTCTCATATTTTGGATATATCAATCGAAATACGGTTTCTGCAGATTCTAACAATAAAAATACAAGCACCCAACTTGTAACAGTTTTAGTAGACGATCAAATTTATCCAAGTATAGAAAAGGATCTCAAACGATATACCACCCAATACCTTCAAAAAAACTATCCACTGAGTAAAGCCTTAATTCTGAAAATCAATACCAAAGAATATTCGGCTCCTAAGCTAACTAAGCTCTTGGAAAATATGTATTTTGATGGATTGAAAGATGAAAGCTCTCGCATGATCGGAGTCGTGCTGGTTTGAGAAATACCACTTCCTGTCGTGAGATATGAGGATTATATTTTCCCTTCTATTTATCCTTATGTAGATTTTTTGGAGCAAAAATATCTTTGGGATGAGGAGACGAAGTATTTTGTAAAAAATAATGATAATGGACAAGCCGAACTCCGGCATGGAATCATCAATTTTAATACTACAGAGGATTATCATAAGTTTTTTAATAAACTGAAGCAATATGACAACAATCCGACTGATTTCGTGGATAAGAAGATTTGGTATGATGATTTCATTGCACTCAAAAAGAACTTTTTGGAAGATGCTTATAGCTTCTATCAGAATTCATTAATTTTTGCGGAAGATTCAATGTATCACCGCTATACGAATTTTTTTGCTCGTATTTTACAGAAAGATCAAGATTGAAATAATCAAGAATTAATAAGCGATCTTAGTAAAGAATTACAGGATTTTTGAATTAAAAATACTAGTCTTGAGCTATCAAAACAAGATATACAAGAAGGAAAGTCTGACTATACTCCCACAAAGTTATTAGAAAAAAAGATTCAGACTTTTTTTAGAAAATATTATGAGGTTTTGAGCAATCCACTTCTCAATACCATTTCTGAAAATATAAAAGCCAGTGATAGACGAGAACAAAGTGATAGTCATTATAAAAAGCTTCATATCAACGACCAAGTTCTCCTTGGTGATAATAAAACCAATTGAATATTAAAAAGTATCAATGATAGACTTGAAGCTTTTGTTGATCAAAAAGTAGAAAAGGAAAATTATGCGATGAAAACAACGATTCCTATTTATTATCAACAATCTAAAGATAAAAAAAGGAGAATTCTTTTCAAAAAATATTATATACCAGAATTCAACGATATTTACCAATTTTTCTATTTTTGAAGAAATGCACAAACGATCAGAAATGCTCAGGATTTCTCTTTATTTAGATGAACGTATAGAAATTTAAGTTGATTCGTTAGCTATTCTCAGATCATTTGAGATACCATCAATCCAGCAAAAACAAAAGAAGACAAGACAGAACTTAATCGTAAGGGACTGGGATCTTCTTATGATCTGTTTTCAACTCAGGTAGAAGCTAATAGAGGATATAATATTTTTAATACTGAATCCGAATATGAACTCTATCAAAAAGAAAAGAGGCATGCAAAAATAAACCGACATTGTAGTAAAAGACTCTTTGGCCTCAAATGGAAATGGCTTCCTTGTGTAAAATCAAAATGGGAACCGATTGGAAAATGTAAACCAGAATCAAAAAAACAGAAAGATCGGGCTGATTGTGAAAATTTTCAACAATTTGGTAACAGAGTATGGTGATGAGCAACTCCGCTCAATCTTGATACAGAAAAAATGCAAAATCAGATTTACAACTTTAGTGGGATTTATGATCCAAAATCTGCTTGGAAAGAAATTTATGATATTGCAGGTGCTGTTCCCCTAAAAAATCCAGAAATTGATGCCTTGTCATTTAAGGGAGCTTCTTCCTATTCTTCTCCGACGAAAACTGCACGAAAAGAGAGAGAATTAAAGGATGCTACTGATCATAGTCTAAAGCTGGATCAAGTGTGGTATTTTAATGTTCCCCTAAAAGATAAAGTATTTAAACCTGAATCGAGCTCAGTATTTTCTCTTAAAAAAGAAAAAAAACATAGACAAGATCTTTGAATCCTCTACAAATACAAAATCATTCCTTCAAAAGTAAAACACGATGCGACTACTGCAACGCAGATTAATGGATATTCAGGTTTGAAATATTCCGAAGATACCGAATATTGGGGCTACTATACAAGTATAAAAGAAGGACTAAGCTTACCACAAGATAACTACTCTGAACCCTTACTTCAACAACTTAGCATCATAAATCGCCAACTTTCTTCTCTAAAAAATCAGCTACAAGCAGCAAGTAATGACACAAATCCACAGACCATTAAAAATTTAATTTCTCCATCTTTACTACAATCACTAGCACAGATTTCCAGCTGACAAGCAGAGATTCGATCCCATTATAATAGCCTTATCACAAAAAATTATGCAAATGATACCAAAAGTGCTATTGAATGAATTATCTTGAGACAAATTAATCAAAAAGAAAAAATCTGACTTTTGCAAACCCGGTATCATGAAATTATAAATAAAATTTCTACAGTTCAGGCTTTCATCACGAAGCAAGAGCAAGTTTGAGATCAGATTTTTACAAGCTTCCTAGATTCAGTCCAAGCAGTAGAAGCAATGAAAAAAACGATTGATTTTTGAGTTGCTACACATCAATGAATTGAACATCAGGACAAAGTAATCAGACTTGCTTGGGAGTCGCTTTATATTCCTTTAAATCAACTTAGTTGAGTTCTTTCAAAGATTAATCAATCAGAACCTTGTAATGCTAATCATAGTATTCTTGGAACAATGCTGTGAAAAGATGAAAATCAAATTAGTTTTTGAGACGAAAAGGATCCTCATTGTTTATGAAGTGAAGAAGCTTGAGAAAGTAGTTCTGAATCTTGAAATACTAAAAATCCACTTCAAACCATTATCGATGATGTATCAGAAGCTAAATCACTCTTTACAGAACATTTTTTTTCAGATCCTCACAATCCACAAGTTGAAATTCCATGAATGAATATCTTAACTCCAGAAAGACCTATTGACTCACCAAGATATCTTTCTTTCCAAGGAGTGGGAGAAAATGAAGTAAAACTCATCTATCCTAACTTATTTAAAACAGAAATCTATGATCAGTCTTTTGTTTTGAAAACTCCTGATAGTATCCGTCAAGCTTTAGTTGACTATCTGAATAATAAAGTTACTGAATATAATAGAATTTTATCTCAGGAAAAACAAAAAGCAAAAAAACTTGATGAACATTATCTTAAACTTTTTTCTGTTGATAAACTCGCAACTCCTAGTCTTGAAACTAGTGTTCGTTCTTATGAGCCTTTTACCTATGAAGAAATGCTCGATGCAATAGGTGGCGAGAAAATGCTTAACAGCCTAGCAGAGCTTCTCTATTATCAAAATATTTCAAATCAGATCAAAACTTATAGTGATAATATTCAGGAAGATATTCAAAATACGAAAAAGAATTTTGATATTAATGAAAAAATTGATTATATTATCCATAATTACCTTACTCAAGAAAAAGATAGTTATTATCAAAGGAAGAATACCCACTCAAAACTTATTATTCCAAGCTATACTACCAAGGGATATGAAGTAGGGTATATTAACTCTGATAGCGATGATACGGTTATTCCTGATCAGGATGAACAGTTTAGGGAATGAGAAAAAAAGATTCAAATTCCTCAAGAACCGAACAGAGAAGAATCCCCATGAGATGCAAAAGAAGCTCATGATATTCAAAAGGAATGCTGATTTGATATTAATGAAGGACTCCTTCTTTATGACTTTAAAAGCTGAAAATTTGAGTGGTGGGAAGGTCTCAAATGTCGATTAAACGCAATCAAGAAAAAACCATTCGAAATTTCACTTTCTTTTGAGGGTTCACTCTGAGCTGTTCCGATAAAAGAAAGCGTAGAAAACGATGTTATTACCCCTCTTTCAGACTCTCGAGATAGCTATAAAAAATCGTTAAAATCATCGATAGGATTTGATAATTTAATTCCTACTCAGAGCTCCTCTGAAAATTCTTTTGTACAACATATTCTAAATCAGACACAAATTACGACTCAGAATAAAAAAATTAGTGTTTTAAATAAAACTGGTGCTTTCAATTTTCTTTCCTTAAAAGATTATGGAAATTTAACGGTAAAAATTACTTCTACAGGAGATAACTGCCTACTTGTTAATTGACAAAATACTTGTACTTCCAAAGTAATGGTAACAAAAAATCCTTTCAAAAATGGATTTGGTATTGATTTTCTCTTGGCGGAGAACAGTATTTGAACTATTGTAGCCACACTAGAACTTTGCTGATGAAATTGAGCATGTGGAACGAAGTCTGTTTCACTTTCTGCTGTTCCTGGGCCTGTTAAAAGCTTTGAAATCTGACTTCCTCAAGATAAAAAAATTCTTGCAGGAGCCTATACGCTTATCTCCCTAAAAGCGCTTGATCTTTACAAAAATGAGATTCAGAGGACATTAGAATCGTATATCATAGAGGTAGATAAATGAAAACTTGTCGTTTGAGGACAAGAAAGAAAATACCAGGAGGTAAATGATTTTCAGAATTTAAAACTTTTATATAGGTGAGATTTAAATTCTAACTGAATTGTTAAGTTTTCTGTTAAAAATAAAAAGTGAGAGCTCTTATCTAACAATACGGCAAAACTTATCGCTTGAAAACTTAGCTTAGAACAAAATTGATCTCCTAGTCAATCTTTGAGTTATCAAATTACTGATCTTCCATATTTTTCTAGTGATTCAAAAGGCAACATGCTACTCAATATCCGTAGGGCTCTCGCACTTGATCTTGTTTTGAGAGATTCTACAAATGCGATTATTCCTATCACAACTAATATTATTCTAGGATCAAAAAATAATCTTGCAAAAGTTATGAGTTTACAAGAATCCTTTGATGGTAAATGAAAGAAAAAACTGACACTCTCCCCTGTAAACTCACTTCTCATGAAAGATGGGAAAGCTAGGCTTTATCTTGTCCCATGATATGTATCATGAAAAGATCTTATCTCTCTCGTGATTCCTGGTCTCAAAGAACAAGTGTTATCGCTAGATATTGCTCCATGAGCTTTAGAAAAAATCAATTTTAATCTCACAAAAGAAAAATTAGATCCTAACTCTAGCTCAACTGCAGTTATTAACTTAACTGATGCTTGGTGAAATAAAATAAACTGATCTCAAAAGGTATTTCTCTGAAAAAATGGTCCAATTAGTGTTTCTCCTTATGGAACAATGAATATCGTAAATGGAGAGCAGAAACTTCAACTGAAATCAAATCAGCAAGGTTGACGTACTCAGATCTATGCAGAAGCAGAGAGTAATGGAAAGAAAATTCAATGATCTACGAACCTAATTACTAAAAAGTTCTTTTTAAGCTCAAGTATTGCAGATGGAATAAATGTCATGTATCTGAATCTTTTTGGTAGTGACTGGTGAAATCAACGAGGCTATCATTCTGATAATAGGAAAATTTCTGAAACTATTATTTCAAAATCAAAGAAAACGCTTGCAGTTACAACTCAGCTTGTTGATTTGAATAAAATTAAAAGAACAAGCTTAATCCTTTGAAATAATTGAACAATTGAAAATATAGATCAACATACTCTTCTTGCGCGAAAAAAGGATTGAAAATTACTTTTACAAATAGGAGGAATCTGAACGCTTACTGTAAATGATTTATGGACCAAAAGAAAGATTTTTCCTACACAATTATTAAATCCAAAAAAGCTACTACAAGAAACTGAAAAATCACTCTATATCTATGATATTGATCAGAATTTTTCCTATACCGATGGAAGCTTTAAAAATCACGAAGGGATAAACATTGCGAGTCTTGATGATGGTATCACTTTTCAATGGACCGATGAAGAAATAGTAGGAAAACCTATTTGGAATATTATTGGGAAAGGACAAATTTTAGGGAAAGCTATTTTTGCAGGGATTGATTTTAGTAATGCTACTTTGGATCTCGAAAATAAAGAATATGAATTCTGATCAGTTTTTTCAAATGGCTCAACAACAAGTACTGTAAAAGCAGTATTCTCTACACTTGACCGTTTAAAAACAGACTATCAAGGCTATGACTCTATTCAGAATAGTGATGAAATGGAAAAAGCAATCTGATTTAGAGCTAATTTTAAAAATATCACTTCTTTTGCAGGAGGACAGAGTGTAGGTGAAGCTACGCTAGCTTTTGGATCAGAATTTTTAATTAATATTTGAGATCCTGCACTCAAAAGAATTGATGAAAATAAAAATCTAGAAAAAGCTGATTATAATCAAGGACTAGGAAAGGTCGTCTATAGTGATAGCGAGAAACCAATCTTTAAAACTATAGATATCGATTATAACAATGATGGATTAAGAGATCTTCTGATTGTTTATAAAGATTGAGAGATTAGACTTCAAAAACAGTATCAAGATAAACAATTCAAAACGATAGGAACGCTTATGATCAGTGCAGAACCAATTAAGGAAGTTTTTATTGGGGATATTGACGGGAATAACTTTGAAGATATTATTGTTTATAATACAAAAAATCAGATCAGAATTTATACGAATCAAGATGGGGTATTTGATGTCGATGGGAAAATTGCCTGTTTGAATACTAATACAAAACTCTGAGAAATCACAACTACTCCAGAGAATCTCTCAAAGGTTCATCAACTTTTTGTGAAAGATATGGATGCAGATGGAAAAATAGATATTATTACTTTAGACAAAAAATGATATCTCAAAATTTTCTATGGTAAGGGAAATTTAAAAAATCATTCTTATTTGAGTAAAAATATCTATACTTGTGATAAGGATCGATCTTCTAGACAAGAATCCTCAACTAAAATTGTCAAAAAATTCTGACTTCAATTAAATTGAGAAGCGATCAGAGATGAAAGTTTAATTCGTCGAGATGGATTAAATTACCCAACTGAACATGAGCTCCAAGAAGCACTCAATCAAAAAAATAATAGAGAAAAATGAATTGAAACCGATCCTCTTCTCTTGGGGAAAATAGAAAATGAAAATTTGATTGCTCCCTGTCAAGCACTAGATTACTCGTGTTCAAGAAACAGCTATTGAGAACAATTTTGTAAAAAATATCGAAGATATAATAGTTGCAAATCTTGTCCTGTTCCAAATCCTAGCTGACCGCTCTGCTGATCAAGAGAATATAGAGAAATACATCGTCAAACTGATGATCAAAGAATCAAAGGAAAACTTTCATACGAAGATGGGATGTGTTGGCTTCCTTCTGTTTCTAGTTGTGTAAAAGATGGAGCTGAAGAAAAGGGACGTATAGATCCTAGCAGTAAAAATGAAATTGTTCATGCAGGACAAAGTTTTGATATTGTTGATACTGCTCAGGGCGGAGTTTGAATCTTTACTAAATATGTTAGAAACCCTTTTGAAAATTTAGAATGATTTGCAGATCAGGAAAATTGGGCCTTCGTACCTATTAATAAGCTAGAAACTCCTCTTCCAGATAAAATTTTAAGTGACAAAGTAAGAGATATTTCAAAAAGATATACTGATATCAACTGATGAAACCTAGAAGAATGAGATAAAGTAAAAGTTGAAGTTCTTATCATCAATAAAAATGGAACTTTCGGATCTGGTTCAGCTTTTTTTGATAAAATTCAAGGACCTCGATTTATCGAACAAAATGAGACAACACAAGCTCCAAAAGATATTCAATTTCAAGAAGGAAAAGCTGATATCAATCCAAAAACTGACGTCTATGCCTATTATTTAACTAATATGCAGTTCTCTGCTAATAACCAAATTGTGTATACCTATACGCTCACCTATCATATGGATGATCCACTTTTTAAGATAAGAATTGAAGATATAAATCCAAGAGACTATAACATATCGTGACTAGGAGGAGTTGATACCTTACCTGACATTATTGTTCAAGCAGCCAAAGACTGATGTAATAAACAACAATCTTTGCTCATAAATAAGAACGAAATCTTCAAGAAAAAAAGAACTTACGAAGAAAAGGTTGTTAATCTCCAAAAGTTAAGTGATAATGTTATGAATGAGATTGATCATGATAAAAAACAAGCAACTCAAGAAGCAGAAAATAAAGTAAAAGAAACCAAGAGTATCGATACTCTAAATAATATGCCTGGAATCAATGAAGTTCAGGAAACTCTTAGTGTAAAAGATATTCTTTCTTGAGCGCGATCAGATCTCAAAAACGGAGAAAATGTTGACCTTGGAAATATAAAGGTAGAACTTTTTGATGAAGAACTTACAAAAATTGAACATACAATTCAAGATGCAGCAGACAAAATGTGTAATGGATTCACTTTTTCCTTTTCTAATCTTAAGTCATGTGAAGGATTACCAGTTCCTTTCAATCAAGCCTTTCTCGCTCCTGGAAACTATCATTTAATGGGATGTATTCCACTAGAGCCATTAACAAGGACTCTTGGAAAAGGATTGCCTGTTTTTCATTTTCCAGGAACCTTGTATACTCCTGTTTGAAGCATTCCTATTCCTTGGGGATTGAAATGACCAGGAGATGGCTTCCTTTGGGCTTGATGAGGAGTTTATCCTTCTCAAATCAGGATTTATGCAGCTCCAACACTGACAGCACAATTATGATTAGCAATCTGTATGTGACCTTATTCAGCAGGGATTAGCATGCCAAGTCCTCTTTCAGATATTGGAGGAAATTGTATTGTAACTTCAATGCCTTTGCCTTGTGGAAAAAAGAAAAGCTGAACTACCAATGATACTACTTCTCATAAAGAAGGTACAACCTACCATCCTTGGTCAGAAGATTATCGTCAAACGAACACCTGTCAGCTCAAACAAAGTGATTCACCATTTAAAATCACTGCTTCAGCATTAACGAATGATGCTATTCCAAATAGTTTAGCTGAAGGTAGCTATCTTGGTTGAACTATCAATATAGATTACGATGCGATTACTTCTCAGTTAGATGCTACTCAAAATGGATTAGAAATCAATGGAGTAAAGGTTCAATGAGTAAAGGATATTAAAAATGCGATTCTCTGAGGAAAGCAACAAGGACTACAAAAAAAACTTGTTTGACGATTTGATAGACAAATGCAATATTGGATCAATAATCTCCTAAGATTCCGTGTAGAGGTTATTCTCCCTGATATGGACGATTTAAATAATCAGATTTCTAGTTTTAACTTTCAAGAACTTTGAAAACTAACAAGTGAATGAACGAAACAAACAGAAACTACTGTTTCCGAACTTACCTCTAAATTTAAAAAATCAGAAAATCTCAAAACGCTGGCAAAAAATACCTTAACAAAGCTTCACTCAAAGGAGAATCTGACAGCACTTGACCTTGCGAATTGAGACAATCCCTTTGAAAAACTTCAGACTTTTTTCAATGATAAAGAACTTGTTAATATTTCTAGTCAGACACTCAATATCAAAATTCCACGAATTTATAGTGAAGATATTGAAGCTTACAAAAGTTACCTTCTAACCTGGGAAGAAAGCAACAAAGAAACTTTAAAGGGATGGAATTCAATTATTGATCTTGCTCTTTGAAACTGTAAAAAAGAACTCACTACTCTAACTGGAACTACTCAAGAAAAGAAAAAATCTGAATGTAAACTCATTGAACAGGCAAAAAGTCAGATTGTTCAAATGGCTTCAAAGTTTGATAAAACAAGCGAACAAATATACCAAAATATTCAAGTTTTGGAACTTTATAAAAGGTTCCCACTCGAGATCTACGAATGGCTGCATGTTTCCGATAGGTATTTATGAGAAATTTCAGCTTTACTCTCTAATTTTTTCTGATACATCAACTATTGGATGGAAGTAAACGCGAATAGATTTACTCAGTATGTAGATGCTATTATTACTATTTTAGGCGTTGTAAAAACCTATCAAGTTATGGTAGATCTTTTTGTGGATCGAGGAAAAAAATGCGGTAAATGTACGAATGATACTTACGATCAGTATTCTTGTAAATTAAGCTTCCTTTGTCCAGATCTGCCGATTATTCCAATCCCTAGTGTAAAAATACCAAGTCTCTATATTGATCTCTCACATCTCAATCTTGGAATGGATATTGTTCTTCCTCGTTTTAATTTTGTTCCAGAGACAGTAGAATTACCAAGACTTCCAAATCTTCCAGAACCACCACAACTCGGTGTAAATTTTAAGATAGATTTCAATATTCCTGATATTCCACTTTTACCAAATCCACCTGAACTTCCTGAGCTTCCATCTTTTATTCCTCAGGTAAAAATGCAGCTTCCTGTTTTACCTCCAGCTCCTAAAATTCCAGAACTTCCAAATCAAATTACTAGTATGGTAAGTATTGCAAAAAAACTTTCTAAGATTTATTGTATCATAAAATCTTGAATTGGACTTGTTGGTGAAAGTTCTGTAAAAGCCAGAATTGAACAAATGACACAAAGAACTTATAACGTCCCTCGGGTAGACAACTTGGATCTTACTGCTTATTTTAAACAAACTCCTCTACAATGAGTAGATATTCAGGTAGATAGTTATGTAAATCTCCAATACAACTTTGATGCTTTTTACGCTCTCCTAAAGGGTATGGTTGATAGCATCAATCAAGGTACTTACAATCTTAGCTCACAAGCAGAATCTTTGTCTAATAACGTAAATGATTTTAGTGATAAGACAACTGATAAACTTAATACTACCACAGATACTCCTATTAACCTTAATGTTCAAGTAGGCTATAAAGATAAATTAAAATGAAATCTGACTTCTTTACAAGACGCTCTTTCTTCTGATTATGAAAAAAAGAAAATTGATCCACTTTTATCTTTAGCTTGAACAGATACTACAATTTCAGCAAACACAACAGGATTATTTAATATGAAAAATCAGGTTTCTTGACTCCTAAAAGATGAACAAAAAGAGATTAGTACTCTAGCTCAACTGGCCAAGTCAGATTATACAAAATTTTTAAAAACCATAGAAAAATGAACGAAAAATAAACCAGTTCAGCTTTCTTTTTCTACTCATCTTCTGAAGGATAATACTGAAGCTAAAAAAACAATAATAAATAGAAATCCTACTGAAGAACTCATCTCTACGGAAGCAAAAAGACTCAATGGATATATGCTTGCTCTCAATACTCATAGCGCTTCAGAGTTAAATATGTCAGACAAAACCTATAAAAACTCAAAAAACTATCTTCAATCAATTCAATCAAAACTTAATCAATGGAATAGTATAAAAACACAGAGCTATGCTGGAGAGCAAACACTTTTGACTAAAAATGGAGATGCTGAACAGAGACCCCTTCTTACTCAAATATGAAATAAAAAACCAGCAACCCATGAAACCTCAACTACAGATATGAGTAGTTATATCGAAGGTGTTCTTATCAAGAATCATGAGAATAATCTAGTAAATGTTGTCCATTCAAAACTCAATTATGAGAAATTTCCAAAGTATTATCAACAAGATATCAATAATGATAAAAAAACAGAACTCATCACTCGAGATGATCACAATGTCTATATAAAATATGCGAATGATGTCGAAGCTAAAATAGGACAACAATTCAAAGATTTTTATGTCATTACTCCTCAGCTCAAAAATAAGGAGAAAAAATATGAACGTTTCTGAGGATGATGGCTTTGGGGGAATAGTGATGAAATCAAGCTCTATGATCAGAATTCAGAAGTGAAGAACTTTAGACTCGAGGGACAAAGCTTTGATAGTTTGAGTTTTTCTTGGATGAATAATCATCATGAAGCGATTTCTGGATATCTGATGCAGATTTCAGAAAAGGTAGATGGCCTGCTGGAAAAGTATGATCAAGAATGAGTCAAATATCTTCTCTTTCTCCCTAAGGGAACAGAAATCAACGCTTTAAAATTACAAATTGAGAGATCTACCTTTAAAGTAAAAAATCAGATTTGAAAACTGATTTCTGAAGTATTTTACTATAATCCTGCTGAAGAAAAACTTCAATTTAGTCTTCATGAAGCCCCAAGAAAATGGCAATACCTCCAACTCACTAGCCTAAGAAATGAAAATCGCGTATATCAAAAAAATGCTCCTCGATCGAACCAAATCGTTGCTGGAAGACAAGTTATATGAGATAATCAGCCACCAACCGCTAAAGTAAAACTTATTAGAAAAAGAAAAGCTGCAATAGAAGATGAAGGTTTAGATCTGCAATGATATATCTGAAGCTATTATGACCTAGAAATTACACGAACTGATGATACCTTAATAACAACAACTTATATCCAAGAAAACAAAAAACAGATTATGAAAAAAGCGATCAATGCTTCCGAGGGAACTCTTAGGCTAAAAGATCTCTTCTTCACAAAAGAACAAACCAAACACTATACGATCTCAGCAAAAGATTCTGAAGGCAATGAAAAAGTAGAAAATATAAGCCTCAGTATTAAAATCCCTGAAATCACCATCGAACATATTCAGCAAGTTTCTGGATGGAAAGAAGGTATAGAAAATCCAATGCTTATTACTTCTGAATTAGAAAAAGATATTGATCAAGGAAACGTTAGTTTTGAGAAACAAAGAAGTAGTGTAAACTCAAGCTTGACTGCTACCCAAAATGGAAAGAAAATTCTGACTTATCCTGTTTCTACCAATCAGACTACCATCACAGGAGCTTATTATGATTTTGGAGAATTAATCGGACTTTATACAGAAAACAAAAAGCTCATTGCTACCGTCAATGGACAAAATGGAGAAATTAAAATACAACCTGCTTTCCAAAAAACAACACACTTAAAAGTCAGTTTCTCAAAAGGATATCCTGTTATTAATGTTATTCAAAACTGAAAAATCCTCTTTGAAATCATCTTACAATCAGAAGCTCTGATCAACAAGGAGATTTCCCAAGGGACACTGTATACTTTAGAAGGACAGCATTACGGTAGCTTCAATGGATGAGAAGTGATCCTGAAGAATAAAGAACCTCTACTCTATATTGCAAAGAATGGTTCTCTTCGAAGTAACAAACCACTTCGATGAAGCTATCAATTTAACAGTAAAGAGAAAACCGTTAGCTACTCTCTTTCAGAAAATGCCTTTGAAGAATCCTTTGCTACCATTACATTTAAAGTAAAACCTTTATAAAACTTGAAAAAAAATAAAAATCTGATATACTTATTCTACTTTACTCTCTTCTTCTAAAGCCGACTCAATGCTAAAAAAATCTGTCTTCTTATTTCTTGTTTGATGAAGCATTACCTTTAGCTTTGTATCCGCCCATGACTGTGCGCTTTTTACGGAAACTTCAATTAAAGCGATTGAAAATACGCTTTTTGATACAACAACAAAGGGGAATCCCGCTTTACAACCCCTAACAAAAGAAGGACTTCATAGGGCTTTAATTAACCTAAAAAGCCACTGTTGCAGTTCAAATCTCCTCAATGATAATCCTATAATGAAAAAATCCTGTGAAGAAGACCGTATCCTGATTAAAAATAGGACCAACTTCCCTGAATCAGCCTTTCTTTTTGATCACTTAGTTGATGTGATGATGAGGAGATTAAATATAGATGGAAACTATGATGACATTCCTGTTGATGGAAAAGCTAAAGAGCGAAGGGAAACAACAAATCAAATAGGACATCAAAGAGCGTGAGCTTTACCACCTGCTCTATCAAGGACATATCATGATAATCGAGAGAGACAAGCCTCTCTTCATCTTCCGTCATACAATTGAGTTTCTCCCCAAGAATATAGACAATCGATAGAAGACATTGAAAAAACTAGGTTTCCTTTTTCAAAATATAGAGAGCGAAACTTAAATACCAGATATAGCAACCTTTGTCAAAGTGCTATTTATCTTATGACGCTCCTCCCTATTGATTTTCAGAGTGAAGAGATGCTTCTTGCACAAAGAGCCTGTGATAATATGACTCAGCAAACTATAGATAAGGAAGTATATCTCCTATCAAATCTCATTATTCATAAATCTGATTTACTCTTGTCGCAAGAAATGAAACAATATGCAGATCACTATCTTATCAATACGAGAGCAACAAAACTTTTAGAAAATCTAACAAGTGCAATCAGTAATCTTCATGGAGTTGTGAGGATGATTCCAAAACTTATCTCTCAATGTAATTAAATTTATTTCCTAAAAAAAATCATGAAAATCAGAATTATTATTGTGGTCCTTTCTCTTGTAATGTTGAGTTTTTTATTTTGAGGATCTCAGGCTTCTGCTACACCAAATAATCTCCACATTATCCCAGAAATTTCCTCTGAAGAAGGAAGAACTGCTGCTGCAAATGATGTAAGAACTGTCGGAAACCCCTCTATTTCAGGAACAGCAATTGAAAGGTATACTACCATAGCAAAAGACTATGAAAAAAAATGAGATATTGCAAAAGCCATGCAAACCTGAATTATGGGACGAAATACTTTGATTCAGTATGTGGTCTATATTATGAAATTTTTATCACAGCTAGGGCTCCTTATTTGAGGGATCATGATGCTTTATGCTGGATATCAGTATGCCACAACAATTTTTTGATACGGAAGTCCAAGTGATGCAAAAGCAGCAATGAAAAACGCCATTATCTGAATCATCGTGATTATCGCTTCTTATGCTATCTTGAGAGGATTAATGAGTTTATTTTTATAGAGAGAAAAACATATTTAAAAAATCAACGATTACTCCCCTGCTATCTCTTTGATTTGGTCGCGGATCACCGCGGCTTTTTCAAATTCCCAAGCTTTAATCGCATCATCAAGCTGGAGTTTAAGATCCTTCAAAATAATCTCTCTTTCTGCCTTAGTTGCTCTTTTAAGTTTCTTAACCTTTCCTCTGGTTAAAGATCCAAAATCCTGATCCAAACTAAGATCAGTTTTCACTGTTTCTAGAGACTTCACATTGGAAGAAGCAATCTCTGGAACGATTCAGAGTTTTTGATTATGTTGCTCCTGAATAGAGCGACGACGATAGGTTTCCCAAAGCGCCTTGAGCATAGATTCGGTAAAGGCATCAGCATAGAGAATCACTTCACTTTGCGGATTTCTCGCGGCACGACCGATAATCTGAATCAACGAAGTCGTAGACCTCAAAAAACCCTCCTTATCCGCATCAAGCACAGCAATCAGCGTCACTTCAGGCAGATCAATCCCCTCTCTGAGCAGATTTACCCCCACGATAATATCAATCTCGCCACTCTTCAACTTCTTGATAATCTCTCGGCGATCAATCGTTGCAATCTCACTATGCAGATAAAATGCCTTAAATCCCTGCGCAATCAGAAAATTTGTCACTTCTTCAGAAGATTTTTTGGTCAGAGTAATGAGCAGAATTTTTCCTTGTTTCGCAATATGCATTCTAATTCTCTCCAAAAGATGCTCCAAAAAAGGAGAAAAATCAGATTTCTTTGTCTGTTCTAGTGGAATTTGAAGATAGGTTTCAAGGAGAGAAGTTTTCATGACAGGGAAATGAATAAACTTGGTCCCAGTCTAATTATCTGTGCCCAGAAAGCAAGAAAAGATTGCTTTCAAAAAACTTCTACAATATAAAAGATTCGTATAACAAAATTTGTATTCATTTCCTTTTTAATGAAGTTTTATATACCTATTTCATTTTTAAATAAGTAATAATATTTTGAAATTAATCTATAAAATATTTGTATAATAATATTTTCCGCATTTAACCTTTTTGAGTAAAAATTAGAAAAATATAATACCCACAATTTTAAATAAAAGAAAAAACGCCCTTTTGTGGCGTTTGATTGAGGTTAAAAAAAATATTTATACCTCGGATTGTTTAAAACTCTTGATATTTTTTCTTACTTCCTCAACATATCCGATTTGAATAAGCATTTTCGCTATCTCTTGATCAAGATCTTTAAATTTATCAAGATTCTCAGCAAGAGATTCAGAATCTCTTGCTTCAATAAGCATTTTCGCTATCTTGTTGTAATTAAGAATTTTAAATTTATCAAGATTATTAGCTACAGCTCGTCAATAGCTAGCTTTAATCAGTATTTCCGCCGTCTTCTGATCAAGTCATTCAAATTTATCAAGATTCTCAGCTACAGCTTTTCATTCTCCAGCTTTAATCAGCTTATTGGCTATTTGATTGTGATCAAGTCATTCAAATTTATCAAGATTATTAGCTACGGATTCTCATCTACCAACTTTAATCAGCTTATTAGCTATTTCATTGTGATCAAGTCATTCAAATTTATCAAGATTTTCAGCTACGGATTCTCATTTACCAGCTTTAATCAGTTTATTAGCTATTTCATTG